>DASXPC010000249.1:0-9460 GCA_036493815.1 Fimbriiglobus sp. | reverse complement strand
GAAATCCGGCACTGGCTGAAGGTGTTCCTGACCCGGTTTTTCGCCAACCAATTCAAGCGGAGTTGTCTGCCGGATGGGCCGAAAGTCGGCTCGGTTAGTTTAAGCCCCCGGGGAGACTGGCGGATGCCCTCGGACGCGAGTGCGAAGGCGTGGCTGGAAGGGCTGTAGGAGCACAGACCCGTTTGCTTTGAAACGAAGGGGCTCGAAAATAGTTTGCGGGGCCGGAAGAGACGGCCGCATTTCCTTCGTCGATCAATATTCCTGCTTCAGAACGGCATCGCAGGGACTTAAACGTGCATGCTTTGTTTTTCCGCGTGGGGACTCTTCAAAAGCATCTTACGAAGCGAAGTGTTCAAATCGGCCGCCCGGAGAGGTTTGACGAAGAGTGGCAAGCTTGAAAGCCGATGAATTGCGGTTGCCATGTACGGACTGACCTCCGCGGACAAGAAGCACCGGAGCAGGTCTGGGTGGTTTTGGCTGATCGCGGTCAGCGTCCTCACGCCCTGCAATCCGGGAAGTTGAAGGTCCACGAGAGCAACCTGTACCCGGTCACCGTGCCGGTCGAGAAGTTCGGTCGCCCGTTCCGGAGTATCGGCCTGCCAGACTTGCCATCCAAATTCGGACATGGCGCCGGCCAATTCTTCCCGCACAGCCGGGTCGGAATCGAGGAGCAGCATTCCGGCATTGGTTCTCGGCGGTGCCGCGTATTCCTGACCGCCCGGTGCCGGTTTCGAATCGGCCTGCGGAAGCCAAGCCGCTTCGGATTGTTCGGCCGGGAACCCCCGACTGGCCACGAGACCCGCCGTTAACTCGTTTAAGCGGCCGGCGAGTTCAGCAGGGCCCGCCAGTTGCTCGGTGGCAATGCGTGGCGCGTCCGGCCCCACCCCGACGGCGAATCCCCCGTTATGGAGGGCAACTGCCATGCCTTCCACGTCGTTCGCCGCGTCGCCGAAATAGAGCGGGAGCGGGGGCGATCCGATCGCGTTTTCCAAATGCGCGAGGATCGAAACAACGGCCGTACCCTTGTCCCAACCGTCCGCCGGCGTCACTTCAATCGCCTCCGAAACGACTCGGTATCTCAACTCCTCGACGACCGACAACAGCGACACCGCTTCGTATCGAAAGCACGTGGCGGCTAAGGGTAACAGCCCGCGAAAGTGAATGGCGATCGCGCCCGGCTTGCGCTCCAACCAGGTTCCGGGAAATTGTTTCAACAAATCCAGGAGTTGATCCTGGATTTCGTCCAGCAACCGGCCGATGGCATCGGTCTCGGGGTAACGTTTTTCGTTTCCGAGCAGGTCGACTTCCAGCCCGCCCGATCCGGAGTAATAAATTCCGTCCAGGCCGACCATGGTTCGGACTTCGCTCAGCGCGCGGCCGCTGATGACGCCGACGCCCACGTCCGGCAGGGCAGCCAACCGGCGCAAACGGTCGCGCGTGCCCGGGGGGAGCCTGGCCAAACTCGGGTGGCGCACGATCGGCGTGAGAGTGCCGTCGTAATCGAACAACAATGCGAGCGGACGGCCGCGGCCGTAAGCCTCGGCAGCACGTCGAACCCAACCGTTCGTCGTCGGACAAATCCCGTTCATCATACGATCCCCGCAAACACGCCGTTCGTGTCAACGCCCGTCGGTTTCGGGAACAGGGGTGGCAACTCGTCCTCGGAATTCGAACCGGACAAGCCGTCGTCGGTCGGGTCGGTGTCACCGGCGAGCTTACCGACTTCGGACAGAAGCATGCCAGCCCAACGGTATATGTTGTGGTCTTCCACCTGAGACCGCATCTTGCGCATCCGTCGCCGCTGCTCGTCCGGGGCCATCGTCAACGACGAATGAAGCGACTCCGCCATTTGTTCGACGTTGAACGGATTGACGATCAACGCGTCGGTCAACTCCCGGGCGGCACCGGTGAATTCGGACAGAACGAGCACTCCCTGTTCGTCCCGGCGTGAGGTCACGAATTCCTTTGCCACCAGGTTCATTCCGTCGTGAAGGGAACTGACGACGCACCCGGCCGCCATCCGATAGAGCATGAACAAGTCCTTTTGTCCGTAATGTTCGTTCAGGAAAATGACGGGTTGCCAGTTCCGTGTGCCGTGTTTCCAGTTGATTTTTTCAGCTAGGATTTGCAGGTCGTCGTTGAGAATGCTATACGCTGAAATGTGGGTCCGGCTGGGCGCCCCGACCTGCAGGAAGTGGAGTTTCCCCTTCCATTCGGGGTGGGTTTCCAACAGCCGATCGACGGCCCGCAACCGCTCCGGGATGCCTTTGGTGTAATCGACGCGGTCCACGCCAATGAGTAGCGGTCGGTCGCCGAGCCGGTGCTTTCGCCGGAAGTGGGTGGCCCGAGCCTCCCAGTTGTTACCGAGATATTCGTTTGCCAGGTCGGGGTCGACGCTGATGGGATGAGGGCGAACCATCGTATTGTTCCCGTTGCGTTGCACCGCAAAGCGTTCGCGGTCGATTCGGCATTCTACGGTTCGATCCACCGTTTCCAGGAAATTGTTGCAGTGGTGTTGGATGTGGAACGACATGAGGTCGTTCCCGAGCATTCCTTCGAGGATTTCCTCGGCCCACGGGCAGACCCGGAAGGTTTCCGGATGCGGCCAGGGGATGTGCCAGAATTGCGCTACGACCAAATCGGGCCGCTGCCGCTTCAGAATTCTCGGAAGCAGAGCGAAATGATAATCCTGGACGAAAATAAGTGCCGGGCCGCCCCGCGCTTCCTCGAGTACGGCCTCGGCGAAAAGTTCGTTCACTTCCTGATAGGAGGCCCAATGGGATGGATTGAATGCGGGTCGGCAATACACCTGATGGCACAACGGCCAAAGCGAACTGTTGGCGAACCCGTAGTAGTAGCCTTCTTCCTGTTCCTTGGTCAACCAGACACGCCGCAGGGTATAATTCGGATCGTCGGGGGGCACGCCGACCCGGCCGAATTCGTCCGTCGTATCGCGATCGGCGTCTCCCGAACCGTGGGCCACCCACGTCCCACCACAGGCTTGCATCACGGGGTCGAGGGCGGTCGTCAATCCCCCTGCCGGGCGGATCCATTCCACGTCGCCGTCATGGTATTGATGGACGTACGGCTCGCGGTTCGCGACGACGATCAACTTGGCTCCGCCGAGGCGAGTTCGAGCGACGTGCTCAAGTCGTTTTTTCGACCAAGCCATAGGACATCCTCGTCTGGTCCTGGTGAACAAGGCACCACATTTGCCGTCTTGATCAACGGAGCAACGGGTATGCCGAATTTCTAAAAAGACCAAATCGGGCAGATAAACACATGTTTTTACCAGTGTTTTGCAAGTGAATATGACTAGAAAAGTTATCCTCGAAGAGAGGAAAATAACCGATTTCTTTTTCTAATATTTATTTTCCAACGTCATGACTATTTTGCATTTCGGGCATATTTGACCTTGAAGATTTTAGTTTTGGCAATCGGCTTGGGATTTGGTCGGATTTGGTGTTTAGCTTTTGGACCAAATTGTCCAGAACCTGCACAGGCTGGGAGAATTTGTAATGGCCCCGTTGCTGATAGGCCGCTTAATGGCTCCTGTCGGTGCACTCAGTATTTTGCTCCTCGTTATCGCATTCGGGTCTGCCTGGTACGTGCGGAACCTTCAGCGATCCGTATCGGAGGTCATGAAAAACAACGTCGACAGCGTAAGGGCAGCTCAGGAACTGGAAATCAGCATCCGCGAAATCCGCACGCAATTCGACCGGTATTTGATTACGTTGGACAAGAAGTATCTGGAACCCGTCCAACGAATGAAACACCGGACCTCGGACGCCATGCAGGAAGTCGAACGGACGGCAACAACTCCCAAAGAACAAGCACTGATCAACCGGACAAAGATCGGCTACAACCATTTCTTCGCCCAATACGACGATCTCTTCCGCAAGACGACCCAGCCGTTGTACCCCAAGATCTTCGAATTGATCGACACGGTCCTGATCAAAGAAATTCTCGACCCGGCCCACATGTACCTTTCGCTCAATGAGGAAATGCTCAGCCAGAACACGCAGGAAAACCGAGACCTGGCCGACCGGTTAACCACCGGCCTGATCGCACTGGGGCTCTGCGGATCCTTGGGCGGTATGTTGGCGGGCACGGTGATCGCGGTGGCGATCCGGCGGTCCCTCCTGCAAGCCGAAAGGCAGCTTCGGAGTACGGCCGAGATACTCGACCAAGCGGCCCACCCCGGGCAACCGACTCCGGAAGAAAAGCCGAGCGACGCGGTCGAGCGAATGACCGTTTCCGCCTCCGCCGTACTCCAACGGCTGCGGCGGACCGAAAGAGACGCCCTCCGGGCGGAACAACTGGCTTGGGTCGGGCAGATGGCCGCCGGCATCGCCCACGAAATCCGCAATCCGCTCATGGCGATCAAATTGCTCGTGCAGGCGGCCGCCGAGCGTCAGGGTGTCGCCGGCTTTCGTCCCCGCGATCTACAAGTTCTGGACGAAGAAATCGTCCGGTTGGAACAGATCGTGAGTGGGTTTCTCGACTTCGCCCGGCCGCCGCGGCTCGAACCGCGGCCGGTGGACGTCAAGGAACTCGTCGAGAGAACCGTCGACGGCATCCGGGCCCGTGCGGAGTTGCAAGGTGTCGATGTCCGGATCGAACCGGCCTTCGGTCCGACGGTTGTATCCGCCGATCCGAACCAACTCCGCCAAGTCCTTTACAACTTGCTCTTCAACGCTCTCGAAGCCCAGCCCCAGGGGGGGCACATCGGATTGCGGATTGAACTCAACCAAGCCGCGGAAGGGAATCCGGAATTACTCCTTTCGGTGGAAGACGGCGGCCCGGGGTTGCCTGTCGACCTTGGCGATCGGGTGTTCGATCCGTTTGTCAGCACCAAGGAATCGGGGTTGGGACTCGGGCTGTCAATCTGTCGTCGGATTGCGGAAACCCACGGCGGCCGACTGACGGCGGATCGGACCGTCGGGGGCGGCGCAGTGTTCAACCTCCGGCTTCCCGTTATCCGCCCGAAAAGTTTGCCCAGCCACGATTCCGCATATGCCAACGGGCTTCCGAGGTAGCCGTGTCCAAACTGCTCATTGTCGATGACGAGCCCAACGTGTTGTACTCGCTCCAGGCCGGGTTGGAGTCCGACGAACTGACCGTCGCAACCGCTAAAACGGCCCGGTTAGGGCTGGCGGCCGTGGGAAAAGAACGCCCGGACGTCGTCATTCTGGACGTCCGGTTGCCCGACCTTTCCGGGTTGGAGTTGTTCGAGCGGATCAAGGAACTCGATCCACACCTTCCGGTAATCGTGGCTACGGCGTTTGCCGAGACGGACACGGCGATCGAAGCCATGAAGCGGGGGGCTTACGAATACCTGCTGAAACCGGTGGACCTGCACCACCTGCGCGAAGTCGTAGCCAAGGCGATCGAGTTGAGGCGGATTCGGACCGTAACAACGCAGTTCGACCAGGAGACCGATGCCACTTCAGCCGACCGCATTGTCGGCCAATCCCCGGTCATGCAGGAGGTATACAAGGGGATCGGCCGGTTCGCGCCTCAAGATGTAACCGTTCTGATTCTTGGGGAAAGCGGGACCGGTAAGGAACTTGTCGCACGGGCCTTGTTCCAGCACAGCAAGAGGGCCGAAAAACCCTTTCTAGCCATTAACTGTGCCGCCATTCCGGAGAACCTGCTGGAAAGCGAACTCTTCGGACACGAAAAAGGGGCGTTTACCGGCGCGGACCGGCAACGCATCGGCAAGTTCGAGCAGGCCGACGGAGGGACGCTGTTCCTGGACGAAATCGGCGACATGGCCCCGGCCACTCAGGCCAAAGTGCTGCGCGTCCTCCAAGACCAAATGTTCGAACGCGTCGGCGGGCAGGAACCCGTCACGGTGAACGTCCGCTTGATTGCCGCGACCAATCAGAAACTCGACGAACTGGTCGTGGCCGGCCGATTTCGGGAAGACCTGCTCTACCGGTTGAACGGCGTGACCGTCACGTTGCCACCACTCCGCGAGCGGCCTGACGACGTGCCACATCTGGTCAATCACTTTATCAATTTGGCCAACGCAAAACTCGACAAGCAAGTCCGTACCGTTACGCCGGAGGCAATGAGGGTGCTGGTCGCTTACCCTTGGCCGGGTAACGTGCGCGAATTGCAGAATGCGGTCCGGTACGCCGTCATTCGGGCGGTCTCCGAAGTCATTACTCCGGAATGCCTGCCGGTAACCGTTTCGGGTCAGTCGCCTTCCCCGAACCCGGGGACCGCCAAGTTGACCGAAGTCCACGAACTGGTTCGCTCCTTACTCTCTTCCGGTGCAACGGACATCTACCGGAAAGTGATTCACGAAGTCGATCGTGTCGTGCTTGGGGAAGCCCTTCTCCACGCCCATAATAACCAGGTCCATGCCAGTGAACTGCTTGGAATCTCGCGAACCACCTTGCGGGCAAAGTTGACGTCAATTGCGAAAGATTGATCCGCCGGAACTCTGATGCATACCGTCCCCCCCAGTGGAACCGCCACACCGTTATCTTTGCGATCCACGGGTATGCCCGTTCGGCGCTAGCACCGGCACACCCGCTGCGGGGGCTGCACCTTTTCGGACCGGTTTGGGCCAGGTCCGGAACCGAACTTCGGGGTATTTCGCAGCCAGCCCTTCAAGGTTGTCCGGTCCCGAAAGTCCCAAGTGTTCCTGAAAGAAACCGACAACGTAGTCGTTGAGAATTCGCATCACCAAACGCGGGTCGATTTCGATGCCCGCACGCCACCTCGCGATCGGAGAGTGCAAAGAACCGACGGAAAAGCTCAAATGTTTCGTTCCCGGTATTTCGAGCAGGGAACCGCCAGACGTGGTAAGGGAACGGCGTTCGTTTTCGGCGTCATTTGCGTCGAAAATCGCTCGCCATTCCTCGGCAGTCTTCGGGGGCAAATCTGGAAGAGCCGAATTTGCCGAGGGGAGTAAAGTCGTTGCGAACAAATAGGGGCAAGTAATACCTGTTCGGGCCGACTTGCCGAAAATCGACCCGTCGAAGTTGATGGCGGCCTTGATGCGGTCGTCGCGAAAACTCGTCTCAACGGCTACCGCTCCGCCGAACGAATACCCCATCATGCCGATGCGGGTCAAATCCAGTCGACCGGTCAGCAGCCCGTCCGGGTCTTCCTGGTCGAAATGTGCAAGTTCGTCGAGAACGAACCGGGCGTCCGCAACACGGACGTCCAATTCATCATCCATCTGTTGGGCGTTCGTTTCCAGTTCTTTAACCGATTCACCTGCCAGAAAGCCACAAACATGGGAGCGGATCACTTTACCGTCCGGAAAAGCAATCCTATCGCCTCCGTAGGGATGATCCATCGCAACCACGACAAATCCTCGACTTGCCAGTTCTTCAAATTGTATCGTGTTCTCGCTGCGACTACCCGTCCAGGACGGGCTGTAAATAATAACCGGGAAGCGATTATTCTCCGAAGAAATTGGCACTCCCGCAAATGAATGAGTTTTCACCAGTGCCAATCGCCAAATACGAAAAGGAAGTTCGGCTCGGGTCTTGTACGGCACGGGATCGATCCCGGCGTGAAGTGCCGGATACCACACTTGAATGAGCACTTGCCTCCGGTCTCCTTCTCCGCCAGTCCGCGGCTCCGGGCGTTTCACGTCCGTCAATACTCGCGTAACAGTTCCAACGGCATACGGTCCGGTAGGGGCGGGGAACACACATACCGGCAGCATGACGCTTGCGAATAAACCCGCCATGGCAAAAGCCAAAACGACGGATCGTGCATACTTGTTGCCCAATCCGACATTAGCAATTAACACTTCAATAAAGATATAAATGCACACAACATACTCCGGCAGCATTTGCCAACGAATTCCTTCACTTATAATATGCACCGTAATAACAATTGACAGTAAAGCAACAGCAAAACAAATGAGCCACGAATACGGGCGCGGTCTGGCCCACGTAAAAAGAACAATAACCACGGTCACGATATATAAAATTGCTTCGCACGGCCTCATAGCAAACACCTGACATTGTTGCCCACTACTCCCCCTCACGTTGCCAACTTCATTGTAAACAGTGCAACGAAACCCCTGAAATTCGGTTCATTTGTAATTATTACATGGAATCCAGCCGCGTGAGGGGGAGTAAACATCGAGGTTTCATTTCCTTCCCTCATTTCGTCAAGCCGATTCAATTGCTGATTTTAGTGCATCCAACACTTGACAATCTTCCGCGATATCAAATTTCCTCGCAAACAACTTCTTACTGTCTAATAATCTATTCAGATCCTCAAGTCGTATTATCTTTGGTCTGCTTTTTTCAGAATCCCATTCAACATGAGTAAGCGATTCGCCGGTTACGAATTCCGAAAACGGCGAATTGGCAATAATTGAATGAAAATACATTTCATCGGGTACAAATGTGTATCGGAAAAAGCGGTCATACAATGAATACCTAGCCACGTACTCCAATATGTACTCAACACATTTTATCGTCAATCCCCACCATTGGGAACCGGCGTGTGGAATTATTCCGTACGGAATTCGCCTCTTGACCGGCAACAATCTGCCAACAATGCGACTCAAGTGCCAACCGAGTTTATTTCCACAAATATCAAAATAATGATAGCGTTCATAACGATCATTAATATCCCACTCGGGGTCTGGTATGCGCGAATACTGGATATGCTCACGCCCGGCATTGCGCGTGATAAAGTTATCAATAAATTCATAACTCTTTATCGGGTAACCCTGTCCACTCAATAATATCACGTAGTCGAATCGACTTTGCTTCATGGTGATTTCGCGCAAAAGCGCAAGCGTCGCCCGAACGACGCTATATCCGCCCCAGTTGACTTTGATTCGCCTGTCAACAAAGTGAACAAGCGGTCGGCTCGCAACCGCAACAGCGTTGCAAAAGGGTTCTTGCAAAGACTTTCTGTCAACGTGTACAAATATTTCGACGTTCTTTGCACGATAGCACAAAGCATCAATTAGCCGGCCAAACTGTTCGGGGTTGCGGTGAACGAGGACGGCGTAGGCTATTCGCATAGGGATGCATCAATATCAGACAACCGCAAATAATTCACTAAAATCTTAAACTATCCCATCAATCGAAGACAAGCTAAACTAATATTACGAAGTTACGTCCAGGGTTGTGCCTTACGTTTAAGAACCTCTCATATTATGTTTAACAGTGCCATTGTCCGGCAATTCTAAAATCTTCTCGGTTATGGCTTGAGCCAGCTGCTCGGCAAACGGCATAACAAACAAAGTTGTGTGGTCGCAATCCAGATGACGGATCGTCAACCCACCACCGGCCAAATCCCCCCAACCTTGACGGTAAAGGACTTTGCAACTGCCGAGTGGTTCCGTTGTCACAAGCAACAGTTTCGTATCCAGTGGCTTGGGAACATAATGACTGACAACTAAATGTCCGACAAGTTCTCGATCTGAAACCTCTGAATTTTTTCCTTTTTTGAAGTAGCTCGCAAC
>DASXPC010000248.1:0-14864 GCA_036493815.1 Fimbriiglobus sp. | reverse complement strand
TTCCGGTCGAGCGGAGACACTTTTTTCTCCTCATTCTTGTCCGTCCCCGCAGCCGTCGCGACGACGGCGACGAGGGATACGATAGACAGGAACCTCATGGCAGCCTCCGATGGGAGTTTGGATACAAGGGCATGGTAGGTGGCGGGGGGGTTGCCGGTCTAGCCCCCATTTACGGGGAAAGTCGGTCTTTGGACCATCCGGTCAATTTCCGGGTAAAACGAATGCGGTCGTGCAGCCGGCTCGGCCGGCCTTGCCAGAATTCGAACACCTCTGGCAGCACGCGATACCCGCCCCAGAATGGCGGTCGCGGAATGTTGCTGTCCGGATATTTCGCGGATAGTTCGGCGTGCCGTTGTTCCAGAAATTCCCTTCCCGGAATGACGTCACTTTGACGGGACGCCCAGGCCCCGAGCCGGCTGCCCATCGGACGAACCACGAAATACTCGTCGGATTCCGCGGGCGTGACGAGCTCGACCGTCCCTTCAATGCGAATTTGACGTTCGAGTGGGTGCCAAAGGAATACGAGGGCACAGTGCGGATTCGCAGCCAATTCCCGGCCCTTGCGGCTGCCGTAATTGGTGAAAAAGCAGAAGCCGCGGGCGTCGAGCGCCTTGAGCAGAACGACCCGGGCAGAAGGTTTCCCGTCCGTACCGACCGTGGCCAGGGTGAACGCATTCGGTTCGGGTAACTCCGCAGTCAACGCGGTGGCGAACCATTCGTGAAATAGCTTGAACGGGTCGTCCCCCGCGTCGGCTTCGGTCAGGCCGCCGAGCGTGTAGTGTCTGCGGAGGTCGGCGAGGCTTGGCATCGCGTCATTTTATCGACGAATGCGTAACATTCTCCCGTGCCCGCCGAGAAAGCCCTGGCCCTTGTCGTCCGCGGAACCGACTGGAGCGAAACCAGCCGAATTGCCACGGTATTCACCCGGGAGTTCGGAAAAGTGCGTGGGTTGGCCAAAGGGGGCCGCCGGCTGCGTTCCGGCTTCGAAATTGCTTTCGACCTGCTCTCGCTTTGCCACGTCGTTTTCCTGCGCAAAGCTTCGGCCGGGCTCGACCTGTTTACCGAAGCCCAGCTCGTGGAGCGGTTTCCCAATCTCAGAGTCGACCTGCGGGCCTTGTATGCCGGGTATTACGTCGCGGAACTTCTCGCGGACGGTACCCAGGATTACGACCCGCACCCCATTTTGTTCGACGCGGCGGTGGACACGCTGCGGTCGGTAACCGCGAACCCGGTCGCGGCCCGGGTCTCCCGATTCGAGCTTGCCTGGTTGAAAGAGCTGGGGTATAGCCCCCGGCTCGATGCCTGCGCCGTGTGCGGGGCGGAGGAACAGTTGGCGGATTCGGACGGGCGGGTGGTCTACGGGCCGACGGCGGGTGGGGTATTGTGCCCGCGATGTCGGCTCGGGGCCCGCGACCGCCGGCCTTTGTCCGCGGCCGGTTTCACCGGGTTGCGGGCGTTGGTGTCGGACGCTCCGCTGGCGGACGTGACGCCGGAAATAAGGTCGTTGCTCGGATTCGTGGTCAGTAGCGTGCTGACCCGAAGGCCTAAGATGCTCGACTACCTTGACGGGGCCGGGCGATGAACGGAATCCCCACGGGGGCATGTCGCATGACCGTCGCGCGGGTCCCGTTTGCGCTGGCGTGCCTTTTCGGCCTGGCGGCCGTTGGGTGCGGTTCGTTCCGCGACTTCAAAGACCGTATGGAAGAAACCGGCCGGACGTTCACCGGGTCGTCATACAAGGACCCCGAAGCCGAACTTAAGATGACCAAAGCCGAGCAGTTCTATCAGGACGGGCAATTTGACGATGCCCGACGAATTTTTGCCCGTCTCGCCGAGAATACACGAAACGCGGTCCTGACGGCCGAAAAGGCCCGGTTCATGGAAGCCGAGTGCCTCCGCGAGGAAAAGAAATTGCCCGAGGCGGTGGACACCTACCACCGCATGTTGAAGGACTTCCCGGCCGGGGCCTACCGCGTCAAAGCGTGTAAAGAAATCTTCGACATCGCGAACTACTGGCTCGACGACACCCGGGCGGCGATCGAACGGCAGCAGAAGGGCGAAAGCAAGTGGAAGCTGCCGAAGATGCCCGACTGGTCCGATCCGACCAAACCCCGAGTCGATCAGGAGGGTGAGGCACTCCAGGCGCTGGAATACGTCTACACGTACGACATGACCGGCCCGGTGGCGGACCAGGCGATGTATTGGGCCGGGTATGTGAATTTCGTCCGCGGTAACTACGAGGAAGCCGACCACTGCCTGAGCATGCTGGTCGAGTTCCACAAGAATAGCCCGCTGCGGCCGAAGGCGGTCGAACTGGCCATCATGGCGAAGAACAACAGCACCGGCGGGCCGGACTACGACGGGACGAAGTGCGCCGAGGCCATGCAACTGGTTCACACGGCCGAAGTGTCGATGCCCGAGTTCTCGGGCGAGGAAAAGTCCCAGTACCTGCTCCGTCAGAAGATGGCGATCCGGATGCAGCAGGCCGAGTCGGATTTCCACACGGCCGAGTATTACGAGCGCACCGGCCATCCGGGATCCGCCGTGTACACGTACTTAATCGTCCAGCGACGATTCCCCGGGACGAAGTATTCCGACTTGGCGGAAATCCGGATCGGGAAACTGAAGGAAGAAGCCGCGAAAGAAAAGGCCGCGCCGACCGGGAACCTGCTGACCCGGACGTGGGAACAGATGACCGGCGGCCCGCGGGAAATCCCGTCGCGAGCCCCCGAAACGGTCGTCCCCGCTTCCGGCACGGTTCCCCAAAGCCCGCCGTCGGCTTCGACCGTCGGCACGTCCGTCAAATAGCAGCGAGGGTTTTCCGTGGCCGTACGCGCCGCCGGGATTTTAACCGCCATCGCCTTCCTCTCGGCCGGGTGTTCGGGCCGCGGGTTTACGATCGGTGGGTACACCGTCGGTCCGACCTTCGACCCCGAAATCAAATCGGTCTACGTTCCCGTCTTCAAAATGATGGCCCCGGCAACCACGCCGTACCGCACGCTCGACCAGGACATTACTCGGGCCATCGTTACGGAACTCAACACCCGCCCCGGAATGAAAGTCGTTTCCGACCCGGACCGGGCGGACACCGAACTCGTCGGCTCGATCCTCCGCGTGGACAAGCTGATCTATAACCGAAACCAGCAGAACATGTGGCGGGATGGAGACATTCAGATTACGGTACAAGTGGTGTGGAAGGACTTGCGGACCGGCCGCATCCTGACGAACCGCGGCACGCCGCCCCCGGCGATTCCGGTTCAACCGTTCGACCCGAGTTTGCCGGTGCCGGCTACGCCCGTGGTGCCGGCCGTGCCCCAGCCGATTACCGTCACCGCCAGCGGTCGCGTCGTCCCGGAATTGGGCGAGACGACGACATCGGGGGCACAAATGGCCGTCGACAAGATTGCCCGACAGATCGTCAACATGATGGAAGCGCCCTGGTAGGACTCGAATGGTTTGGCAGTGCCGCAACTTCCGATTGTCATTCGGCCTCCGGCCGCTCATTCTCGGCATCCTAAACGTCACGCCGGACAGTTTCTCCGACGGCGGCCAATTTCCCGATCCCGGTGCGGCTGTCGAACGAGGACTCCGCATGATCTCCGAAGGTTCCGACATCCTCGACATCGGCGGCGAATCGACGCGGCCCGGGGCGACGCCCGTTCCGCTCGATGAAGAACTTCGCCGCGTCGTACCGGTCGTCCGCGAACTGGCGAAGTATACGGCGATACCCCTATCCATCGATACGATGAAAGCCGAGGTCGCCCGGCAGGCCCTGGATGTGGGGGCCGCAATCGTGAACGACGTCAGCGGCCTCCGCCGCGACCTGGCGATGCCCGGCGTGTGTGCGGACAGTGGAGCCGGCGCGATCGTCATGCACATGCAAGGGGACCCGCAAACGATGCATTTGGACCCGGCGTACGACGACGTGGTGAATACCGTGGGGGATTACTTCGCGGAACGGATTCGGACGCTGACCGAAGCAGGCATACCACTCGAATCCCTCTGCCTCGACCCGGGAATCGGGTTCGGCAAGCGGACGGTTCACAACCTCTCCCTGCTCGCCCGGCTCGGTGAATTTCAGCGGTTCAATCGCCCGGTCTGCCTCGGAGTGTCGCGGAAACGGTTTTACGGCGACCTGTGCGGGCGGGAAACTCACGACCGTCTCGCCGGGTCGCTGGCCGTGGCCAGTTTCGCCGTTGCTGCCGGTGCCGCCCAACTCCTCCGCGTCCACGACATACCCGCCCACCGCGACGCCGCGGTGCTGTGGGAAGCCATTCGTAGTGCCGCCCCATGAATCCGCCTATCGATCCACTGTCAATGCACTGTCACGACCTCGCAGTTCGGGCAAAGGCAGCGGCGGTTGCACTCGCGGGCGTTCCCACGGTCCGGAAGAATGCCTGGCTCACCGCGGCAGCGGCCCGGTTGGAATCGGAGTCGGCCTCCATTCTGGCCGCCAACGCCCTCGACGTTGCGGCCGCCCCGAACTTCGGCCTCAACGCCTCGGCCGTCGATCGGTTGACGCTGACCACCTCTCGTATCCGGGGGATTGCCGAAGGATTGCGTCAAATCGTGAACCAACCCGACCCGGTCGGCGCCGTGCTCGAAGGGAGCGTACGGCCTAACGGGCTACAAGTCGTGAAGATCGGCGTGCCGATCGGGGTGATCTTTTTTCTCTATGAATCCCGGCCGAACGTGACGGCCGATGCGGCCGGGCTGTGCGTCAAGAGCGGCAACGCCGTAATCCTTCGCGGCGGCAAAGAGGCCGCGAATTCCAATGCCATTCTGCACCGCCTGCTCGCCGATGAGTTGCCGAACTTCGGCCTCCCGGTTGAAGCGGTTCAGCTCGTCCCCACCACCGACCGCGCCGCCGTCGGGTATTTGCTCGAGCAAAACGATTTGGTCGATTTGGTCATTCCACGGGGCGGGGAATCGCTCATTCGGCGGGTTTCCGCCGAGGCGACCATGCCGGTGCTCAAGCACTATCGTGGGAACTGTCACGTCTATGTGGATCGTTCCGCGGATCTGTCGGTAGCGGAGCGGATCGTGGTGAACGCGAAGTGTCAGCGGCCGGGCGTTTGTAACGCGGCGGAGAGTCTGCTCGTCCATGCCGACGTGGCTGCGTCGTTCCTGCCCGCAGTAGCGGCCGCGCTTCACGAACGCGGCGTCGAACTACGCGGTTGCGACAAAACCCGATTACTCGTTCCTCAAGCCAAACGAGCGACCGATGACGATTACGCGGCGGAATTCCTCGACCTGATCCTTTCCGTGAAAGTGGTCGCAAATCTGGACGAGGCCGTCGCCCACATCAACCGTTACGGCTCGAAGCACACCGACGCCATTGTGACCAACGACCTCGATGCGTCCAGACGATTCACCGCCGCGGTCGATTCCGCCGCCGTCATGATCAACGCCAGCACGCGATTTCACGACGGATTCGCCCTCGGCCTCGGCGCCGAAATAGGCATCAGTACCGACAAATTCCACGCCCGCGGTCCCTGCGGCCTCCGCGAACTGACGACTTATAAGTACGTGGTCACCGGTGACGGCCACGTGCGCGAATGAACCCGAGGACAGTCATGGCCACGCTACGGACGGCGACGAAAGGCATCTTGCCGGTGATGTTGTTTGCCGGAACGGGCTGCTTGTGGCGGCCGAAACCGTACGCGGCCGATCCGCTCGTCCGCGGACACAGGGCCACTCTTGCGAATCCCGCCGCAGCACCCATCGGCCCCGAACCCGACCCGACTCCGGCCCCTCCCTTGCCACCGAACGACCCTGCGGCCGGTAAATGAAGTCACCTTGACGAACCGGACGAACGGGTTATGAAAGATGTGACGGGCGCTTAGCTCAGCTGGCTAGAGTACTAGTATGACACACTAGGGGTCACAGGTTCAAGTCCTGTAGCGCCCACTGGGCACGAGGGCCGCAATCCGAGGATTGCGGCCCTTTTCGTTGGTTCGGATAATGCGAATCAAACTCAACTATATGGGGATGAGATTCGACAGTTTATCTGAGATGGTTGTTCGTTACCCAGCCATGCTCAGGGTTGGTCGAAAGGAAGCGCCGGTGCGGTCCTCAGTGGCGGGCACGATTTTGCCGCCGGCCATGCGGACGACGCGGTCGGTGGCAGCGGCGAGTTCGAGGTTGTGCGTCACCATGACGATGGTGACGCCGTCGTCCCGGTTCAGGTCGCGCAAGAGGTGAACGATTTCGCCGCCGGTTTCGACGTCGAGGTTTCCGGTCGGTTCGTCGGCGAGCAATAGCCGCGGCCGGGCGAGTAGGGCCCGTGCGACAGCGGCCCGTTGCATTTCCCCACCGGACATCTCCCGTGGCTTGTGCCGGACTCGTTGGCCGAGCCCGACGCGGTTCAGCAAATCCAAGCCGCGCTTTCTCCAGGTCCTCCGGTTCTTCCACCAGCCGAGCGCGGTATGGCGGATGTACGCGGGCATCAGCACGTTGTCGAGGGCCGTGAGTTCGGGCAGCAGGTGGTAAAACTGGAAGACGAAGCCGAAGGTTTCGTTGCGGAGTCGATCGCGTTCTTTCCCCGGCAGGTTGTCGATCCGTTTGCCGTCGAGGGAGATGGTGCCGGAGTCGGGCTGGTCGAGCGTGCCGAGCAGGTGTAGCAGCGTACTTTTCCCCGACCCACTCGCCCCCACGATGCTGACGAATTCCCCATCTTTTACCGAGAAGGAGAGGTCGTTCAGCACCCGCACCGAATCGGCGTGGCGGCGGTACGTCTTAGTTATGTTTTCGGCTCGTAGCATCGGTTATCTCGAATCGGGTATGCGGGTATCGGGTTTCGAACACCTGAGGAGTTGGTCGGATCGCGAAACCCGACACCCCCCACTTACTCGAATCGCAGCGCGCGAACCGGGTGCAACCGGGCCGCCCGGAGGGCGGGGAGGACGCTGAAAATCACGGCGACGGCGATCGCCCCGATATTCACCAGGGCGACGGCCAGCGTGTCCACGTTAGTCGGAATGGCGTCGAAGTAATACACGTCCCGCGGGAACAGAGCGGTACCGGTCAGCTTGGTGAGGAACGATTCGAGGGGGTTGATGTATTTGGTGATGGCGAGCCCGAGGCCGGTACCCAGAATGCACCCGACCGCGCCGAGCAGGAATCCATAGCCGAGAAAAATGGACATGACTCCCCCGCTGGAGGCGCCGAGGGATTTCATGATGCCGATGTCGCGATATTTTTCGGAGACGATCATGGTGAAGATGGCGAGGATGCCGAACCCGGCGACGCCGACGATGAGGAACAGCAGGAGGTTGAGCAGCCCCCGTTCGACATCGATGGCCGCGAGGAGCACGGATTGCTTGTCCTGCCAGGTGCTCACCCGCGAATCGGGCGGCGGAAACAGTTTCTGCAACTCCGGCACCAACACCTGCTTCATGTACAGCGGCTGGCTGCTGTCGGGGCGGAACTTCATTTGCAGCGAATTGATCTTATCGCCCATGCCCCGCATTTTTTGCAGTTCGTCGAGCGGAACGTAGACGAACATGGAATCGTATTCGCTCATCTGCGACTGGAAGTAGTCGACGACAACGAACGTTCGCGACACCGGGGCGTCACCGGTAACTCCGAGCGTGACGATCATCACGTGATCGCCCGGCTTGATGACCTCGATTTCCTTGACCTCGTTGGTGTGCGGGTCGGTGTAGCGGTAGTGGGCGAGCGAGTAACCGAGGACGATGCCGACCGGTTTCGGCGGAGGCAGTGCGTCGAGAACCGGCGGGGCAATCGTCGGGGGTGGGGCGAGCGGGTTCTGCGGAACGACGATCGGGTCTTTGAAGAAATCGGGTTTGGGCTCCCGTGCCGTGGACGGGTTGGCGGGAAAGTCCGGGAAGTCGAGGGCCCGATTCCGTTCGTACCGTTCGCGGGCCTCCTGCGTCAGGTCGAACGACGGGTTCGGGCGGTTTTTCTGCCGGGTCAGGTATTGGCTGAAACCGCCGACCTTGGCATGCTTCGCCGGGTCCACGCCGCTGATCATGATCTTTTTCACGTCAACCACGTCTTCGCCGGAGCGGTCTTTCCGCCGGAACTGCAACATGCCGAAAACTTCGACCGTGGGAGACACGGCCTCGACGTGCCGCCCCGCGGGCGAAGCCATGATGCGGGCCGTCATCGAATCGGGACTTTCGGAGAATCCGCTGAACCGTTCGGTGTCGATAGAGGCGTCGGCGGAGATGCCGTGGAGCCGGTCTTTCAACTTCGTGGCAAACCCGCTCATGACGCTGTTGACGACGATGAGCGTCGAGTTGCCGAGCATCACGGAAACGATGCAGACGAAGGCGAGAAACCGGGTTTGCAGGTAGCGGGTGCAAAGCAGAAACTTATACACGGGAATCCTTCCCGGGGCGGGGATAATTCGGTCGGCGGGCGGAAATGTAACAGACAGGGGAAGGGGGGGGAAGCCCGGTTTTCAGACCCGAAGTTCTCCCGCGGCGACGGTGACCGCCCGGCCGCTCAGGAAGCAGCGGTTGTGGAAGATGCGCACGTTCACGACTCCTCCGCGGGCAGAGGCCTGGTACCCGACCATTTCGGACTTATTCAGTCGGGTGCCCCAGAAGTGGGCGAGGGCACAATGGGCCGAGCCGGTGACGGGGTCTTCGTCAATTCCACAGGACGGGGCGAAGAAGCGGGAAATGAAATCGAATTGCGGGTCGTCGCTCCTGGCGGTAAGGATGACACCGCGAGCTTCGGCATTCTTCAGCCGGACAAAATCGGGCTTCGCCGCTCGTACGACTCCGGCCGATTCCACGGCCAACAGGTAATCGAACCGGGTTTTGGCAACGACTTTTGCCGACACCGCGAGTGCGTCGAGCAGCCCAGCCGGGGGATCGGTCTTCGTGATCTCGGACAACGGGAAGTCGAGTTCGATTCCGGCATCGATCTTCGCGGCCTTGAGTGTCCCGCTCCGGGACTCGAACCGGATGGTGTCAGTCGCCCGGCCGGTCTCGTAGAGAACGTGGGCCGAGGCGAGGGTGGCGTGGCCGCACAAATCGACTTCGACTTTCGGCGTCATCCAGCGCAGGCCGAACGACCCGTCCACGTTAGGCCGGACGAACGCTGTCTCGGACAGGTTCATCTCGGCCGCGACGTGCTGCATCCACAAGGCGTCCGGCCACTCACCGGACGGTAACAGGCAGACCCCCGCCGGGTTGCCGGCGAAGGGTTTGGTCGTAAATGCGTCGACGGTGAAGAGGGGGAGGGGCATTATGCCTCCGGCCGTAGGAGTGGAAACAGAATCACATCCCGAATCGTTTGCGTATCGGTCAACAGCATCACCAATCGATCAATCCCCACGCCCAACCCGCCCGCCGGGGGCATGCCGTGTCTTAACGCCCGCACGAAATCGTCGTCCATTTTGGCCATCGAGTCTTCTTCGCTCTGCCCGGCCAGTTGTTGCTTGAAGGTTGCTTCCTGCGTGATTGGGTCGTTGAGTTCGGTGTAGGCGTTCGCCAGTTCCATGCCGCGGACGTAGAGTTCGAACCGCTCGGCAAGCCGGGGGTCGTTCGTCTTCCGTTTGGTGAGCGGGCAAAGCGCGGCGGGGTAATCGTACACGAATACCGGGCCGACCAGCGTGTGCTCGCAGTGGTGTTCGAATAGTTCATGAACCAGAACATCGTGCTCCTTGGCGGCGAGCGTACCGGTCTTTTCATCCTTAAGTGCGAGGGGAATCTTCGCCTTTTCGGCCGCGGCCTTCACGGCGTCCCGGTCGAATAGATCGCAGCCGACTTCTTTCCGGAACAGGTCCGAGTATTGCACTCGCTGGAACGGCGGCGTGAAGTTGACCGTGTGTTCGCCGAAGGGGAGTTGCAGGCTGCCGTCGGTCGCGATAATTTTCGCGGCTTCGACGATCAACCCTTCGGTCAGGTCCATGATGCTGAAGAGATCGCCGTAGGCTTCGTACAATTCGAGCATCGTGAATTCGGGGTTGTGCCGGGGGCTGATGCCCTCGTTGCGGAAAACCCGGCCGATTTCGTAGACTTTTTCCAGCCCGCCGACGAGTAGTCTTTTCAACGGCAATTCGAGGGCGATCCGGAGGAAGAGATCGATGCCGAGGGCGTTGTGGTGCGTGGCGAACGGCCTCGCCGCCGCGCCTCCGGCCACGGCCTGCAACACCGGCGTCTCGACTTCGAGATAACCTTTCTCGTCCAGGTAATTGCGAATAGTACGGACGATCTTCACCCGCTGCTGCGCCCGGCGTAGGGTATCGGGCGTGTAGACGAGGTCGAGGTAGCGGTGGCGGAGGCGGTACTCCTGATCCGACAGGCCGAAGACGTCTTTGGGGTGCGGTTCGAGCGACTTGGACAGGAAGGTGAGTGTGCGGGCGCGGACGGTGGGCTCGCCGGTCTTGGTTTTGCCGAATTCCCCTTCGACGCCGACGAGGTCGCCCATGTCGAGCAGTTGAGCGATTTTCCAGCCGAGTTCTCCGATCTGCCTGGCCCCGAGCATGACCTGCACGCGGCCGGTCTGGTCCCAGAGTTCGAGGAAGTGGACCTTGCCCATAATCCGCCGGCGCACGATCCGGCCGGCGATCTTGGCCGCGGGACCGGGCTTCGCGTCGTCGAACGGGTCGCATGTCAAAATGGTGCGGACTTCGGCAATGGGCAGGTGGCCGTCGAACCGCTGGCCCCACGGGTCGACGCCGAGAGCTTCGATTTCCCGCAGCTTCGCTTCACGGAACTCGGCGAGGTCGGGTTGCTCGGCAGGGGCAGGCGGAGGGTTGGCCACAGGGTACTCGGGGGTTCGAAATTCAGTTTTTCACCAAAGAGGCACGGCGGAAACTGAGAAATCAAGCATCATTCAAAAACGTAAGATCATGCTTGGTTGGCTTTTGCAATCAAAACATCACTTCTCTGTGCTCCTTGCGTCCTCTGTGGTGAAATCATTGCGTGAGGAGCATTCTAAGGCCGCCGGTGACACGGGGCAGGGGCCGGGGTATGCTCTTTTCCTATGACCGCGACGGATCGCCTGAAATCGGAACGGGAATTCCACGACGCCCAGGCCGCGGGGCGGGCGAAACATTTCCACGTCCAACGGGCCGAACTTCGGTTTCAGGATTCCGATTATCTCGACCACGAAACCTGGGTTCGGCCGGCATTTCAGAAATTGGGCGATCTTCGTGGGAAGTCCGTGCTCGATTTCGGCTGCGGGCACGGCATGGCTACGGTCGTGCTCGCTCGCGCCGGGGCAAATGTTACCGCTTTCGATCTTTCTCCGGGATACGTGGCCGAGGCGAAAGCGCGAACCGCAGCGAACGGGGTTCGCGCCGCGTTTGTGGTCGCGGACGGGGAACGGTTGCCGTATCGGGATGAGTTTTTCGACGCGGTCTGGGGTTGTGCGATTCTGCATCACCTGCACCTGCCGACCGCGGCCCGGGAACTCAATCGCGTGCTGAAGCCGGGCGGGGTGGCGGCGTTCTGCGAGCCCTGGGGTGGCAACCCGATGCTCGCATTGGCCCGGCGATTCCTGCCCTACCCGGGCAAGCATCGCACGCCGGATGAACGGCCGCTCGTCCGCCGCGACCTCGTGCCGCTTCGGGAGGTCTTTCCGGAGATGACGGTCGAAGGATATCAGCTAATCGGCATGGTCCGGCGAATCTGGCGGAACCCCTCGGCGTGTGCCGTGGCAGACGCCTGCGACCGCGGTTTGTTAACGGTCGTTCCGCCGTTGAAAAACGTCTGTCGCTATGTGGTAATCGCACTTCGTAAGTGTTAGGATTTCAGCGTGGACCCCACGCCCCCAGCCCCGATACAGTCCAAGGCCCGCGGCCAGGCGGTACTGGTCGTATTGGCTGCGGTCGCGGTGGGGGCCGTCGGATGGCGGGCGTATTCGCCACGGATCTTTTCGTCGCCGACCGTGAAGCGGGACGGTGTGGCGGTCGCGTATCGGATCGACCTGAACGCGGCGGGTGAGAACGAATTGGCTCAGGTGCCGAACGTGGGGCCGAAGACGGCCGCGGCCATCGTGAAGCACCGGCAGGAAAACGGGCCGTTCCGTTCTGTTGAGGAGTTGACCCGGGTTAAGGGCATCGGGGCCAAGACGCTGGAAAAGGTCGGGCCGTTCTTTGCCGTCTCGGCCGGGGCGGCTTTGAAAACCGAACCGGACGAACTGAAGCGGAAACCGGCCGAACCGCATCACCCGGCCACGGGCCGCGGCAAATTGAAACCGGGCGATCCGCCCGTCGACGTCAACGCCGCCTCGCTGGAAGAGTTGCAACGCATTCCCAGGATCGGCCCGGTTATGGCCGCGAAGATCGTCGCCGCCCGGGCCGAGAAGCCGTTCGCGAGCGTGGACGATTTGCGAAGGGTCAATGGAATCGGCGCGAAGACGTTGGATGCGATCCGGCCGTACGTGACGGTAAAAGTACCTCCAGAGGAATAATTATGCGATGGGTTTGTGCCATAGTAATGAGTTCGATAACAGTATCCTTTTCCTTCGCCGGCGAGTTCAACAAAGTACTCTCTCCCGGTTCCGCCGCACCGCCTTTCGCCGACCTTGCCGGAACGGACGGGAAGAAACACGCCCTCGCCGACTGGAAGGAAACGCCGGTCGTCGTGGTCGTCTTCACCTGCAACTCCTGCCCGGTGGCGAACGAGTACGAGGACCGCATCAACGCGTTCGTCCGGAAGCACGCGACCGGAAAAGACGCGAAGGTGGCTCTCGTCGCGATCGATTGCAATACCGGGGCGGACGAGTCGCTCGCGAAAATGACAGCCCGGGGCAAGAAGAAGAAATACACGTTCCCTTATCTGTCGGACCCGTCCGGGAAGACGGCGAAGGCGTACGGGGCGAAGTATACGCCGGAGTTTTTCGTGCTGAACAAGGCCCGGAAGGTCGTCTATCTCGGGGCGATGGACGATCATAATTACGAGCCGGACGCGAAGGTGAATTTCGTGGAAAAGGCGGTGGAGGCGGCACTCGGCGGCAAGTCGCCGGAGAAGGCGGAGACGTTGGGCCGGGGGTGCCAGATCAAGTTTGCCAGGCGGTAGCCGGTTGGTAATGCGCTGCCGATGCGTTCGAGTTCAACGCATCGGTGGCGATAAGCCGCGAACTTATTTCGCTTCGATCAACGCGCTCGCCGAGTGGCTGTTGAACTCCGGAGCGTACATGCACTCCACGCTGGCCATGCCGCTCGGATAGGTTCCCTTGAGCTGAACCCGCAATGGGTATTCGAACACGTAGACGCCCTTCGGCAGGTAGTCGATGAAGAAGTGCGACGCCGTGTCCTTCGTCGTTTCGTAGTAGTACAGGCCGTCCTGGAATTTGTACCGGCTGATCACGTTTACCGGTTCGGTGCCGCTGCCGCGGTGGTCTTTCAGGTGGACGTATTCCATGTCCCTGTCGGTCCGGAGGACGACCCGCACGATCAGTTCGTCCCCCACGGCCACCGGGCCATTCACCGCTTCCAGCTTCGGCCCCGACTTCGTGAAGATCTTCTTGTACAGGGACTTTTCGAGTTTCAAAGGCGTCCCTTCGTGCGGCGTCACTTTGCTCACGTCTTCCAGATATTGCCAGTGGACGCTGCCCCAACTGACGCCGGGGTCGGTCTTGGTCACGGTAATCTTGCCCATGGCGGGCTTCACTTCGCCGCGGACGAATTTCTGCTCGTAGAAGCCGGTGCCGGCTTCGGTCTTTTCGGGTTCGACTTTTTCGCCGCCGAGTTTGACCTCGACGAGGGCGTCGGAACTGAGCAGGTTCGTGCCGCGGAGCAGGAGGCCGTAAACGGCGTCGGCCGTGGCCTTGGTCGTCTTCCAGTCCTGAGTTTGCTTCTGCTTTAACAGCCAGACCTTGCAGTCTTCGACCGCGGCCTGGTCATTCGACACTTCGTCGAACGCCTCGATCATCATCGCCTGGGTTTCGATCGGGGCGCGGTACCACCAGTAGGAAGCCTCGGTGTCCCGCCAGAACATGCCCATCTCTTCGTTCGAGACGGAGAATTCCTTGATCGACTTCATGACGGCGGCGGGCGTGTCTTTGTCGCCGAAGCGTTTGAGGCCGAGGGCGACGTGGGCTTGGTTCTGCCGGGGCAGCTTGAGCCAGTATTTTTTCGCCTGGCCGAGCCAGTAATCGACCGCTTCCTGGTGCGGCTTGGCGACCGGCACGTCTTTCAGGAAGAAGCTGCGGCCGTAGAGGTAGAAGGCGACGAGGCTCGACAGGTGGTTGTCGTCTTTGGTCTTCGGGTGCTTGAGAATTTCGCGGTAAATCTGGTCCATCCAGGCGTCGAGGCAGGGCACGGCCTTGAGGGCGGCGGCCTGGTCAATTTTGACGCCGAGGTTCCGCAGGCGGCCGAATCCGGTGGTGATGTACAGGGTGATGTAGTCGTTCCGCCGGCCGCCGGGGAACCACGACCAGCCGCCGTCGGGCAGTTGCAGGTCGGCCAGCTTCTTAAGGCCGCTCGCAGTTTCTTCATTCAACCGGTTGTCGTCGAACAGCACGCCGATGTTTTTGCGGGCTTCGCTTTCCTTATTCGCCTGTCGCACCCACGGCGTTTCTTCGAGCAGGACGTCCTTCAGGTCCTGGTTCTTCTCCAGCGGACTGTCGAGGGCCGGCGTGTTCTTCCACAGGTCGAACACGCGGCGGATCTTCGGGTCGCTCTGGGCAACGTGCCGGGCCAGTGCGTTCGCGTAGAGGCGGTTGAACGTCTGCTCGCTGCATTCGTGCGGGTATTCCATCAGATACGGCAGGGCGAGCACCGCGTACCACGCCGGTTGCGACGTCATCTGCACCGTCAGTGACTGCGTTTTGATCGACTTCGAGTTGGCGGAGGCTTCGAGCTTCGCGAAGTCAAAGGTCTTCGTCTGCGCCCCGCGGATAGGCAGCGGGATCGATTCCGTGACCAGAATGCGCTT
>DASXPC010000247.1:0-13582 GCA_036493815.1 Fimbriiglobus sp. | reverse complement strand
AGAAGTTTGCCGTATGCGATAAAGCGGCGAGCAAGTCGAGAGTCCGCGCGGCATCCGTGCTCGCCATCTCCGACCGGTACGCCTTCCGGAACGCGGCCCAATCTTTAGCCGTGCGAGCTCGGTGCGCTTTCTTCACCAATTCCGCACTCGGCGCGAGGATCGGAAACCAGACGTCGTACCAGTTTTCCGATGCGAACCGCTCCTTCGGCACCCCCCGCGGCGGCCGCCGCACCGTGCCGATGCGGACGCCCTCCCTCGCGACCCGCGGCGAGCCGAGCTGCACGACGCGAACGGCCATGTGAGTTCTCCCCGTGCAATGTCAATTCCCCCACGGCCACCAGAACGCGGTGTCGGGGGAGAGGAGGCCGACGAGTTGACGGTACGCGGGCCGGAGCCATTTCGGCAACAGGCGGGTGAAGCTCGACCGGCGGGTCTCGCCGACATAGACCTGGTCGCCCGGCAGGACGACGAGGTTCGAGGTGGGGTCTGCGTCGAGCACGATGGCTTCGACGTCGACGCGGTACACCTGCGTTTTGCCGCCGGTGGCGACGTTCGGCCGGACGACGGAAACGTCGCGGACGTCGGTGCAGCCGGGCTGCAACGCCCCGATCCGGCGGAGGAAGTCGAGCACCCGCTCGGGCCCCTGGTATGGGATCTGCCGTTGGCGGTTGTTCACCGGGCCGCAGAGGAAAACGCGGGCGGATCGGGCGCTTTCGAGTTCGAGCGTCACGTTTTCGGGCGTAGTCCCCGCGGCGGCGGCGATGAGGTTCCGGGCCTCGGCCAGCGATTTCCCGCCAACGGCCGGGGTACCGACGCTGTCGCCCAAAGGCAGGCGGCCGTCCACGTCCACCGTGGCGACGAGATCGAAGTCCGATCGGTCGTGGAGCCGGACGCGGAGCACGTCCGGACATCCCACGGTATAGACCGGCTCTCCTTCTGGGCCGACCACGGCCGGCGGCTCGGGCTGCGGCCCAGGCGCGCGGAACACCCGAAACTCGCCGCACCCCGCCAATGTCAGGGTCAGGACGGCGATCGAGCAGGCACGAACTTGAGCCGAATCAGGCACATCGGAATTAATCGACTGGTTGACCTTGACGAATTTAACGCGAACTCATTAGCGACAAATATGCCGCAAGCACTGATTTCACAAACTGTTAGGGAATTATTGATACCGGGTTTCTCGCATGCTTGACTCCCCCGGTCCCCCCGGCTTATCGGATCTGCGCCCGCAACACCTTGTAGTCCGTTTTCCCCGTGCCCAATACGGGGATTTTTTCCACTCGTTGCACGTCGTCGAGCCGCATGACGCCGCGGAAGCCTTCTTTCTGCAGCAGGGCGTTGGCGTCTTTCAGAGAGATCTCTCCCGTCGTGAAAAGGACGATGCGCCGCCCGGTGGGGGTTTCGATTCCTTCCACGGCAACCCGCGGCCCCTCGTCGTCGGCGGGGTGGAGTTTGGCGAACGGTTCTTCGAGGGCGGGGAGCGAGATCATTTCACCGCCGGCCTTGAGGAAGCGTTTGAGCCGGCCGTGCAGGACGACCCGGCCGCCGGCATCGATCGCCGCGAGGTCGCCGGTCGTGTACCACGTCTTGCCATTCATTTCGCGGAACGGCTGCGGGCCGTCGTGTCCGAGATAGCCGGGGAAGACGATGGGGCCGGTCACGTGCAGCATGCCCATCTGGCCCGTGGGAAGGACCGTGTCGGTTTCGAGGTCGGTGACGCAGAGTTCGACGCCGGGGAGGGGATAGCCGAGGGTGCCGCGGACCGGGCCTCCGCGGGGGTTCACCGCCACGCACGGGCTGCATTCGGTAATGCCATAGCCTTCGAGAATTTCCGCGTGCGGCGCGAGTCGGCTCGCCTTGTCGAACACCGCGTCCGGGCACTTCTCCGCACCAGAGACAATGATTTGCAACGAGTCGAGGTCGCCCGGGTTTGATCGGTCGAGGATGAAGCCGAGAAACGTCGGCGTCGCACAGGTGATCGTCGGCTTGTACCCAGCGATCTTGCGGACCAGCGCCGCGGCGTCGGTCGGGTCGGGATGGGTCACCACTTTCACTCCGGCCAGGACCGGGAACAGCCCGGCAATCGTCAGTCCGAAACTGTGAAACATCGGCAGGAAGCTGAGGATCGTATCCGCACGGGTAAGTTTCATCGGCCCGATGGCGGCCTTCTGGTCCGACAGGATGTTCGCGTGCGTCAGCGGGACCGCCTTAGGGGCCTTTTCCGACCCGCTTGTGAACAGGACCACGGCGGGTCGGTGCGGGTCGGCGTGCAACCGGCGAAGGGCGCTGCGAACGGTCGACTTCGGAAAAAACCGAACGGCGAGAAGTGCCCGCAGGGATTCGACCTTGCCGACGGTGCCGCGGACGTCCTCGAGGTAGACGTATTCGGTCCCCGGCACTTCGATCTGAGTGCGGTCTATAAAGAGCTTCGACGTAATGACTTTGGTGATCTTCGTGAGTTTGGCGGCGTGTTCGAGGTTGACGGGGCCGGTAGTCCAGTTGAGCAGCACGGGCAGCTTCCCGGCCAGGTGCAGGGCCAGGAACGCGACGGTGCAGCCGACCGACGACGGGAGCATTAGCCCGACGGTATCGCCGGGAAGCTCGCGGAACTTACCCGCCAGGATGAACGTCCCGACCAGCATGCGTTCGTAGGTCAGGACGCCGGAAAGGTCATCGGCAGCAACGACGTCCCCGGGATGTCGTGTCGCCCGGGCGAGGAACGCGGCGGGGAGGGTGTCGCCGGGGAGGTCTACCGTTTTGGTGTCGGACGGCGGGGCGAACCACGCGGACGGAACCGGGGCGGTGGGACCTTTCTCGACCAACCCTTCCGCCAGAGCCCAGAGTTGACCGATGGTGGTCGGCACCAGTCCGCCGGTGAAGCCGAATTGCTGCTCCACCGCCAGCGCAATCTCCATCCCGTCCAGACTGTCGATGCCGAGTTGGGCAAACGTCGTCTCCGCCTTGTTCTCGTCGGACGTGAGCGATCGCTTCAACTTTTCTTCCACGACGTTTGCCACCGCCTGCTTCGTCTCCGCCTTCACTTTCGATAAGTCCAATTCGCCCGCCGACCACGGCGGGGGGTACGTCCGCGTCCGCGGTCCGAACAGAAAATGATACGGCACGAAAACCGGCTCCTCCGGCCCGGGGGCGTTGAACCAGGCTTCCAGCCAAGGGTTGATCGCCTCGCGGGTGGGTGCGGGTCGCTCTTCCGGCGTGAACGGTTCGAGCGTGATCGTCAGCCGCCGGCGGGGCATGAACAGGATGAGGTTGGCGAGCAGTTGCCGGGCCCCCTTCACGATTCGGCGGACCATCCGCGGTTTCTTCGCGATGGCCCAACTGAACTCGCTGCCCCAGAGGCCGCGGGTGCGGATCAGCACGACCGTGACGTTCGGCACCGCGGCGAGCACGTCGGACGCGGTGCGGGCCGCCCCGAGCACTTCGACCCCGCCCCGCCGCTGCAACGTCCCCGACGCCCACAGTGCGACGTTGTCGCCCGCTTTCAACGCGTCGATGATGCCCTGAATTGCTTCGCCCGCCCGTTTCTTGGCCTCCGCACTGGCGGCCTCGGTCTCGGGCACCTTCACCGCCCGCATCAGATATGGAAGCGGCTTCAGGAGTGGATTCCGGAAGTTCGTTTCGAGCAGGAGCGGCCGCATTCGAAACGCGGGCCACAACCGCGTCAGCACGTTCGGCGGGTCCATGTATGCCGGGTGGTTCGGCAATAGCAAATACGGCCCGGGCTTGGATAGGACCGCGTCGGTACCGATCACGGTCGTCTTGTACCGCAAGGACAGCACGAACCGGCACAAAACCCAGACGACCCATCGGACGAGCCAAAGCATGGAGACGACCCACGTAAGGAGTGGCGGGCGTCATGGTAACCGGGCGGGGAGAGACGGGCCAACGGAAGAACGCATAGCCTTTGCGCAAGTTCTCCAGTTTACCGCGTTCGGCGTGCGGGTGGGGTGCGTTGCCCGACCCGGTTCCGCACGCGGCACCTACGCGATGGTTCATACCGGAGCGAGGTGCCGCGTCCGTTTCCGCAACTCGTTTCCCCGTCGATAGTTATCGTTCAGAGATGTCTGGTTCTGGTCCCGCCGAAACACTTCCGATTTCCCTAATCCCCATTAGAAGATAGGCTAAGCTGAAGAAGTCGCCAGGGTCGGAGAATCGGCCCGATTGATTCATTGGGAGCGTGCGCCTTGCGTTTGACCGTCGATTCGCCCGATCTCGCGGCCTTGGCCCACGTTACCTCCGTGGCCCGGTCGGAAACTCCTGCGCCCGCTACGGTTTTGAACGAACCGCCGCTCACCGTGATTGAACCGCGTGGGCGGCTGTCCGTCACCGACTTCCGGGAACTCTGGCGGTATCGCGACCTGTTTTTTCACCTCGTGCTCCGGGACGTCAAGCTTCGCTACAAGCAAACGATTCTCGGAGTCGGATGGGCACTATTCCAGCCTCTCATGACGATGGTGGTCTTCGCGTTGTTCCTGGGGCGAATGGGCGGGGTCGGGCGGGACGTGGACGATTACTTTTTGTTCGTCTTGGTCGGGGCGGTGCCGTGGACGTTTTTCTCAAACGCCCTGACCACGGCCGGGAACAGCCTGGTGGCGAACGAACGGCTCGTCACACGAGTCTACTTCCCGCGATTGTTGGTCCCCGCGTCTTGCGTCGGGGCGGCGCTGTTCGATCTGTTCGTCTCGCTTTTCCTCATAGCCGTAGGCATGGCCATTGCCGGGGCGGCCCCGCCCATTGGTATTGCACTACTTCCCGTTGTGCTTGGGCTACTCGTTCTCACCGCCCTGGGGTTTGGGACTCTGCTCGCTGCCCTGATCGTCGCGCAGCGGGATTTCCGCTACCTGTTATCGTTCGGAATGCAGGTCTGGATGTTCGCCACACCGTGCATTTATCTGAACCCGGCCTCGCTCGGCCCGACGGCACGAGCTTGGCTGCCGTTAAACCCGGCGTACGGACTGATTCTCGCCTTCCGCTCGGCCGTCCTCGGGACGCCAATGGACTGGGCCGCGACCGCCACTTCGGCCGCGGTCAGTCTCGTCGTCTTCGTCCTCGGCCTGTCGTACTTCCACCGGGTGGAGCGGGCGTTCGCGGACGTGATCTAACGAAAAGGAATTCCCATGCTCGGGACGCAAATGACCGCCGGGCCGTTTCTCAAACGGATGGCCGAAGAATTGCTCCGGATCGACCCGGCGGAGGTGCAGGCCCTCGCGGACACGATGTTCGAGACCTACCGGGCCGGGCGGTTCCTGTTCGTTATCGGCAACGGCGGCAGCGGGTCGAACGCTTCGCACTTCTGCGAAGACGTCGGCAAGGGCACGCTCAAGTTGCCGGAGGATCTGAACAACGACGCCAAAAAGCGGTTCAAGATTCTCAGCCTGACCGACAACACCCCGTACATCCTCGCCTGGGGGAACGACGAGGGCTTCGACCGCGTGTTCGTGGAGCAGTTGAAAAACCTCGCCTCGCCCGGTGATTTACTCGTGGCCATCAGTGGCTCGGGTAACAGCAAGAACGTCCTGAACGCGGTCGAATGGGCGAACGCGTCGGGGCTGAAGACGTTCGGCTGTACGGGGTTTTCCGGCGGGAAGCTCCGCCGCCTCGCCCGGCAGAACCTGCACGTGCCGATCGACGACATGGGAATCGTGGAAACGCTGCACCTCGCCGCCTTCCACTGGGTCGTCGACGACCTGCACCGGCGAATCTCGATGTGACATTGGCAACGCTTTGCAGAAGCGTCCGGCGAGACCAAGATGCACCCGGCGATTCGAATTCAGAACCTGTCGAAGCGGTACCGGCTCGGCACCGCCCCGGTGGGACACGCCAACGCCACGGAGATGGTTACGCGGGCGGTCAAGTCCGCGTGGCAGAAGGTCCGCCAACTCAGCGGTCCCGCGGCGACGGATTCGGACCACGGTTTCTGGGCCGTGAAAGACGTGTCGTTCGAAGTGAACCGCGGCGAAGTGCTGGGCGTTATCGGCCGAAACGGGGCGGGGAAGAGCACGCTCTTAAAACTCTTGAGCCGGATCACCGAACCGACAAAAGGCCGCATCGAAGTCCGTGGCCGGCTGAGCAGCCTTATTGAGGTTGGAGCCGGGTTCCATCCCGAACTCACCGGTCGGGAGAACGTCCACCTCTACGGTTGCATCCTCGGCATGACCCGGGCCGAAATCGCGAGTAAATTCGACCGGATCGTTCAGTTCGCCGAGATCGGCGAATTCCTCGACACGCCCGTGAAACGATATTCCTCCGGCATGTTCGTCCGCCTCGCTTTCTCCGTGGCCGCTCACCTGGAGCCGGAAATACTCGTCGTGGACGAAGTGCTCGCGGTTGGCGACGCCACGTTCCAGAAGCGTTGCCTGGACCGGATGACCGAACTCGCCCGCCAGGGCCGGACGGTTCTGTTCGTTACGCACAACCTTCAACTCGTCCCGCAGCTTTGCAGCCGGGCGGTGATGCTCACCCGCGGCCGCGTCGAAAAGATGGGCGACAGCGGCGAAGTCACGCGGCACTACCTGGCCCGCCTGCTCGAAGACGCCCAGTTGGGCAACCTGGCCGACAAGCCGCGGACCGGCGACGGCCGGGCCCGCTTCGTCCGCGGCAGCCTCGTGGACGAGGGCGGACGCACCGTCGCCCAGTTCGTTTCGGGTGACGACCTGATCGTGCGGATGGAGGTGGAATCGAAGGTCGCGATCCCGGACGTCGCCCTGGCCGTGGTCCTTTCCAACGTCTACGGCACCCGCATCATCACCAGTTGGACCCCCGAGGCGAACTACCGCGTCGGCTTAAAGCCAGGGTTGCAGGCGTTCGAGTGCCGGTTCAAAAACGTCTCCGTTCGCCCCGGGCACATGCTCATGCTACAGTTCTGGATCGCCGAGGGGAACGAAGCGATCGATTCGGTCGAGAACGCCCTTGCTATCGACGTCCTGGGCGACGATCGGCACAAACACCTGTCCACGGCACGCGAACAGGGCGTCGTCATCTGCGATTATTCCTGGTCCGCGGTCGCCCCGACCACGACCCCTTAAAGACACGAATTACCGATGTTGCTCACCGTCGCCATTTGCACCTGGAATCGGGCGAAACTGCTCGACCAGACCCTCGGGAAGATGCGAAGTCTCGTCCTTCCGGCCGGCGTCTCGTGGGAACTGCTGCTCGTGGACAACAACTGCACCGACGACACGCCTGCAGTGGTCGCAAACTATGAATCGACCCTCCCGATTCGCCGCATTGTCGAGCTAAAGCAGGGGCACTCGCACGCCCGGAACTGCGCGATCGACCACGCCCGGGGGGATTACCTCATCTGGACCGATGACGACGTGCTGGTGGAACCGGGCTGGCTGTCGGAATACGTTTCGGCCTTTCGGCGCTGGCCCGGGGCGGGATATTTCGGCGGGAAAATCGATCCGTGGTTTGAATCGGACCCGCCGGCCTGGGTGACCGACAACCTCGAACATCTGCAAGGCATGCTCGTCATCCGCGACCTGGGGACCGACGAGCGGAAGTTCGTCGAAGCCGAACAACCGTTCGGGGCGAACATGGCCTTTCCGCTCGCCGTGCAGAAGCGGTTCCGGTACGACCCGGCACTCGGCAAAGTCAAGGCGGGAAACATCTTGGCGGACGAAACGGAACTGTTTCGTCGAATGCGGGGGATTGGATTGGCAGGCGTTTGGGTGCCGACCGCGGCGGTGAAACATTTCGTCACTCAGTCCCGCCTGACCCGCGAGTTCGCGAAGGATTATTTTGAGGGGATCGGCCGCACGCTGGTAAAGCTTGACGGCGTGCCGACTGGCGCGACCGTTCGGGGGGCACCGCGGTGGCTCGTGGGGAAATACCTGAAGGCCCGGGCCGCGGCGGCGATGAACCGGGCGGCCGGAGGCACGGCCTGGGTTCTCCCCTTCACCCGCTCCGCTTATTATGCCGGCATGATCCGCGAATGCCGAACCCCGGGGGCCGTCCCGTGCGGGTGACCGTCGCCATCGCTACGTGGAACCGGGCCGCGGTGCTCGACCGGGCCCTGGAGCGGTTTCGGACCTTGCGCGTGCCGGCCGGGGCGACGTGGGAGTTGCTCGTCGTCAACAACAACTGCACGGACAACACCGACTCGGTGGTGCGGAAATACGCGGCCGACTTGCCGGTGGTTCTCTGCCACGAGCCGACGCCGGGGAAAGTTCACGCTCTCAACCACGCCGTCGGCCGGGCAACGGGGGACGTCATTCTCTTCACCGACGACGACGCCCTGGTCGAATCCGACTGGATGGAGCAAACGCTGGCCGGGTTCGAGCGGTTCGGGGCCGACCTCGTGTTCGGCAAAGTCCTGCCCTGGTGGGAAACGAAACCGCCCGGATGGTATTCGCCGGTGCTGGACGCGAACTTTGCGATCCTCGATTTCGGCCCCGAGGCGGAAGTGATCGCCGACCCGGGCCGGGCCCCGTTCGGGGTGAATTACGCATTCCGCAAATCCGTCTTCGACCGCATCGGCCCGTTCCGGACCGACCTCGGGCCGCGGGCGGACACCGGGTACGGCGGGGAAGACGACGACATGTTCCGCCGGGTGCTCGCGGCGGGGTTGAAAGCGGTTTACTGCCCCGCGGCGGTCGTCCGACATTTCGTCCCCGCGACCCGCTGCGCGAAGGCCTACCACCGCCGGCGGGCGTGGCGGGGCAGTCGGGACCACCTCGCGTTGCTCAAGCACGAGGCGGCGGCCTACCCGCACCTGCCCCGGCTCGCCGGCGTGCCGCGGTACGTCTTCCGGATCAACCTCGGGTACGTCGCAGCCTTTCTCCGGGAATGGACCGCCGGAGATCATGCCCGGGCGTTCTTCTACGAGCTCAAGCTGATCCGCCTGGCCGGTCTGGTCTGGGCTCTCGGCGGGAGGGCCCGGGCGTGACCCCGCGGTACTCGATCGTCGTGCCGACGTACCGCCGGGCCGAGGTGCTCGGCGAATGCCTGGCGTGCCTGGCCGGGCTAGATTACCCGCTCGACGCGGTCGAGGTCCGGGTGTACGACAACGGTTCGCCGCAAGACGCCCGGCCCATAGTCGAGAAGATGCGCCACCGGTTTCCGCATCTCGCTTACACGCTGAACGAACCGGGGCACGGGTTGGGCTATTCGCTCGCCCGTGGGGCGGGGGAAAGCACGGGCGACCGGATCGTCGAGCTCAACGACGACGCGCTCGTGCCACCCGACTTTCTCACCCGGCTCGACGCGACTTTCGCGGCCGATCCGAACATCGGCGTGGTCGGCGTCCGGGCTCTCGAATCCGAATACTCGGCCTTCGGCGACGGTATCGGCACGTTCGACCCCCGCACCGCCGGGGTCGTCGGCAACTTCCACCGCGAAACCCCAGGACCCGTCGACGTCGACCACGTCTACGGCTTCTGTTACGCCTATTCGCGGGCCGTGCTCGCCCGCGGCGGCCGGCACGACCGCACCCTCCTCGCCCAAGACTACTCCTCCGGCAACCGGCTCGAAACCGACCACTGCCTCACCGCCAAACGCCTCGGCTTTCGCGTCGTCTACGACGGCACCCTCGCCGTCCGGCACCTCGCCAAACCCCGCGGCGACATGAGCGAACGCTCTCCCCGCTGGAAACTCAACCACACCCGCAACACGCTCTACCTCTACCTCAAACACTTCGGCCCGCTCGGCCGACGCGGGCTCGCCGCCCGATTCGCCCTCCGCGTCGATCTGGGAATCGTCTCGGCCCTCAAGCACCCCACCCGCGCCAACTGGGCCTACGTCTGGACTGGGTTCCGGGCCCGGGCCAGCGCGGTCTACCACTACGGCCGACACCTGGCGGGAGCCTGACGTGAAAGTGGTCATCCTCGCCGGCGGCTACGGGTCTCGGTTCGGCAAAGCCACCGACTTCCTCCCCAAGCCGATGATCCCCGTCGGTCCCTTCCCCATCCTCTGGCACATCATGCGCGGCTACGCCCACTTCGGGCACGCCGAATTCGTCGTCGCCACAGGGTACAAGTCCGAAACGATCAAGGAATTCTTCGCCAACGCGGAGTTGTACGCCAACGATTTCACCATCGATTTCACCGCCGACGGCGAACCGAAAAAAACCATCCACCGGGTCAGCGGGTTCCGCCCCCGCGTGACCATCGCCTACACCGGCCAGGACACCATGACCGGCGGACGGATCAAACGCATTCAGAAATTCATAGGCGACGACCCCGAATTCCTCCTCACCTACGGAGACGGCGTCGCCGACCTCGACATCGACGACCAGATCCGGTTCCACCGCCAGCACGGCAAGATTGCCACCCTCACCGGCGTCTTCCCCCCGCCCAAGTTCGGCGACCTGAAACTGGACGGCCACCGCGTCACCGCGTTCGCGGAAAAGACCGGCAAGCAGGGGGCGCTCGTCAACGGCGGGTATTACGTGTTCAACTCGAACGTGTTCGATTACCTGACGCCCGATCCGGATTGCGTCCTGGAAAAGGCCCCGATGGAACGCCTCGCCCGCGAGGGGCAACTGCAGGCGTACAAACATGCCGGGTTCTGGCAGTGCATGGACACGACCCGCGATTTAGAGTTGCTCCAAAAGATGTGGGCAACCGGCACCGCCCCGTGGAAGGTGTGGGACGACGACTATCAGGATTAGGTTTTTGACTGGATGAACAGGATAGACATGATGTATTTGAAATCCTGTTCCATCCTGTAATCCTGTCGAAATGGGCGTGATGACCGACCTTCAAACCACCTACCGCAACCGCTCCGCCCTCGTGACCGGGCATACCGGATTCAAGGGGTCGTGGCTGGCATTTTGGCTGACCCGACTCGGGACGCGGGTCGTCGGGTATTCCCTTGCGCCGCCAACGGATCCCGCCCATTGGCCATTTCTGAAACTTGACGTTCCCTCGATCGCGGGCGACATCCGTGATTCGGCTATGCTTGCCAAGGCATTCGCCGAATATCAACCAGAAATCGTCTTCCACCTCGCCGCCCAGCCGCTCGTCCGGCGAAGTTACCGCGAGCCGGAAGAAACCTATTCGACCAACGTCGGGGGAACGCTGGCCGTGCTCGAAGCGGCCCGTAAGGCCGGGAGTGTGCAGGCCTTCGTCTGCGTAACGAGCGACAAGGTGTACGAAAACTGGGATTCCCCGGCGGGGCACGTCGAGACGGATCGGCTCGGCGGGCACGACCCGTACAGTTCGTCGAAAGCCTGTTGCGAACTGTTGGCCGCGAGTTACCGTCAGTCGTTCCTCGCCGAAGGAAAAATGCTCCTGGCCACCGTCCGGGCCGGAAACGTCCTCGGCGGTGGCGACTGGGCAGACGACCGACTGCTTCCGGACGCCGTGCGGGCCGTGGCGAAAAACGAACCGATGGTCGTCCGCAGCCCCCGCTCGGTTCGCCCCTGGCAGCACGTGCTCGAACCGCTGGCGGGCTACTTGCGAGTGGGGCAGAAGTTATTGGAAGGCGACGCCTCGGCCGCGACGGCCTGGAACTTCGGCCCGGCCGACGAGGGCAACGTCGAGGCCGGCACCGTAGTCCGGCGATTCCAACGGGCTTGGCCGAAACTGAACCTCGAATTCGCCGAACGGACCGACGGGCCGCACGAGACCGCGGTGCTGAAACTGAATTCGTCGAAAGCGGCCCGCGACCTCGGCTGGCAGCCGGCCTGGGGATGGGAAGCAGCCGTTGACCGTGCGGCCGGGTGGTATCGGACGTTCGTCGAGACGGGGAAGCTACTCACCACCGAAGACCTTGCTGCGTATGTGGCCGCCGCAAAATCTGCCGGCATGGAGTGGGTCGCGTGACCGTTACAGAAACGCCGCTCGCCGGCGCTTACGTGATCGATCTCGCCCCGCAACGGGACGACCGGGGCTACTTCGTTCGCACGTTCTGCGTCGACACGTTCCACCGCCACGGCCTCGTGACCGACTACCCCCAGGCGAACCATTCCCGCACGTCGCACCGCGGCGTCGTGCGGGGCATGCACTTCCAGAATCCGCCGCACGCCGAGGTGAAGCTGGTGCGGTGTTCACGGGGGGCGATCCTCGACGTGTTCGTCGACCTCCGGGCCGGGTCGCCGACGTTCCTCCGTTGGCACGCGGTCGAACTGAGCGAGGAGAATTTCCGGACCGCGTACATTCCGCCCGGGTTTGCCCACGGGTTCCAGACGCTGACGGCGGACTGCGACGTGCACTACATGGTTTCCAAGGTGTATGCACCGGCCGCCGAGGGGCGGGTGCGGTACGACGATCCGCGGATCGGCATCCGCTTGCCGCTGCCCGTCGCGTTCGTCTCACCGAAGGACGCGGCCGCCGTACTGCTCACTGCCGACTACCGGGGCATCGAACTGTGAACGCCGTGCTGCTCACCGGCGCGACCGGATTCGTCGGCGGGCACGTGGCACGGGTGCTCGTCGCCGGCGGGTGGGACGTGCATGCACTCAAGCGGTCGACGTCAGACGTGTCCGGCCTAGCCGGCCGTACGAGCTTCCACGATTCCGACTCGCTTCCCGCTTCCCTCTTCACGAGGGTTCGAGCGGTCGTACACCTGGCGACAAACTACGGCCGGGTTGATCCGGCCAGCACGCTCGCGGCCGACAATACACTTTTCCCACTCCGCTTGCTCGAACGAGCCGTCGCGGCAAACCTCCCGCTCTTCGTCAACACCGACACCTGCTTTACCACCGAATACAAGTACCTCCGTCCTTACACGCTCTCGAAAAAGCAATTCGTGCAATGGGGCCGCATCCTCTGCGACGGGTCGAATACGAAGTTCGTCAACCTCGTTCTGCAACATCCCTACGGCCCCGGCGACCGCCCGGCCAAATTCGTCCCGTCCATGATCCGCGAATGCCTCACCGCGAAAGAGGAAATCCGGCTGACGCCGGGAGAGCAGCAGAAGGATTTCGTCTACGTCGCCGACGTGGCCGAGGCGTACCGCATCGTTCTCAAAAAGGTCGATGACCTGCCCGCCGGCTTCTCCGAATTCGAAGTCGGCACCGGCCGTGCCGTCTCAATCCGTCACTTCGTCGAAACGATCCACCGGCTCACCGGATCGAGCGCGAAATTGAAGTTCGGGGCCCTCGACTATCGCGACGGGGAGATCATGTTTTCGCAGGCGGACATCTCTCGGCTGGTGGCGTTGGGGTGGACGCCGAAGACATCTTTGGAGGACGGCCTCATTCGGGCGATTGAATCCGTGATTGCGGGAAAAAACGAGTAGTAAACTGACCTGCCCAAAATGGTGGGCCGCGTTGTTAGCCCGACGCGCGAACGAGGACTCGCTCGCGCGTCGGGCTAACAAAGTAAACTCTTCGAATTCGCGGTGGCCGTGCCCACGCTTTAGCTACCAGCGGTTTGACCCGGCACCCGCAAAGTGATAAGGCACTCTTCACCCCGAAGGTATCGAGGCCTACCTTCTCGGTTGGTGCTCCTCCACTTGATCCCATCCGGTGCATCCATGAGCTGCTCCCGAACCACAGCCGCCCTGGCCCTTTTCGCTTCCGTATCCTGGACCGTCGTCGCCCAGGAGAAGAGTGTCAAACCCGGGATAAACGCTCCGTTCAAGAACCCGGACGTCAAGGATTTCCAGAGCAAGTTCGAGG
>DASXPC010000246.1:0-8827 GCA_036493815.1 Fimbriiglobus sp. | reverse complement strand
GCCGCAGGCAACGCCCAGAACGGCGATACAGACGCTGGAACGGAACAAACGACGCATCGGTTAGGCTCCTGATTGCGGAATTTCAAAATCTGAAAGTTACTATAGTAAGCGGGAATCGACGGGGAACGAGTGGGGCCGACTTCCAGAAAAAAACTCGGTCCGTCGTCTCCTACGCCGGGATAAAGTGAGGGGTTCGATATTTTCCGCCACAAACCTTGGATCATTCCGTTTCCGGTAGGGCAAGCCAGCCAATGTGGCGAATAATGACGATCGGATTCTGGTTGTGGACACCGAATTCCACGTAAAGGGGATTTAAACCGACCCTCCGGACTTGGACCTTCATTTTCCGCAATTCGTACAGGGGTTCGCCAAGCTCACGGGGGTTGTTTTGCAATCGGGAGAAGATTTGTCGGTAAGCATCGCGGACCGCTTCGATCGTGCCATTATAAATGCCTTGTCGGCCGACGAGGCGGAGTTGTTCCCGAGCCAGTCCGGTCAATCCGACGGAAAAACGCAAGGGCGTGCCGTTCGATTCGGGCATTACGGGCTCACACTCGTCACGGACGATTGAACCAGTCGAACCATTTCGTCCAATTCGGCAAGCATCCCTTCGGCGGGAAACGTCTCGACGTCATCCTCGACGTATTCAATCAGCTTCTCGATCGTGAATTTTTTTTTGTGCCGGGCGAGGAGAACCGCCATTTCTTCCGTCGAGTAATCGGGTAGCAAGCTTGCCATGGGAACCTCCGCAGGGTGGCTGAATTATACGTCCCGGTACGGAAGCATTAAACCCGAACCTCACGGTTACTTCCGTCCCATTGCCCTTTGGACCGCTACCCCCAAATCGGCGGGGGTGGGAGCTACCTCGATTTTGGCCTTTTGGAGGGCGGCGATTTTCTCGGCGGCGGTGCCGCTGCCGCCGGAAATGATTGCCCCGGCATGGCCCATCCGCCTGCCGGGCGGGGCGGTCTGCCCGGCGATGAACGCCGCCACCGGCTTCTTAACGTGCTTGGCCACGTACTCCGCCGCCCGTTCTTCGGCGGAGCCGCCGATTTCGCCGATCATCAGAATGGCACTCGTTCCCGGATCGCTTTCGAACAGTTCCAAAAGGTCGATCTGCGTCGTGCCGATGATCGGGTCGCCGCCGATGCCGACGCACGTGGACTGCGAATAGCCGAGGCCGGTGAGTTGAAAGACGGCCTCGTATGTCAGCGTCCCGGACCGGCTGATGATACCGACGCCCGGTTTGCCCGGCTCGCACGGCTTGTGGATGTAGCCCGGCATGATGCCGATCTTGCATTGACCCGGCGTAATGATCCCGGGACAGTTCGGACCGATCAGTCGGGAACCCGGTTTGCCTTGCACGAACCGCTTGGCCCGGGCCATGTCGAGAACGGGAATGCCTTCGGTGATGGCGACGATGACTTTGATCCCGGCGTCGGCGGCTTCCATGATCGCGTCCGCCGCCCCGCCGGCTGGGACGAAGATCATCGTCGCGTCCGCCCCCGTCTTCGCGACCGCCTCCGAGACGGTATTGAACACCGGCAGCGACTTCCCGGACTCCTTACCGGTCCAGGTGGTTCCGCCCTTTTTCGGCGTAACCCCACCGACGAACCGGCTACCGTACGCCAGGCAGTGGTCCGTGTGGAAGCTCCCCGCCGAGCCGGTGATGCCCTGACAAATGACTTTGGTGTTCGAATCGACCAGGATGCTCATGAGCGGGACTCGGGCGAGGAAGAGCGGATCAAACCGGCGAGGTATGCAGCCAGTCGGTTATTCGATTGATACAAGTGGCTGCGGTGCCCGGCGAGGGCGAGGTACCCGCCGAGGACGAACAGGAGCAGGGGTCCCAGCCACGTCCACGGCGGCACTTCGGATTCCGGGCGGGTGGCGAGTATAGCTGTAGCGATAAGGCCAAGCCCGACTCCGGACAAACCGAGAACGATTTCCACCTTCGCCCACCACGGGTTGAGCCAGCGGTGGTTGAGATCGGCGTGGAGTTTGGCGAGATCGTCACTGATGGATGGCATCCCAATCCTCCTTTCAACCGATACTTTCGATTCGGACCGGCCCGTTATTTCGCCAGTTGCACGACCATCTTCGCTGCCTCAGTCAGGCCGGCGGCAGATTTAATCATCGGCAATTCCTTCGTCACGCCGTTCAGGATCTCACGGGCCTTCGCCGAGTTGGTCCCTTCGAGCCGGACGACCACGGGGACCTTGAAGCCGACTTCCCGGCCTGCTTTCACCAGAGCCTCTGCGATCAGGTCGCACTTGGCGATGCCGCCGAAGATGTTGACGAGAATGCCTTTCACCTTCGGGTCGGCGAGGATGATGCGGAAGGCCTCGATGGCCGCCTCAGGGGTGACGCCGCCGCCGACGTCGAGGAAGTTCGCCGGACTGCCGCCGTGGTGATTGATGATGTCCATCGTCGCCATCGCGAGGCCGGCTCCGTTGACCAGGCAGCCGATCGTTCCGTCGAGTTGGATGTAATTCAGGTTCGCCTTCGCCGCCCGCACTTCGGTCGGGTTTTCTTCGGCCAGGTCGCGGAGGGCTTGCACGTCCTTGTGCCGGAACGTGGCGTTGTCGTCGAAGTCGATCTTGGCGTCGAGGGCGACGACGTCTCCTTTTTTCGTTACCGCCAGCGGGTTGATTTCGGCCAGGCTTGCGTCCTTGGAAAAGTAGCATTTCGATAGGGCGGTGAAGATCGCCACGGCCTTGTTCACCTGCTCGTTGGAGAAGCCGAGGGCGAAGGCCAACTTCAGCGCCTGGAACGGGAGGAGGCCCATTTCCGGCGACACGGGGACTTTCAGAATCTTCTCGGGTGTCTTGTGGGCCACCTCTTCGATGTCCATGCCGCCTTCGGTCGAGGCCATGAGCACCGGTATTCCGAGGGCACGGTCGAGCACCATGCCGACGTAGAACTCCTTCGCCGGCTCGGCGTCCTCCTGAACGATCAGCGTGTTGATCGTGGCCCCCTCCGGCCCGGTTTGTTTCGTGACCAGCGGGTGAGTGAGCATGGCCGTGGCGAGTTCCGCCGCCTTTTCGCGGGTCGGGGCGAACTTCACGCCGCCGAGGTCCTTCGCGTATCCCTTGAGTTTGCCCGCCCCCCGGCCGCCGGCATGAACCTGGGCCTTGATCATGGCCCCCGTGCCCCCGAGTTCGACGAACGCCTTTTCCGCCTCTTCCGGGGTGGTAACGACCACGTGCCGGGGGATCGGAGCCCCGAACCCTGCCAGCATTTCCTTCGCCTGATATTCATGGACTTTCATGGTTTGTTCCGGATAGGTGGTGGTTGAAGTTATACTGCTAATCCTGCGGGACGGCCGTTCTCTCTCCCGGAACATTTATGGCTTCCGTTCAACAGTTGGTTGCCGACCTCATCCGCCTGCCGTCCGTGAACCCAATGGGGCGAACGGACATTCACAAAGACATTTGCTACGAGTCGCGGGTGACCGATTACCTCGAAGCGAGGTTGAAGGAATTGGGTGTTGCGGTTCGCCGGCAGGGCGTCGCGCCGGGCCGCGACAACCTTATTGCCACGTTTGAACCGAGTGCCCCTGCAACCCGCACATTCCTTTTCGAGGCCCATCAGGATACGGTGCCGACCGACGGAATGATCGTGGAACCGTTCGGCGGCACGGTTCGGGACGGCAAGATATTCGGCCGCGGGGCATGCGACGTGAAAGCCGGGATCGCGGGGATGTTCGCCGCCTTCGCCCGATTGGTGACCGAAAAGCCGAAAGGTTCGGCTCGGATCGTCCTGGCGTTCACCGTGGACGAAGAGCATACCTTTCTCGGCGTCCAACAGTTGGTCCGGTCGGGTATCGCCGCGGACTTCGCGGTGGTGGCCGAGCCGACGAATCTGGACGTCGTGACGGCCCACAAAGGCGTCGCCCGTTGGCAGATTGAAACCACGGGTCGGGCGTGCCACAGTTCCCGGCCTCAGGACGGCGAAAACGCGATCTACCACATGGCCCGCGTGATCTACGAGGTCGAAAACTATTCCGAAACGCTGGCGGACCGGAAGAAGGATCCCGTTCTCGGCCGGCCGACGATCAGTCTCGGGCGAATTGAAGGGGGCACATCGCCAAACACGGTGCCGGATTACTGCAAGATCGAAGTCGACCGCCGCCTGGTGCCCGGGGAATCTCCTACCGGGGCGGTCGCCGATTTGGAAGCATTCTTGACCCGCGACCCGAACACGGCCGATCTGCCGTTTAAGAGTTCGACCCCGTCGCTCGCCTGCCCGGCGTTGTCCCCCCATCAACCCGAGGAATTCGTGGCCCGGCTCGACCGGGCAATCGCGGCAGTGGCCGGCCCCCACGCCCGGATCGCCGTACCCTATGGAACCGATGCCAGCAGTCTCGCCGAGGCCGGCATCCCGTCCGTCGTCTTCGGCCCGGGGGACATCGCCCAAGCCCACACCAAAGACGAATGGGTGGAGTTAAAGCAGGTCGAATGGGCCGCGGAGATTTTGTTTCGATTCGCAACGGGATAAAAAAAGAACCAGCCCGTCACGATGCCCGGGACGAATGGTAGACTGACACCAACTCGTTATCTCAGAGGTTTCCAACATGAGTATTGTTCGCATGGGATTGGCCGAGAACAAGAAAGTCGGCGAGGGCTGGGAGGCCGTGTTCGGAAAGAAGAAGTCGGCCGTCGCGAAGGCGGCAAAAGTCAAGCGCGCGAAGGGAAAGAAGCCGGGCAAACGGTAACGGCGAGCGAAGTGGACTCGCCGTGATGTAAAGTGTGACCTATTCTTGCCGCATGAATAACATGCCATCGCCGGGCCGCTCCGCTGTGGATCTCGCACTCATAAGCGGCCTCGTGCTGTTCCTCGAACTCGCCTGCATCCGCTGGTTCCCCGCCCACGTATTGTTCCTCACGTTCTTCACCAACGCGGTATTGTTGGCGTCTTTCGTCGGCATGTCAGTCGGGTGTCTGAATGCCGGGCGACCTCGCAGACTTCTCAAAGAAACCCCCGGCTGGTTGGCCGTTGCCATCGCGCTCGGTCTTGTCGTCGAACTCTTGCGATCACGACTTGCCGCCTACGTCGACGTGGCGAATCAGAAAGCCGGCCAGGTGGTCTTCTTCGGAACGGAAGCGAATGCGTTGAAGCCGCTCGAGTTTCGGGTGCCGGTGGAAGTCGTCGCCGGTCTATTCTTTTGCCTGATCGCTGTAATCCTGGTCGGGCCCGGGCAGGAGATGGGCCGGGCGTTTAACCGGGTTGCGAACCGAACCACGGCCTATGCCGCAAACTTAATCGGCAGCCTCGCTGGGATCGGGTTGTTCGCCGCCTGCTCGATGCTGCAACTCCCGCCAGCGGTCTGGTATTCCGTTGTTGCCGTGGGAATTCTCTACTTTCTGTCCCGATCCCCGGCCGAAAGCGAATCCGATACCGCACGAAAAAAGAGTTGGCTCCCGGTCTTTTTCCTCATCGCGGCCGTGCTCCTGAGTTGTTGGACGTCCGGGTTCTTCCCCCGTCCCAACATCCAGTCTCTCGATACCTGGTCGCCGTATTATCGGATCGGGTACAACCCCAAAGAAAAACGCATCGAAACGAACCTAGTCGGGCACCAGATCATGTTGGGGGTCGGGACGAACGGCACGGCCCAATACGAATTGCCGTACATCATCCGGAAGGAAGTCAACAAATCGTCCGGTCGGGAAGTGTGGCCGGAATTCAAGCGAGTCCTCGTAATCGGAGCCGGGTCGGGCAATGATCTGGCACGGGTTCTGGCGTGGTGCCCGAAAGATGTGAAAGTCGATGCCGTGGAAATTGACCCCGTCATTCAGTCGCTGGGGAAGCGATTTCACCCGGACAAGCCGTATGACGACCCGCGGGTCACGCCGCACTTGAACGACGGGCGGAACTTCCTTCGCAACGCCGCTCCGGAAACGTACGACCTGGTGATTTATGCCCTGGTCGATTCGCTCGTGCTGCACTCCGGCTACAGCAACATCCGGCTGGAAAGTTATTTGTTCACCGTCGAGGCCTTTCAGGACGTCCGGAAGGCGCTCAAGCCGAACGGGGTTTTCGCCATTTACAACTTTTTCCGTCAGGGCTGGCTCGTCGGACGAATCCGGGACCAGCTCCGGACCGCGTTCAACGGGTCCGTTCCCGTCGTCTTCACTTTCCCGCGCCGCGACGAAGTGAAACTCGACGAACTCGATAGCGGATTCACCCTGTTTTTCGAAGGCTCGTCCGAAACCACCGACGCGTTACGGTCGACATTCGACGGCAAAGTTCTCGACTTGCCAGTGGGAACGGGGCTTACTCCGACGTCGACCGGAATCGAGATGAAACCCCGAACCAACGCGAAAGCGGAGGACCTCGAAACCCACGGCGTTCTTCATCCGTCCATTATTCCCCCGACGGACGACCTCCGCCCGGCGACGGACGACTGGCCGTTCCTCTACGTGAAAAGCCATGTCATCCCGGAACACACGTGGCACGCAATCCTGGTCATGGTGTTCCTCTCTCTGGGCATCTGGGCCGCGGTCAGCGCTTACGCCGGAAAGATTTCGCCCACGGCTGGCGAATCGCCGGTCGTTCAAACCGTTCGAGCTGACCTCGGCCTCGCGACACGGTCGTTTTTCCTCGGGGCCGGTTTTATGCTCATCGAAACCAAGGCCGTGGTGCACATGGCCTTGCTTTTCGGCGGCACTTGGACAGTGAACACGATCGTATTCGCCTCGGTACTCGTGATGAGTCTGATCGGAAATCTTGTCGCCGGAATGTTGAAGCCGAAGAATCTGGTTCCGTGGTACGCCGTCCTTTTCGCCACCCTGGCGTTGAACGTGGCGATTCCGACCGACACGTTTCTGGGAATGGACCGGATGGTGCAGGTGGTCTGCGCGTGCGGATTGGCCTTCGCGCCGGTGGCCGTGGCGGGGATTATCTTCGCCGTGACCTTCGGCCGGTCGGGTGCTCCGAATGTGATTTTCGGTGCCAACGTCGCCGGGGCACTTCTCGGCGGGTTGGCCGAAAATGTCTCGATGCTACTGGGGTTTCGTATGCTCGGTCTGGTCGCGGCCGGGTTCTATTTCTGCTCCGCCCTATTCGGTTCCCGGAAACGAACCCACGACGGAGACAATTCGGCCCTATAATGGATTCAGCCGGGCGGGACGGATCGCCCTCCCAATCGGCTCCTCCCCAAGAAGGTGTGTCTGCTATCGGACCCGGGTCCGGCCTCTCCCAGACCGACCGACGTTCCGAAGGAGGACGAAAAACTTATGATCGAACCGAGTGACGACTCGGACGAGGGATCGTTCGAGCCGCCCCGCCGTGGTCGTACGGCCAGTCTCGGGGCGGCCGCCGTGCGTAGCGGCCGGGAAACGTTATCCGTCGAACTCGCCCTGACCCTCTTCCGCCAAATGGTCCGCACGCGGGCCCTGGAAGAGCGGGCGATCAAGATGTCCAAATCCGGGGAAGCCTACTTCTGGATCGGCGGCCCCGGCGAAGAAGCCTTCAACGTCTGCCTCGGCCTCCAAGTTCACCGCGGGGCCGGACCCGCCTTCGACTACGTTCACCTCCACTACCGCAACGCCGGCGTTCTGCTTGCCATGGGCATGTCCATGGCCGATCACTTCCGCCAACTCGCCATGACCAAAACCGACCCCCACTCGTGGGGCCGGAACTTTGTCGGCCATTACGCCATACCGGACTGGAATGTCATCCCGGTGACCAGCGTGATCGAGGTGCAGTTCTCGATGGCACCGGGCACGGCGATCGTTCAGAAACGGCACGGCGGGGAAGGAATCACACTGGTGGCCGGCGGCGACGCCGGGGCCGCGGAAGGGGACTTCGATACCTGCCTTAACTGGTCGAGTCTGCCGGAGCGGGAATTGCCCGTCCTCATGCTTGTGACCAACAACCACTGGGGTATTTCGACGCCGGAGGCCGACGTTCACGGAGATAAGACCATCGCAGGTCGTGCGGCCCCGTACGGCATCCGGGCCGAGCGGGTGGACGGAAACGACCCGATCGCCACCTGGCACGCGATCGACCGGGCGATGCGCTATTGCCGGCGGGAACGGAAACCGTTCCTGCTCGAAGCGGGAGTCAGTCGGCTACACGGCCACTCGTCGAGCAGCGGGGCCATGCGAAACTGGGCCGAAGCCGACTGCATTTCCTTGTTCGAGCAAAAGCTGATCGACGCCGGCGCGACCGACGTCCACCAGGTTCGCGCTCTCAAGGACGAAGCTAAGCACGAAGCCGACGAAGCGGTCGTCGAGGTCATGCAGGAACCCCGCCCCACGCGGGACGACGTCTTCACCCACACGTACGCGCCCAGCCCGGTGGATGCGGTTTATCCGCAGGATTACACGGGGCTGCCGAAACGGAAATGAAGTGATCTCCGGCCGGAGATACGGCATCGAATCGGCGATATGAGAAATCTTTTGTGCTGTATTCCCGTCCGTAATTCGATTGGCTTCCTGACATGGCGACCATCGCTCAAGCCGTCCGCTTGGCCCTGCACTACGGAGAAAAGCACCTCGGGGTGACCGACGTGTTCGGCGAGGACGTCGGCCCGCCTTTGGGCGGGGTCTTTACCGCCACGCAGGGGCTGAAAACCGCCTACAACACGCCGCTCGACGAGCGGGGGATCATCGGCACGGCGATGGGGATCGCCTATGCCGGCGGCCGGCCGGTGTGCGAGATCCAATTCTGCGATTACGCGTTCAACGTCATCGACCTGTTCAAGATCGCCGGCAACCAGCGGTGGGCCGCGGCAGGCACCTATGCGATGCCGCTCGTCGTCATGACGCCCACCGGGTCCGGGATCCGCGGCAGTCTCTACCACTCGCACTCGTTCGAGTCC
>DASXPC010000245.1:0-13329 GCA_036493815.1 Fimbriiglobus sp. | reverse complement strand
CGCCGCTTACTTCGTGCGCGGCTCAGTCGGACCGAACTTCTGACTCACCAACCTAGGACCTTCTGAAATGGATGTCGGGTTTACGCCGTATTTGGTACTGAGCGCTTTCCTCTTCGCCTGCGGCGTGCTCTGCCTCGCCGTCAAGCGGAATGCGGTGGGTATTCTGATCGGCGTGGAACTGGTGTTGAACGCGGCGAACCTGAATTTCATTGCCGCCGCCCGATACGTCCCTTCGTTCCGACTCGAAGGGCAGGTGTTCGGCGTCATGGTGATCGTCCTGGCCGCGGCCGAAGCCGCGGTGGCCCTGGCGATCATCCTCAACTTCTACAACAACCGCGCCACCGTGGACGTGGACGAGGCGACGCAGTTAAAGGGATAGCCGTCAATAGGAGGGGGTTATGAACGTTAACTGGAGCTTCGTCGCATGCGTCGCAGCGCTCTTGGCATACACCCTGATATTTCAACTACTCTCGAAAGTCGGGCAACTTCAAAGGCAAATGAATTTAATCCTCAAACAACTGGGAATCGACCCGACAAAAACGCCCGAAATCTCCGACCGTGTCAAAGAAATCGCCACCGATCCAAGCCGAAAGATCGAGGCGATCAAACTGGTGCGGGACGAAACCGGCGTGGGATTGGCTGAGGCAAAACGGATCGTCGAAGGTATTACCCAAAACTCGAATAATTAGGGACGGATGTTCGACCTGTTCCGCGATCACCCGGGCCGGCTGTACGTCGTGGCAACGCTGTTGCCATTGGCGGCGGCGACGTTGCTTGTGCTCGTCGGCTTCGCGCGGAACCTGGCCCGGGTGGGGAAGGAAACGAACCCGTTCGCGGCCCGAATGTTCGTTTTCCTCGGCGGCGACAAACCGACCCGCCTGGCCGGGGACGTGGCCCTCTTTTCGCTCGCCTTCTCGGCCGTCCTGGCTGTGGGCGGATTGATCTGGTTTCTCTCGGACGCGAGGGAATATTCCGGCAGTCGGCTCGAAGCACGGTGGGCGGAAAAGACCGACTGGGTACGGCTTGGGGCGACGCCGAAAGCCGAAACGCCGGGTCTCGCCCTCGAACTCGGCTACCGGATCGACCGACTCTCCGCCCTGCTCTTCGCAATGGTCGGCATCGTCGGCACGCTGATCTTTCTTTTTTCGCTCGGATACATGCAGGAGGAATTGAAGGCCGACGTCGAAGACCAGGCGATCCATCATCACCGCCGCGGCCGATTCGGGCGATTCTTCTTTTACATGGCTCTTTTTGCCTTCTCGATGTTCAACCTGCTGATCGCGGACAATCTGTTCCAGGTTTTCGTCGGCTGGGAACTGGTCGGCGTGTCGTCGTTCTTCCTGATCGGGTTCTACACCGAACGCAAGTCGGCGAGCACGGCCGCGAACAAGGCGTTCCTGATGAACCGCATCGGCGATGCCGGGTTCCTCATCGGCATCTTCGTCGCCTGGACTCAATTCGGCACACTCAACATCCAAGCCCTGATCGCAAAAATAACGGCGACGTCGGGCGGCGGTATCCCGCACGAAATGTGGGTGCTGATGGGCATCGGGCTGTTCCTCGGCTGCATGGGCAAGTCGGCCCAGGTGCCGTTGCACACGTGGCTGCCCGACGCGATGGAAGGCCCGACGCCGGTGAGTGCGCTGATTCATGCGGCGACGATGGTCGCGGCCGGAGTCTACCTCGCCGGCCGGTGCTTCCCACTCTTCGCCCCCGATGTGTTGACCGGCATCGCCGTCGTCGGCTGCATCACGCTGTTCATCAGTGCGACCATCGCCACCGTGCAAACCGACATCAAACGCGTACTCGCCTGGTCCACGTGCAGCCAGCTCGGCTACATGATGCTCGCCCTCGGCATCGGCGCCTGGACCGCGGCGCTGTTGCATTTACTCACCCACGCGTTCTTCAAAGCCCTGCTCTTCCTCGGCTCCGGCAGCGTGATCCACGCCTGCCATCACGAGCAAGACCTGCGCAAAATGGGCGGCCTCCGCAAGAAGCTGCCCATTACTGCATACACGATGCTCGTCGGAGTGCTGGCGATCTCCGGGCTGCCGTTCTTCAGCGGGTGGTACAGCAAGGACCAGATTCTTTCGCAAGTTTTCGGCCGGGCCGGTTACGGCGATTTCAACTTCCTTTCCGCCGTTTTATTCTCCCTTCCCGTCTTCACCGTGTTCCTCACCGCCTATTACATGGCCCGCCTCTGGTTGATGGCTTTTGCGGGAGAACCGCGGGATAAGCAGGTGTTCGACCACGCTCACGAATCCCCGGCCGTGATGACGATTCCTTTGGTCATCCTCGCGGTCTTCAGCCTCGGCGTCGGCTGGGGCTGGCCGGTGTGGGACGCGGAGGCGAGTGCAGTCGGACAGATACTGAAAGCGGGCGAACCCGCAGCCGTTTCGCAGTTCGACGGCATCGCTCTCGAGGCCGAGCATCATCACACAATGACCGGTGCGGTCGCGTTACTTTGCTCGCTGGCCGGGTTGGGAGTCGCCTGGGCTTTCCACAAGAAGGCACTTTTCATTGCCCCGGAGAAGACCGGACAGGCCCGCGTCGTCCGACGTTTCTTCGAGCACCGCTGGTTCTTCGACGAACTCTACGGCCTTCTCTTCGTGAAACCGACGGTCGCGACGGCCGAGCTGGCGAGTGCCGTGGACAAGCGGCCGACCGAGGGGACGACCGAACCGACCCGGTTCGACGGCGGCACGCTGGACGGCGTTTTGAACGGGGCCGGAGACCTGGTCGCCACGACGGGGAACCGCGTCCGCCAAGCCAATACCGGCCGATTGAGACGATACGTTCTGGTGCTGGGCTTGACGGCCGTCGGATTGCTCGGGATTCTGTCGTACTTTGCCCGGTAGTTTTCGCGCGAGGATCGCCCGCATGCTCGACTTCTTCGATTCGTCCCAGCGCGAACTGGACCTCTGGCTACTGACGACGCTGATCTTCCTCCCCGCCGCGTTCGCCGTCGGACTCTTCGTCATCCCCGCGAAATACCGCGAAGCCCAACGGTGGTGGGCAACCCTCGGCACCGCCCTCACCGTCGCCCTGGGGCTCTGCGTCCTCGTCGATTACTACAACCGCGTGCTCGATTTCCCGTCGGACCGAAGCACCCGAACGCTTTACCACCCGTTCAGCCGGTTGGACGTCCGGGCGGACGTGCAGCAGGCGGAAGCGAACGCGGCGACGCCCGGCGGACCGGCCTACCAGAGCCACGACCTCGTCGTCCGCCGGACGTGGATCGACCGCTTCGACGCCAAATACTATCTCGGCGTGGACGGCATCAATCTGCTCCTCGTCCTCCTCACCGCGGTCGTCATGCTGCTGGCCGTGGTCGCCAGTTGGCAGATCACCGATCGGCTCCGCGGCTACCTCGCGCTCCTTCTCCTCCTTGAAACCGGCGTCCTCGGTACGTTCCTGTCACTCGACTTTTTCCTCTTCTACGTCTTCTACGAAGTGATGCTCGTCCCCATGTACTTCCTGGTCGGCCTCTGGGGCGGCGGCCGGCGAAAATACGCCGCAGTCAAATTCGTCGTTTACACCCTCGTCGGCGGCATCGGTATTCTCGCCGCGATCATTGCCCTCCACGGCACCAACGTGCGGGACTTCGTCGACCAGAACGTGGTCGCCGCCCGGGCGTCCGAACTCAGCCGGACCGAAAACAAACTTACCTATTTGCAGTACCGGGAATCCGTCGAAATTCACTCCTTCGACCTGGTCACCCTGTCGAAAGTCGGGCGGGCGGTGATGCTCGTATTGAACGGGCAGGAAGACCGAATCGGCGTGCGCAAGAACCCCGGCGACATCCCGGGGCCGGACGACGTGGGGAACGAAGTGCGGCTCCTGGCACCCGGCGTGGACCGGGAAGTTGCTTTGGCCCGTTTGAAAGCCCAACCGGTCTGTTCGAAGACGTTCCAGTACGTCGTCTTCGCGTTGTTGTTCCTCGGATTCGCAGTCAAGGTGCCGATCTTCCCGTTGCACTCCTGGTTGCCAGATGCTCACGTTGAAGCCCCGACGCCGGTCAGCATGATTCTGGCCGGCGTGCTCCTGAAACTCGGCGGGTACGGCATGCTTCGCATCGCCTGGCCGATCTGCCCCTGGGCGGCACACGAACTGGCCGCCGTCGTCGCCGCCATCGGCGTCGTCGGCATCGTCTACGGGGCGTTCGTGGCGATGGGACAAACCGACTTCAAGAAATTACTCGCCTACAGTTCTGTCAGCCACATGGGCTACGTCGTACTGGGCCTCGCGGCGTGGGGGTCGGGGCCGGACGCCCGCACCTGGTACGAGTGGGCCGCGGCCGGGGCCGTGTTCCAAATGCTCGCCCACGGCGTCACCGCATCGGCCCTCTTCTTCGCCGTCGGCGTCGTCTACGACCGCGCCCACCACCGCGACGTGAACCGCCTCGGCGGCCTCACCGAACCCATGCCCGCTTACACCGGCCTCGCCGCCGTGCTCTTCTTCGCCTCGATGGGCCTTCCCGGCCTCTGCGGCTTCGTCGGCGAACTCTTCGTCATGGTCGGCGCCTGGCACTTCTCCCCCGCCCTCGCCACCCCCGCCATCCTCTGCACCATCCTCACCGCCGCCTACCTCCTCTGGACCTGGCAACGCGTCTACCTCGGCGTGAACGAAGCCACGAAATCCTTCCCCGACGTCTCGGCCCGCGAGGCACTCATCCTCGGCCTCTTCGCCTTCTTCGCCATCGTCCTCGGCGTCCTGCCCGGAATCGTGATCTTCCACTGGGTAGACCCGGCCATTGCCGCTTGGGCGGACGATTTAAGTCGGCTGAATTAGCTTTGTTAGCCCGACGCGCCAGCGAGGTTCGCCGCACTCTGTATCAATGATCGTTCGCCTCGCTGTCGCGTCGGGCTAACCCGGAAACCAAAAGGTGATACAATATAGCCACCTCTCTCGCGCCGTTCCCACCGGACTATTGAATGACCCCGCGCGAAGTGCTCGCCTTCCTCCGCGAAAAGGACGTGAAGGCGGTCGACCTCCGGTTCATGGACTTCCCCGGTTTGTGGAAGCATTTCACCGTGCCGGCCGAGGCGGTGGACGAGCACACGTTCGAAGACGGCATCGGGTTCGACGCCTCCAGCTTGCGCGGCTGGCAGGCGATCAACGAATCCGACATGCTTGTGGTTCCGCAACCGGACACGCTCTTTCTCGACCCGTTCTGCAAAGACACGACGCTCGCGATCATCTGCAACATTCAAGACCCGCTGACGAAAGAGGACTACACGAAGGACCCGCGGAACGTGGCCCGCAAGGCGGTGAATTTCATGAAGCAAACCGGCGTCGCGGACACGGCCTACTTCGGCCCGACGCTCGATTTTTTCCTGTTCGACGACGTGAAGTTCGACCAGACCAGCCACTCGGCGTTCTACTTCGTGGATAGCAGCGAAGGGGTATGGAATTCCGGTCGCGACGAGCGGCCGAACCTCGGCTACAAGATCCCCCACCGCCAGGGCTACTTTCCCTGCCCGCCGGCCGACCAGGCCCACGATTTGCGAAGCGAGATCATGCTGGCGATGGCCGCGTGCGGCCTGCGGGTGACCAGCCACCACCACGAAAAAGCGAGCGGCGGGCACTGCGCCATCGACGTGCGGTACGACGAACTCGTGCCGATGGCCGACAACGTTCTGAAGTACAAGTACGTGGTGAAGAACGTCGCGAGGCGGCACGGCAAGACGGCCACGTTCATGCCGAAGCCGCTCTTCGACGACTACGGCTGCGGCCTGCACGCCCACCTCTCGCTCTGGAAGGGCGAAAAGAACCTCTTCGCCGGAACCGCCTATTCGGGCCTTTCCGACGTCGCCCTGTACGCCATCGGCGGCCTGCTGAAACATGCCCCCGCCCTCTGCGCGATCACGAACCCGACCACCAACAGCTACAAGCGGCTCGTGCCCGGGTTCGAGGCCCCGACGGCCCTCGCGTACAGTCAACGCAACCGTTCCGCCGCCGTGCGCATCCCCGTCTATTCCAGCCGCGAACGGTCCAAGCGGATCGAGTACCGCATGCCCGACGGCGCGGCCAACCCGTACCTGTCGTTCGCCGCGATTCTGATGGCCATGATCGACGGCGTCGTAAACAAGACCCACCCCGGCCCGCCGCTGGACAAGGACATTTACGACCTTCCCGCCGAGCAGTTGAAGGACGTGCCCAAGCCGCCGGGGTTGCTTGAGGAAGCGTTGACGGCACTCCAAAAAGACCACGGCTTCCTCACCCGCGGCGACGTGTTCACGGAAGACGTGATCGAAACGTGGGTGGCCTTCAAGCGGCGGGAAGAAGTGGAAGCCGTGCGGCTGCGGCCGCACCCTTATGAGTTTGCTCTGTATTACGATTCGTAAATCACATCCCATCGATAACTTTTAGGGCCGCGTCCCGAACCGCCTCCAGCTTATCCGTCGGGACTTCGACAACTGTTCCGGATTCAAGCGTTGACTTCCCCGGCACCTTTTCCGGCGTCACGCCCGTCAACCGATGGGTAAGCACGAGTGCCGCGAGATAGCTGCCGAGCGGAGTGCCGTGCAGATTGTCGGAATAAAGTTTCACGTCCGGGTCGAGTCGGCGAAGTTCTCGCCACGCCTCCCCGGCAGCGGCCACCTTCGCCTTCCCGGCTTTCGCCGCCTTCCGAAACGACTGAGACACCAGTTCGAACCCGTCCTTCTGCCCGTCGAAAGGCCAAACCATGTAGAACACGGGTTCGACTCCATGCCGGCGAGCCGCGTCACACCAGACCGTGCCCCATTTCTTCAGATCGACCTGGCTCTCCGGCAACGAAGACGGACCCTGCTGCAAGACGAGAAAGTCCCATTTTTCTTTCACCAGCAGGTCGCGCGACACGCCGTCGTTCCAGTGGTCTTCAAGGTTCACCCCACCCGGTGTCACGGCTTGGGGAAGGACGGTCACGCCTCCCGGGGCAGCCATCGCCCGCACGAGACCGGGAATGTCGTTCCCCGCGGTAAGGCTGTTGCCGAGGAAGAGAATCCGCACGCCGGGGCCAGACGTCAATTCGACCTGACCGCCGGGTTTCATACTTTCCGGCTCGGGCTGCGGGACGGACTTGGTACAACCGGCGCACACAATCCAGAGGAAAGCGAAACCGGCAACCGGTCGAACTTTCAGAAACGAGAAACGAACCATAACGACCTCGGTGTTTCAATCTCGACGAACGGCTGATACGTCCGGATTGGCAGACAGGATATCGACCAGTACGCCGAATACTGCATTGCCTTCCCCCAGGCGGTTTTGGCCCGTCAATTTCTCCCACACCGTCCGGCATTTCTCCACGATCAGCCGCCATTCCGCCCGAATCGAGTCGGCGTGACTCGGTCCACTGCACCCAACACCGATGAAGTATCGGTCCTGTCCGATCGTAGTTTCGACATGCCAACCCCAGTCTTCCTGACACGGTTCCGTCGTCGGGTGTCCGCGGGATGTTAGCTCCGTCTTCAACCACAAAGCCACGTCGTCGCCGAAACAGCAGTCGTTGAGAAAATACTCGCGCGGTTCGGTGGCGTTGAACCCTGCGGCCTCGAACAGAATGTCGTGTCGGCTATTCACTGCTTATCATCATGACAACAGCAGCCACACAGGTCACCCGGATTTTTCACAGATCGGGCTTGCCACGGGCGCGCCGGGTGCGCTACACTTCCCCCTTGCCGCGGCGGCACGACGCCCCGCCCTCGCCCGTTCAAGGAAGGACTTTACACATGGCCGCCCGCTCCGCGCCTCCGCCCCGCCCCCGGATCGGCATCCTCTCCGATTTCCCCATCGGCGGGGCTGCCCACGCCCGGGTCAACGTCGGCTACTTCGACGCCGTGCTTTCCGCCGGCGGACTGCCCGTCCTCATCCCGCCGATGACGAAGGACCACTTCGCCTCGCTCGACACGTACCTGGAAATGGTCGCCGGCGTGATCATAACCGGCAGCGGCGGGGACCTCGACCCGCGAAAGTACAACCAGCCGGTCAGTCGGGCGACCAAGACCATGCCCGCCCGCCGGGAAGAATCCGACCGCTATCTCCTGACAAAAGTGGCCGAGAGGAAAATGCCCGTCCTCGGCATCGGGGCGGGAATGCAATTACTGAACGTATTTTTCGGCGGCACGCTGTTCCAGCACCTGCCGGCCGACAACCCGAAGGCCATGCCCCACTTCGACCCGTCCGGCGGCGTGCACCGGCACATGGTCAACGTCGTCCCCGACAGCACTCTCGACGAACTCTTCGGAGCCCCGGAACTCCGAGTGAACAGTACGCACCACCAAGGCATCCACCAGCTCGGCCGCAAACTTCGTATCGCCGCCAAAGCCCCGGACGACCTCATCGAAGCCATCGAAACCACCGACCCCGAATGGTTCTGCGTCGGCGTGCAGTGGCACCCCGAGTGCGAAACCGCCAGCGCGTTGGATCGAGTAATTTTCGAATGCCTGGTCCAATCCGCCGACCGCTACGAACCGGCCGAAATGGTTGCGGCGTGATGGAATGAACCGAAATACTGGGTCCATGCGGGTGACGGTGTGGACCCATTCAACTCAAACTATTTCGTCGGCAATTTATCTCGAAGACCGTGCTTTTTCATTACGACGATGGACTCAACCGGTGGGGGTGGCCCCACCCGATACCGAACCGTCGCAACTGCAAACCATCGATACTGGCCGGGAAATTGCCACAACGTCCATTCGACCGGGGTCTTCGGTCCGGGTTTCTTGAATACGAGATCTTGCTGATTCACGTTCAGAATTAGCATCTGACTCCCTTCGTAATACCCAGGGATGTCTCCAAGAGTCTTTGGCCATTCGGAAAAGGAAACACGTTCACCCTCTTGATGGAATAGATTTCGCAGTTCGCGAAGTCTTTCGATGTGCATGGCTTTCTCACATGCCTGGTCCGACTGGATTTCCAATTCATTCGAGCGATCCTGAATTGCCCGATTCTTTTCCCAGCCAAAGAATGTCAATAGTCCGAGCAATTGAAGTGCAAGCAATATGGAACCACGAAGAGCAACGACCCGAAGAGCCATGGTAAAACCTGAAAGGAATCTGAGACTAAGCACTTAACTGTCTACGCCGACTGTTTGGTGCCGGTTCAAGATCGCGAGGGACTTGAGATCGATTTCGTTGCCAACACCACTGCCCCCGCGGCCGGGTCATTCACGAGTTGAACCGGCCCAGGCGTGATTCCCAGAACAGTCATCGCGCCCAGAAATTTCGTGCGGAACAATTCGCTGTGAAGTAACACTCCACCCGCCAACGCCACCGGCACACCCGACGTCAAACCGATATTCTTCGCCGCCCCGGCCGCGGTGCGGGCGAGTTCCCGCGTTTCGTGGTCGATAATCCCGGCCGCGACCGCGTCCCCCTCCTCCCCGGCGTCGAGCACCATCGGAGCCAAGCTCGCAATCGCCGTGCGATCCCACGCCCCGCGATAGACGGCGGGAATCAGATCCGGCGGCGCGGCCAGGGCCATTCGCTGCACGAACCGATCGACCAGCACCGTCGGCGGCCCGACCTTGTCCACCGCCCGGCAGGCCGCCCGCAACGCGGTCAGGGCGACCATGTATGCACTGCCTTCGTCGCCGAGAAGATAACCCCATCCACCGCACCGGCCGACTTCTCCATTCGGCGTCCGCACGAAGGCAATCGAACCGGTGCCGGCGATCACCGCGAGGCCCCACCCCTCGGGCGTGCCCGCCGCGAGCAACAATGTCGCGTCGTTCGCCACGGTCGTCTTATCCGCCAGTGCGACGCGGGCCGCCCAGCCGTGAATGACGTCGAGGCCTTCCTGCCGATCCACACCCGCCAACCCCAGGCACGCGCCGGCCACCGTCGCCCGCGGAATCCCGGCCGCCTGGAAGGACCGGTCGATGGCCTCGTCTAGTGCCTTCAAGCCGTTCTCGACGCCGACGGCCTGTATGTTCGACGGCCCGCCGACCCCGCGGCCGATCACGTCGCCCGTATCGGAATTCGCCAGGAGACAAATGGTCGTCGTCCCCCCGCCGTCCAACCCCAGCACCAAATCGGGCCGGTGACTGCGGGTCGTCACGTCCCCCGCGGCGACGACCGGCCGGCCGACGTCCCCCACCGCCACCTTCACCCGCCCCCCGGCCGCCATTAGCCGCGACCGTGCCTCCAGCGGAGCCACACCGCCCAGGTGAGCGACAATCGCCGTCTTCACCTCACCGTCGCAGTCCTTCAAAAGCCGCTCGGCCTCGTCGAAGCTGGCCCCCGCCGCGGTCCGCACGATGCGGTTCGCCCGTGCCTTTAACTTGCGGTTCGAGGCCTTCAGGTCGATCATCAGGTTGCCGAAGGTCTTGCCGAGCCGCACCATCGCCCCGGTCGTGAGCATGTTCAACACGAGCTTGGTCGCGGTGCCGGCTTTCAAACGCGTGGACCCGGTCAGGATTTCCGGGCCGACGACGGGAACGATCGGCAGATCGACCTCGGCGGATAACTCCGCGTCCGGCGTACACGCCAGGCCGAGGGTGAACGCACCGACCCGTCTTGCGTACCGCACCGCTCCGATCACGTACGGCGTCCGCCCGCTGGTTGCGATGCCGCAAACCACATCGTTCGAAGTCAGCTTTAACGCCGCGAGGTCGGCTTCTCCTTGTTCCGGCGAATCCTCGGCCCCTTCCACCGCCCGGAACATGGCCCGCTCGCCACCGGCGATGAGACCGATCACCTGCTCCGGCGGCGATTGAAACGTCGGCGGACATTCCGACGCGTCGAGCACGCCGAGCCGGCCCGACGTCCCCGCCCCGGCGTAAACGAGCCGGCCGCCCTTGCCCAAACGGTCCGCGATCGCGTCAATGGCCTGGGCGATTGGCTGCCGCTGCGTGCCGACCGCGGCGGGTATGGTGCCGTCTTCCTTCACCATCAAGTCGACGATCTCGACCGACGTGAGTTCATCGAGCCGGGCCGAGGCCGGGTTGCGGGCTTCCGTCTGAAGTTGGGCGAGTGGGTCCATGCGAACCGGTAAATGCGGAAACGAGCAGGGCGACGCCGACCGTGGTGCCCGCCCCGACCGGGGCGAACCAGGGCCAAGCCAATATAGGATTGCCCCAATTGCCCGGCAGCCAGACGCCGAGAACGGCGGCGAACCCGGCCACGAGCCCGGCGGCAGCCGCGGCCGACGACACCGGCCGCTTCATCCGACCGAGCAGAAATAAGCCCAATATTAATCCGGTCGTGAACCCGGCCACCGCCAGTACCTTCTTCACCACGCTCGTATCGGGCCCTGCCCGCTCGTACGCGACCAGCGCCACCCCCATCTGCAACATGCCGAAAACGACGGTCAGGACCCGCGACAGCGTCACGTAATACGTCTCGGAGTGCCCGGGCCGAAGGGGTCGGTAGAAATCGTTCACCACCGCATTGGACGAACTGTTGAGCGATGACGAGAGTGTAGACATGGCGGCCGCCAGAATCGCCGCGACCAGGACGCCGACCACGCCGACAGGCAGTTTCGTCACGATGAATAGGCCGAACACTTCGTCCGTCTTCGCCCCTCCGGGGTCGAACAGCCCCGCCTCCCGCAGCACGAACATGCCGGCACCGACGCCGAGGAAGAGCAGGAATTGCACGAGAATGGTGAACCCGCTAAGGACCAACGCGATCCGGGCCTGCCCCAGCGACCGGGCGCACAGGTACCGCTGCACCATGAGTTGATCGGCCCCGTGCGAGGCCATGCTGAACACCGCCCCGCCGATCACCCCGGCCCAGAGCGTCGCGTCGCTGGTGGGGTCGGTGGAAAAGTTCAACAGGTCGAACTTGTGGTTCGCCGAACCGACGCGGACGAATTCGTCCCACCCGCCGGGCAAGAGCCGCAGCACGAACACCCCGGCCAGGGCCGCCCCACTGATCTTGATCGCGAACTGCACGAGGTCGGTCCAGAGCACCGCCTTCATCCCGCCGAGGTAGGTGTAGAGAATCGTGACGACGCCCACGAGGACGATCGCCCATTCGACGCCGATGCCGACGTATTGCATGACGAGGGCGGTGAGGAACAGCCGCAACCCGTCGGCGATCGTCCGGGTGATCAGAAAAAGCGCCGACGCCACCCGCTGCACGGCCGGACCGAATTTCTCCTTCAGCACCTGATACGCGCTGAACAGTTCCCCCCGCATGTAGAGCGGCAACAACAGCCACGCGACGAGGCACCGGCCGATGACGTAGCCGAACGAGAGTTGCAGAAAAGTGAAGTTGCCCCCGTGCGGGTTGTACGCCACCCCCGGCACTGACAGGAACGTGACCGCACTCGTCTCCGTCGCGACGATCGACACGAGCACGAGAAACCACCCGTAGTTCCGCCCGCCGACGAAGTAGGTCTTGAGGTCTTTTTGTTTCCGTGTGAACCACGCCCCCATCGCCGTCATCGCCAGGATGTAGGCGAACACGAGGACGAGATCGGGAGTAGAAAGCTGGGGTGCGGGCATGGGGTGGAAAGATTACCGATTCGTTTTGTCGGCAGTTATCCTAACGTGGGTCAAGTAAATCAACTTACCCAAAGTCCCATCCCATTCTGGAAATTCCTTTTTGGGAAAATGGATTTTGAATTCCCGACCGACTCTCCAAATCAAGTCGTACAAGTCCCATTCGTCGTCCAGGAAATACAACATGTCGGCTGGCTGAATTCGATCCGCGATTCGGCCGAACGTGTCCCGGATACACCTACGGATCGTCGCAGGGACGATTGGCGGGATATCCGATCCGGAGTAGTACCGTTCGAAAAATTCATCGTCACTCAAGTCTGATCGGCTCTTTAGCTCACGATTGTATTTGCGGGATTCGGCGCTCGGAATGAGCGGGGCGAGATTGATGTCGTGAACGCGACCTACTCCCCCTCACGTTGCCAACTTCATTGTAAACAGTGCAACGAAACCCCTGAAATTCGGTTCATTTGTAATTATTACATGGAATCCAGCCGCGTGAGGGGGAGTAACAGATATAGGACGCAGACCGGTAAACTGAAAAAAAGCCACGTGCCAACGATAGTTAAGACCATCGCCACTGGTCGGCCCGGGCCCGGCGAGTTTAACGCCGCCGATGCCCCACCAAGAAAAAGTAAGAGGAGTACGAATTGCAGAGCAAGAAAATAACGCCATCGTTTCTTCCACCGCGCGTCATTGATGTTGATTGGCTCGGGCGACATCCCACACCTCGACTTCGTCCCAAAGGGACGCTGGGTTCATAGCCAGGGGTGAAACCACTGGATTCGATCCCGGATTCCTCCATGTTGCCGCCCCAACGGGGCGGCCGGTGACAAAACGCCCGCCCCGTTGGGGCGGGACGAAACCATCCAATTCACTCCGCACCAGGGGTTTCACCCCTG
>DASXPC010000244.1:0-4987 GCA_036493815.1 Fimbriiglobus sp. | reverse complement strand
GGTGAAGCAATACGGGTTGTGGTCTCGTCCTTTGCCGCCCTGGGAGCTGGGCATGCGGCCGAATTCGGTCGTCCAGAGCACGATCGTGTCGTCGAGCAGGCCGGTCCGTTTCAAGTCCTGAATCAGCGCAGCCGTCCCGCGGGCCATGCCTTCCGCCAGCGGGCCGTGGTCCCGCTTGACGTCCTCGTGGCTGTCCCAGTTGCGGCGGGGGAAGCCGTTGTCGTTGCCGCTCCAGATCTGCACGAACCGCACGCCCCGTTCCAAAAGCCGCCGGGCGACCAGGCATTTCCGGGAGAAGTAAATCGCCTCCTCGTTGGCGTTGATCTCGGCCGGGAACGTGTGGGGCACGGCGTCGAGCCCGTACAGCTTCAACGTCTCCTTCGTCTCCTTCGAAAGGTCGAGAGCCTCCGGGGCGGCGAGCTGCATCCTGGCCGCCAGTTCGTAACTGCGGATGCGGGCGTCGAGCCGTTCGTCTCCGGGCCGGGCGGCGGCGTACTGGCGATTCAGTTTCGACAGAAGCGCCCCCGCGGCCTTATCTGCCGTAGCCGAAACCGTCTTTCGATCCGGAAACAGATTCGACACCGGCTCCGCGGCCATCGGGTCGATCATCGTCCCCTGGTAGCGGGCGGGTAGGAACGCACTATCCCAGTTCTTCGTCCCGTTCGACGCCAGCCCACGATGGTCCGGCAGCACCACGAACGTCGGTAGGTTTTCGTTCAGACTGCCCAGCCCGTAGCTCACCCAGCAACCCATTCCCGGAAACCCGGGCCGATTGAATCCCGTGGTTTGCAGGAGCGTGCCCTGACTGTGGACGCCGGTCTTGCCGATCATGTTGTGCACGAAGGCGATTTCGTCAACGACGCTGCCGAGTGGGGCGACGACGTCGGACAGGCGTTTGCCCGCGTGCCCGTAGGGTTTGAAGTCCCAGATCGGTTTCAGCCACGGCCCGAGTCCGTTCTGGAACGCCTCGACGTGTTCGCCGAAATCCGCGGGCTTGCCGTGCCGTTTGACCAGTTCGGGCTTGTGGTCGAACAGGTCGAGGTGGCTCGCCCCGCCGGCCATGAACAGTTGAACCACCCGCTTCGCCTTCGCCGGGAAATGCGGTGCGGCCTCGGCAAGCATGGCGGACAGCGCAATGCCCCCCAGCCCACCACCGGCCTGCCAGAGAAAATCGCGGCGGTTCATGACATTGTTCCGTTCCGGTGACGAGTGGACGGGGCGTGTTGGGCGAAGAATTCGGGCCGGGCTTTGCCGGTCGTGCGTTCGTACAGTTCCCAAACCTGATCCGACCAGGTCGGCTGTTTCCGAGCCGTTTTCGCACCACCCCCGGAAAGAATCATGTTGCTGGGGAACGAAACGGTCATTTTTCGAATCTCGGTCCCTTCCGCGAATAATGCGGCGTACTCGTCTCTTGCGATGTAGCCTCGGTCGAAAGCAGCGGTGAGATGCGATTGGGTTTCGTTGAGACTTCCGAAAGCGTAACCCAGGAATTGGATGAACTCGCCTTGCGTTCCTCTGCCAAAGCCTTCGCAATGTTGGACATCACGGATTCGGAGGAATCGTTGATTTGTTCCACGAGTCGACGGTCCGGCCGAAAGAAATCGGATTTTGTGTGTTGAAAGATCGCTTTCGACCATTGGCGCGACCGTTGCCAAATGAGGAGTTCGGTGAAGACTTTGACGCCCATTGGAAACTCCTCAATCTTTGCTTGGGAGCGAGTCGAGTACTGAGTACTGAGTACTGAGTACTGAGTACTGAGTACTTGGTGCTGCTCATAGGTGCCGCAGTACGCAACTCAATCCACAAACGCAAACTCACTCAGGTTCAGAATCACCCGACACGCATTGTCCATTCCGTACGTCACGGCATACTTCGTCAGGAGTTCGATTTCCTCGTCCGTCGGGTGCCGGGCGGTGGCGAGGCGAAAGGCGGCGGCCACTTGCCCGCGGGGGTCCGGGGCCAGTTTCTTCACCCGGGCTGCAAAGTGCCTCGCCATGGTCAGCACGAGCCGGTCGTTCAACTGGGCCAGGGCCTGTTGGGGCGTAATCGTTTCGGTCCGCTTGTCCACCGATATCGACGGGTCGGCACAGTCGAGCGCTGCCAGGAACGGGTGCGACTTCGACCGCACCACGAATCGGTAGACGGCTCGCCGGTGAGCTTTCGAGTCGTCGGGGTCGGCGAGTTGGTATTCGTAATGCGGTGAATGTTCCGGTTTCTGGATGACGAAATCCTGAAACCCCGGTCCGTACATGGTCAGGTCGAGTCGGCCGGCGACGGCGAGGATCGAATCGCGGACGGCCTCGGCGTCGAGCTTTCGGCGGGTCTGGCGGGCATAGAACCGGTCGCCGGCATCGGCCGCCAGGCCGGCCGGCGTGGCCGTCGACGCCTGCCGATACGTCGCCGAGGTGACGATGAGTTTATGCAGTCGCTTCAGTGACTGCCCGTTGTCGCGGAATTCGCAGGCGAGCCAGTCGAGCAGTTCGGGGTGGGTAGGCCGTTGGCCCATGCGGCCGAAGTCGTTCGGCGTGTCCACGATGCCCCGGCCGAAATGATACAGCCAAACGCGGTTCACGATTGACCGCCAGACGAACGGGTTGTGTTTGTCGGTCAGCCAGTTCGCCAATGCGGCCCGGCGCTGCCCGTCGGTTTTCGCCGTGGTGAACCGGGCCGGGCCGCCCGGTACACTTTCAATTCCGCCCGGGCCGACTTCCTTGCCCGGCTTGGTCACGTTCCCCCGGGCGAGGATAAAAATCGGCCGCGGCTTGCCGCCGGCGGCTCCTGTGCCGACGAACGTGCCCGACCCGGTATACACGGTGCCGGCGTAGACGTAATGCGGCGGCGGGACCGCGGCGATGGCCCGGCGGAGCGGTTCCGTTGCCAATGCTCCGCCCACCGCCATCGCTGACTGGTAGCGCGCGGTCAGGGCTGCCCGCCGGGTCGTGATCGCCGGGTCGTAGTCGTACGGCTTGTCCGCCCGGTCGATCGCGGCGAAGACGGCCTGCAGCGAGTAGTAGTCTTCCTGCGAAATCGGGTCGAACTTGTGGTTGTGGCACTGGGCACACTGGACCGTCAGGCTGAGGAAGGTGTTGACCGTGTTCGCCACCACGTCGTCGCGGTCGAGGTGGCGGGCGACTTGGCCGTCGATCTTCGATTCCGGCAGTTCGGCGTGACCGATGAAGTCCCACGGTCCCGCCGCGAGAAAGCCGAGGGCTTCGATACCGTCGCGGGTGCCGGGGTAGAGGACGTCCCCCGCAACCTGCTCGCGGACGAATCGGGTATAGGGTTTGTCGTCGTTGAACGAGCGGATGACGTAATCGCGGTAGGGCCAGGCATTCGGCCGAGGCTTGTCTTTGTCATACCCGTGGGTGTCGCCGTAGTGGACCACGTCGAGCCAGTGTCGGGCCCAGCGTTCGCCGTACCGGGGGGACGCGAGCAGCCGATCGACGAGTTTTTCGTACGCCTTCGGGTCGCGGTCGGCGATGAATGCGTCGACGTCTTCGGGCGTCGGCGGCAGGCCGATAAGGTCGAAGTAGAGCCGGCGGGCGAGTGTTTGCCGGTCCGCTTCCGGGGACGGGGCCAAGCCCTTTTCGGCCAGTTTCGCCCGGACGAATGCGTCGATCGGATTTCCGCCCGCCGGCACAGTGGGGCGGATTACCGGCTGAAACGACCACCAGATTTTCGCGTCGGCCGCGGCCGACCCGTCGTCCGGCCAAATCGCACCGCCCTCGATCCACGTCTTCAATGCCGCCACCTCGGCGGCGGTCAGCCGCGGGCCTTCCGGCGGCATCACCGTCTCCTTCTCCAGCCCGGCCACGTATCGGTATAAGAGGCTTTTCGCCGCGGCGCGCGGCACGATCACCCGGCCGCTATCCCCGCCCCGCAGGGCGTCCGTCTTGCGGTCAAGCCGAAGCCCGCCTTTCTGCTTCTCCGGGCCGTGGCAGGCGACGCAGTGCTTGGCGAAGAGGGGTTGAATCTCCTTCGCGAAATCGGCGGCGATAGCGGTGCCGGGAAGGCAGACGAACAGGGCGGCAAGCGTGCGAATCATGCAGCGTATCCTATCGCGTTTGTGTGGGGGCCGCCCTCCGTGGCGGCCCGTCGGAGACCTATCCCAACGGAATCGGCCCATCAGCGGCCCGCGTGGGCGTCACCCAAAAAATGGAATCGACATTTCCGTGCGGGGATCGTCCGGGCCGCCACGGAGGGCGGCCCCTACTTTGTTTGTGATGAGCGTCACCCCAATGGAATCGGCCAATCCACTCGGGCAACGTCCGGGCCGCCACAGAGGGGCGGCCCCTCCCGGCCGGCAACCGTCCAAAGATCGGGTCGTTTCGTACAGACCGCGTCCACAGGATACGGCGCCAACTCGGCCGCGTATTTGGAAATGCTTTCCACCGGCCGGCCCTGCAACTCCGGCGACACCGCACAGAGTTTATAGTGCCGCTTCAGCGCCGCATACGATTCGGGCGTGAACGGCATGCGGGTAAAACAATCAACCCAGACCCAATCGATTTTTCCCGCAAGGGCGAGGCACCCTTCGACCGGTTCGTATTCCGAGAACCGGGCCGCGATTCGCCGTTCGCCCTGGCCGCTGAGCAGGCGGATCATCGGGAACGAACTGTCGAGGAAGAAGTAGTCGTCGATCCGATACTTCCGCAGCAGGTCGAGGACGCGGTGCTCGATCCGCTCGGACTTGACGTTCAGCACGATCGGCCCGTGGCGATAGGCGGCGAGGTAGGGCTCGAAATCTTCGCCGTCGCCGAACGGGTCGTGGCGGAGGATGAGGCGGTCGCCGAAGTCGCGGAGGTCGAGCTCGACGCCGAAGTGTGTCGGCGTCTGTTGGAGCTGGGCGAGGGTGTTGACGCGGTGTTGCAGGTAGATCATGACCGGGCCATCCCTTTGCGGAAGGTGACCCATCGCAGTCCGGCGAAGTTGAGGAGGGTGGTGGTGCCGGTGGCGACGAGGAAGGCGAAAACGCGGCCGGCGACTG
>DASXPC010000243.1:0-13916 GCA_036493815.1 Fimbriiglobus sp. | reverse complement strand
CGGCACGACCGACACCTTGACCGACTTGATCCCCTTCGACGGCGGGTCGGCCGCGGCCGCGGGCCCGGCCACGAGGAGGACAATTCCGACAATCGACGCGGTCCGAATCATGGCAGGGTCTCCGGATACATTCCTTCCCGGTACAGTATACCGGTCCGTCGATTCCCGGGCATTGACGCCCCGCCCCGCGTACGGAAGATAGCCCCGGGGCCGATCCATTCTCCGGGGTGTTGTCGTGTTCGTCATTCTTCTGATCGTCGTCGCCGCCCTGTTCGTACTCTTCTGGGCGTTGTCGGCCTTCTTCCAGGCCTACTTGTACAACGAGCCGACCAAGCACCTGCCGGCCCGAGCCGCGATTGCCGCCCTCGTCGTCGGCGGCCTGATCGGCGTGTGGACGTACGCGAATGCCAAGTCCGACCGGAAGGGAAAGTACGGCCCGCTCCACGACTTCGACAGCACCAACAGTACGGAAGTCTACGAATTTACCGCCGTGCGGGAGTATCCCTACGATAAAGGGCCGGACGGCAAACCGAAGGAAGTCAAATCCACGTTCCGCCGCGCGGAAAAGCAGAAGTCGGGCACGTTTCTCGAAGATAAAACCGGGAAACCCTTTCAACTCAACACCGGCACGTTCAAGACGGAAGAACTCGAAGTAAAGGAAGCGGACGGGAAAATCGCCCACTTCCATGCCGAGACGGACTCCCGGGGGAATTACACGCCGGACAAGCGGTTTTCGGAACGGGGGTCGAAGCGGTACGTGGACGGCGACGCCCCGGAGGCGATCTACGCGCCCAGCACGAAGGCGATGGTCTACGCCATTCTGCTCAACGTGCTGTCCTACGTCGCTTGGCTCGTGGCGTTCTGGCTAATCATGCGCTTCGCATTCGCCCACGCCCTCGGGCTCGCGGTCGTCTTCGGTCTGCTCACCATGCTGGTCGTCGCCCCGTTGCTGTTCGAGCGGGTGCGGCCCCAGGAGGGGCGCACTCAGACGTTGGAAGCCCCGGTCGTGCCGAAAGTCATCAACGTTCCGAACAAGCCCGACAAGCCGAAGGAACCCGGAAAGTAACGGTCGGCTCGAGCGCTTTCCGGGAAACGAAAAAACGACGGGGCATAGCCCCGTCGCCTGAACCTTCATCTCATTGCGTTACTTCTTGCCGCCGCCGACGTTACCCAGCATCGACTTCACGGTGGCGCGGTATTTGGCCGGTATCTTGTCGATCGTACCCGAATAACTCTTGTCGCCGTCCTTGACCGTGATCCGATTCGGGACGGCTTTGCCGTCCTCCAACGACCCGCCAATGTTGTACTTCACGCTGTCGCGGGTGGCGACGATCGAGAACGTCTCGCCGTCGGTGGACACGGACATGCTGGACGAGCTCGACTTGTTCTTGCTGCCGCCCTCGCCTTGCCCACGGGACGTGGTTCCGCCCTTATTGTTGAGCTGCTGTTCCATCTTCTGCAGCTCGGCCTTCATCTGCTCGATCTGCTTCTGGAGGTCGCCCTGCATCTTCGGCAGTTCCCGCGCGGCCCGCTCGACTTCCCGCTGGGCCCGCTCGACTTCCCGTCGGGCTTGGTCCTGAATCCGCGGCAAGTCCCGCTGCACCCGCTCGATCTCCTTCTGGGCCTGCAGGTGGGCGTCGTGAATCTTCTTTTCTATCTCCTTCCTTATGTCGTCGGGAATCTTGGCGTCCTTCGGAAGGGTGAACTCGAGCTGACCCTGGCCGGCCTTCCCTTCCACCCGTCGCACTTCGACTTTCTTCCCCTCGGGGATGGCGATTCCTTTGATCGTTTCCTTCTGACCCTTGCGGATGACCACCACGTCGATCTTGGCGTCCTTCTTGATCCCGCCGATCATCTTCATGGCGGAGCCCGGTTCGCTCGAAACGGCCTTGCCCGACAGGGTCAGGAGCACGTCTTTCGCTTTGATCCCAGCTTTTTCGGCGGGCGAACCCTTAATCACCTGCACCACGATCACGCCCTGGCCTTTGGGCAAGTCGAGTTGTTCGACCAGCACGTCGTTCGGCTTTTCGATGACGATTCCGAGGCGGCCTTCGCCCGGCTTGGTCGCCGCCTGCCAGATGAACGACTTACCGTCGCCGCCGGGAAGGGGTTGCCATTGCGCCCCGCCGAAGTTCTGGAACTGGTCCGGGTTTATTTTCATGAAGTTGCCGGCCGGGGTCTTCGGGGCATTCTTAATCGACTCGGCCATCGCCCGGTGGAATTCCGCCATGGCTTTTTCCATCGCGGCCTTGGCTTCGGGGTTGTCCTGGACTTTTTCCATCGCTTCTTTGAACTTGGCCTCGCCCTTCTCCATCGCCTCTTTCAGCTTTTCCTGTTGCACCGGAGCCGCGTAGAAACCGGCCACGGCAGGCGTGTGCGGTACGGCGGGCACGGTGAACATGTGCGGTGCCGCCGGAGCCGTTGGGGGCTTCGGCGGTACGGGACGCCTTTCGATCCAACCGGCTTCCGCCTTACGCGGTTCGGCTTGCATCACCACGGCCCGGCCGCTGGCGCTGCCTGCCGCCGCCACCAACTCGTCGGCCAACTTGCGCACCGCGTTGACGTCGCCATTCCGGGCCGCTTCGGCAATCTTCTTCTTCAGCTCTTCCACTCGCTTCGCATTCCCGACGGTGGCGCGGCCTTGTAAACGGTAGACCTTGGGGTTGTTGTCGTCGCCGGACACCTCGATGACCCGTTTCTCAATTTTCGGATCGTCGTCCGAGTTGGCTACGACAGTCAGCTCGACTTTGCGTTCGTCGGACTTGATCTGCGGGTCGAGCACGATGGTACGAGTCTGCGTCTTTTCCTTCGGCTTGTTGTCGTCGGCGAAGCCGAACCCGGACAGGAGGACGGCGGCGCCGAGCGTGCTGCCGGCGGTCAGCCACGACCAGATTTTGGACGGCGTACGCGGGATGCGTCCGCCCGATTGCACCAGCATGTGAACTCTCCGGAACAGGTCGGAAGGTTTGGCCCGGACGCCCGATGCGCCGAGCGGGTGCCGGGCGAGCCGCCGCTCGGCGGGTTGCCCGGTCAGGGACACGAGGAAGGCCGCGTATTCGGTCGGGTTGCCGCCCGCGGCCGCGGCCGCCGCATCGGCAAGGTACTCCTGCGCCAACCGCAATTCCTTTCGCACCGCCCAGTACCAAGGCAGGAAGAAGTAACACGCCCGCGCTACCGCCAGCCACAGGCCGGTCCATGCGTCGCCCCGCCGCAGGTGGTCCATCTCGTGGGCGAGCACCCACTTGAGTACTTCGCCATCGGCCCCTCGGGCGAGCCCCCGCGGCAGGAGCACGGTCGGCCGGAACAACCCGAAACAGACCGGGAACGCGACGCGGTCCGAGACCAAAAGCGTCGGGGCCTTCTGCCCTGCGGGGGCGAACATCTCGAACAGTCGACGAACGTGCTCCGGTGCCGGCTTCGCAGCCCGGCGGAGCCGCCAAAGGGCGAATTGACCGGCGACGAGTTGAACGACCGCCGCCCCGCCGACGAGCGAGAACACGATTAGCAGGAACCGGGACACGCCGGTGTCGGCGGCCGGCCCGGCCGTCCCGGTCGCTTCCGGGACCGGGACGGCCGGAGGGGGAGCCGCGACGGCGGCAGCGTCAACCGTCGCGGGCCCGTGTTCGAATGCGGGTATGTCAATTTCCTGGGCCGCCTTCACGGTGCGATCCGCATACACCCATTCCCATGCGTCCGGCGGAACGGACTCGATTCGGGGCGGTGCGGCCTGCTTCAACACCGCACGGACCGGAATGCCCGATTGCGATGGCGAGGCCTCGGTCTTCGCCCACGACGGCACCGGCAGCTTCAGCCAGCCGGGCATTGCACAAAGCAGCGCGGCCAGAACCGCCCCGCGGACGGACCAACCCATCGCCGCAACTTTGCGGGCCGGGTCAGACACCCGCCGGGCCGTCAGCCACCCGGCCCCGAGGACCACGCCGCCGGCCAATGACATGTGACCCAGCCACGCCGCGGCAGATTGCCAGAGATCGGACATCGGAACGTCTCGTTCGGGGGGGACGAACTACGCCTTCTTCCGCGTCTGGTTGACGAGTTGACGCATCTGCTCCAACTCTTCGGGTGGGATTCGTTCGGCTTTTAACAGGCTTAACACCAACTGGGACGCGGCCCCGTCGAACACACGGTCCAGGAACCGGGAGGCCGATTCTTCGCGGCTGAACTGCGGCGTGTAGATAAACGTCCGCCCCTCGGCCCGGTGCTTGACCAGCCCTTTGGTCTCCATCAGCCGCAGGAGCGTCTGAATGGTGTTCACGTGCGGCTGTCTGCCGTCCGCGGACCGCAGGAGGCGATGAACGTCCCCCACGCTCTTGGGGCCGTGCTCCCACAGCACTTTGAGCAACTCCAGCTCGCGCGGGGTCGGGGTCGGAAGGTCATCCACGAGTGGCATCCTTGGCGCCTAAGGACTAAAACCTAAAGTCTTAGGTATAATAAGCGCGAGGATGGGTAAGGGTCAAGAGAAAAAGAGATGAAAGATCGAGGATAGACAAAACCCGAAGGTATTGACGGCGTGGAGAACTATCCGGGACGAATCGAAACGACTTCGTCCGGGGAATCGTCGAGCAATTTGCCGAGTTGGTCCAGCCTCCGGTCCCAGAGTGCCCGATGCATTTGAATCCAGCGATCGAGGGTTGAGAAACCGGTCGGGTCGATACGGCAGGAGCGAACCCGGCCGATTTTCTCGGTTCGGACCAGGCCGCAATCTTCGAGAATCTGTAGGTGCTGGCCCACCGCCGTTAACGTTAGAGCGAGCGGCCCGGCCAGCCGGGAAACCGATCGCGGGCCGGTGGCGAGTTGGTCCAGAATCGCCCGGCGCGTGGAGTCGCCGAGCGCATGGAACACGCGGTCGATGGTCTTTTTCGGACCGGACATGTGACAGACCAATTTGGTCGATGACGGTTAATTCAGCACGGATACCAGGCGATCGAAGAGCTTTCGCCAACCCATTTCACGGATTTCCGGCCCGTCCGCCCCTTCGAAGTAAGCCCCTTGATGGGTGCAGACAAGCGTCGTTCCGTCGGCCGCCGGTACCAACTCGACCGTCACCAGTGTGGCCGAGATCCGCCGGTCGCCCAGCGTCATCGTCGAGGCGGTGACGACCCTTCGGTCGGGAATGATGTCCAGAAAAAATCCTTTGTTCAGGACGACGACGCCCGGAAACGGCGTACCGTCCTTGAATCGGTAGATCAGCCGATCGGCCCCGCCGACACGAAAATCCGATTCGAATTCCTCGACGTCGTGCCCGGCCCCTTCTGCATACCACCGCCGCCTTTTCCCCAAGTCGGAGAAAGCGGCGAACACGACTTCGGGCGACTTCGGGTAGTATCGCTCGAGGACAAATGTGTTGTGAATTGTTGTTGATCCCAACCCAGTGCCCTCTTGAATAGTGAAGCGACAATTTCAGTATCACGTCGATCCCAAAATAGTCAAGTGTGCACTTCACTATTTCGCAGTTTCCTTTTTCGGGATGGAATTTCAAGCCTCGACCGAAATGCTCTTCGCCCGCCGGCGACTTGTTTTCGCCCGCCCGTGGGCTGTCGGAAATGGCGTGTCCGAAACTTTGCGACTCCGAAATCGGTATGTCGGGAAGCAGTTATGCCGGGCGGCAGAAGTTAACGGCTGCCGGCGGCGGGGAAATGATGTGGGTCGGCGGGCGAAGTCTCGTCAGATAGCTATGCTTGTCGAACCGTGGGGAGGGGGGATAATGTCACCCGCCCGGACCCCCGGCCGGGCCGGGGCAGAGCCGATGCCGAGTGCGTGTCCGAATTGTCGTCAACCGATGCCCGACGCGGCCGGAGTAGCCGTGTTCTGCATGTATTGCGGTGTCCGGTTCGGCAGTTCGATCACCACCGACGAGACGAATTCCCAAGCCACTCCCGTCTCCGGCTACGTCGTCGGTCCGCGATCCTCTAACGTCGATCCGGGCCTCACCGCCGACATCCCCACGCACGCGTATCACCCTCCGATCGAAGGCCCGGACGAAGAGTCCGACCCGGCGAACGAGCCCGTGCCTTCGTCCGTCGGCGGATTTCGCCTGCTGCGATTGCTCGGTTCGGGCGGCCAGGGGGCGGTCTACGAAGCCGAGGACGCGGCTTCCGGAACGCGGGTCGCGGTGAAGCTCCTCTCCGCCCGGTACACGTCGAGCGCGACGTCGGTCGAGCGGTTCCGCCAGGAAGGGCGGTTGGCGAGCCAGATCAGCCACCCACGGTGCGTGTTCGTGTATGGGGCCGACACCGACGCCGGCCGGCCGTATATCGTAATGGAGTTAATGCCCGGGGCCACGCTGAAAGACCTGGTCGATCGTCGGGGTCCGCTGCCGATCGCCGAAGCCATCGCCCGCATTCTCGACGCAATCGACGGCCTCGCCGAGGCCCACCGCCTGGGCGTCATCCACCGCGACGTGAAACCCAGCAATTGCTTCGTGACCGCCGACGACCGGGTCAAAGTCGGCGACTTCGGCCTGTCCAAATCCCTCGGGGGGTCGAACCCGGCCAAACACCTGACCGGATCGGGCCGGTTCGTCGGGACTGTCCTATTCGCCCCGCCGGAACAAATCCGGGGCGAAGAAGTCGGCTACGACTCCGACGTATACGCGGTCTGCGCGACGCTTTATTATTCGCTAACGGGGCAGGCTCCGCACCAGCACGAGAGCGTGACGGCCGCTTTGGCGAAGGCGATTTCCGAGCCGCCGCCGGCGGTCCGGACGAAACGGCCCGACTGCCCCAAAGACCTCGATAAAATCGTTTGCCGGGGTCTCGACCGGGAACGAGACCGCCGATGGCAGTCCCTCACCGATCTGCGGGAAGCGCTGTCGTCGTTGCTCCCGTCCAAGCAAATTCCGGCACGACCTCGGGCACTCGTCGTCGCGTTTCTGATCGACGCGGTCCTCGTTCAACTCGCGGCCGTTTCCTTCGAGTTCCTACGGGGAATCATCGACGGTTCGGGATTTCCCATTTCAGGTCACGTCCGGCTCGTTTCATGGGTCAGCCTGGCCGTCACACTTGCATACTTCACCATCGGGGAAGGGTATTTCGGCATGACGGTCGGCAAATGGCTGTTGCGGCTACGTGTGGTGCGGCTCGGCGAACCCGGACCGCCGGGACTCGGACGGGCACTCATACGCACCCTGACGTTCAACTTCCTTTGGTACGTCATTTTCCTTTTCCCCAGCGTCGTGATAGGGGCATTCTCCGGGCACGGACCGGCGGCGACATTCTTCGGCATCGTTACCGGAATCGGCCTCTGCGTTTCCGGCCTTATCACCTTGTGGAACCAGTGTCGGGTGAAATGGAAATTCCGTGGAGTTCAGGATTTCGCCAGCGGGTGCCGGGTCGTAACTCGCCCTACGCCCGCGGATCGGGCGAGTCTGGTCAGCCGATTCGGCAGCCCGCTCGAATCGTTCCGGGTGGCGCCCAAGCCCCTTCCCGAAGCGGTAGGCGGGTACACGATCCGGGGGCTGGTGTGCGACCTCCCCGGTGGCGGAATGGTGTGGGCGGCCGAAGACCGCGGGCTGAATCGACGGGTGATCCTGGACGTGCGTCCGGTCGCCGCGGTCGGACATGTTATTGATCTTTCGCCGGTCATTCGTCCGACTCGGATTCGCAAGCTTTCGACCGGGACGGTTATCTGGGCCGACGAGGTTTACACCTGGACCGCATTTGTGGCTCCGGCCGGTGCCCCGCTCCCCGACGTGGTCAACCCGGCCAAACCGTTCGGCTGGCGGGACGCTCGGCCGATCCTGGAACAATTGGCCGACGAACTGCGCAGCGCCGAAAAGGACGGTACCCTTCCCCAGCGGCTCGGCGTTGACCAGGTCTGGGTCGAACCGAGCGGCCGCGTGCAACTGCTTGAATTCCCCCTCCCCACCGGCACCGGGATCGGGGCCGTGGACGAATTCGCCCCGCTCGGTTTGCTCCGTCAGGCGGCGGTCCTGATGCTCGAGGGACATACCTGGGCCGGGGCCGCACGGGTGAAAGCCCCACTCCCGCCCCACGCGTCGCGGATCGCGAACCGTCTCGTCTCCCCGGCCGACCCGTACGGGGCGATGGACGATTTGATCCACGACCTCGGCGAAAGCCACGCACACCCAACCCGGGTCACCTCCACCCAGCGGGCCACACACGTCGGCGTACAGGGCATGTTCATGGCTTTCGGATTGGGTGTCAGCTTCTTATTAACGGCCCTTTTTTCGTTCATACTGGTGTTCGCATACGAAGCCAACGCGTGGGAATTCCACCGTGAGGTGGAGTGGGCCGGGGAAAGGGAGATGAAGGAAAAAGTCCTTTCCCAGCCCGACTTTCAGGCCAGGCTGGGAACGATAAAGTATGACGATGCGGTCGACCGTTTGGAAGCCGTTGGCGATACGTATCAGGCTCAGGCGTTTCTCCGCCGGGAAACATTGACACAAGCCGAGCGGGACATAATGGACCGTTACGTAAATCCGCTCCTCAGTTCTCAATCGGGTAAAGACGAAAAGAAGTTGGCGGATTTGCTCGTGCACATGAAAGCGTACGATACGGTCCAGGATGCCCGGGAGCAGGAGGAGCAGGAAGCCGGAAAGTCACCGCAAATATTGGAGTATGTGACCTTGGCTGTTGTCGGGTTCTTTTTCATTTCCTGGCTGTTCTGCGCGGTTCTGTTCCGGGGCGGGTTTTCCTGGTTCCTGGGAGGTCTGACGCTGGTCCGAGCGGACGGCCGGCCGGCCGGCCGGGTGGGCGTATTCTTCCGATCCTTGCTGGTCTGGTTGCCCCTCTTCGCCCTCTTCGCCGGGCTCGCGGAGTTACAAGTTGCGATTCCCGAAGCCGTGAGCTTCCGTATTGCCCTGTCCGCCGCCATCCCCCTGTTACTTCTCGCGTATACCGTGATCGCCATCCGCTATCCGGACCGGCCGCCGCAAGACCGTTTGATGGGAACGTATCTGGTACCGGTGTAAAGAGTCGCCAACTCTCCGGGCGGATCGAGTCAACGCCTTCCGCGATTGCAGCTTGAATAAATTCCCCAGTTGACCGCATCTGGTTTTCCTGCCAAAGTCAAACCCGTCATCCTGCCGATACGTCAGAATCGGTAGACTCGTTACACTGAGAGAGACGAACCCATGCCGGACATGCTCGACGCCGTCCCCGCCACGAATCCGACCGCGCCAACTTCGACCAGCTACGACGAAGTGTCGTACGACAGCCACCCGTTCTTACAAACGCACCCGAGTCGGCTGTTCACGGTGGCGACGTTATTCGGGTTGCGGCCGGCTCCGGTGCAAAAGTGCCGCGTACTGGAAATGGGGTGTGCGGCGGGTGGAAACCTGATTCCGATGGCCGACTATTTGCCGGAGGCCGAGTTCGTCGGGATCGATTTGGCCGCCAAACAGGTGGCCGACGGTCAAGCTTACGTGTCGAAGCTCGGGCTGAAAAACCTCACGTTGAAACACGCCAGTATCATGGACGTGGACGAATCGTACGGCAAATTCGATTACATCATTGCCCACGGCGTCTACAGTTGGGTACCGGCCGACGTACAGGATAAACTCCTCGAAATCTGCGGCCAATTACTCAATCCCAACGGCGTCGCCTACGTCAGCTACAACACGTACCCCGGTTGGCACATGCGCGGCATGATCCGCGACATGATGCTTTATCACTCCGGCCGGTTCAATACCCCACAACTCCGCATTCAACAGGCCCGTGCCCTTTTGGACTTCCTCACCCAGTCGGTCAAACAGGACGGCGGGGCCTATTCGCAGTTGCTGAAGCAGGAACTCGAAACCATCCGCCATCAGGCGGACTATTATCTCTATCACGAGCACCTGGAAGAACATAACACCGCGATCTACTTCCATCAATTCGCCGGCAAGGCCGCGGCCAAGGGGCTCAAATACTTGGGCGAAGCCCGCATCGGCACCATGGTGACGGCAAATTTCGGCCCGGAAATTGAAAAGACTCTCCGCATTCTTGCCACCGATCAGGTGCAAGCCGAGCAGTACATGGACTTTCTCAGAAACCGGATGTTCCGGGAGACGCTCCTCGTCCGGAACACGATGAACCCGAACTGGGCGGTGCAGCCGGACAACCTCCGGGTGCTGCACGTCGCCTCGGGGGCCCGCCCCGTTTCGGCAGACGGCAAAACCTTCCTGCCCACGGTGGACCTCAAATCGGATGAAAACGTTTCATACAAAACCGCGTCCGGTATGAGCATGGCCACCACTCGCCCGCTGCTGAAGGCGGCCATGCAAGTGCTGAACGAATCGTTCCCGTGTACCGTTCCGTTCGACCAGTTACGAAAAGCGGCTCGGGAGAAAATCGGTGGCGCCGAACCGACCGATCCGAAGACGATTGCAGAGGATACAGCCCTTCTCGCCGTCGGGCTGTTGAACTGTTACATGTCGAGCGACATGGTCGAACTGCACGGCATGCCGCTGACGTTTCTGCGAAAGCCGGGCGACAAGCCGACTGCCCTCCTCTGGTCTCGGATGCAGGCGATGCAGGCCGTGCCCGGGAAGCAGTCCATCGTCACGAATCGCCGCCACGAGGTGATTCGACTCAACGACCTGGACCGCCACCTCATCCCACTGCTCGACGGTACCAACGACCGGTCGGCCATCGCCGACAAACTCACCGCCGTCGCCGAAAAGCGGGAGTTGAACGTACAAAAAGATGGTAACACACTCAGCGACCCGAAAGACATCCGGCTTGCGATTACGTCGATTCTCGATCAGGCTTTGATCAATGTGGCCAATCAAGGATTGATGGTGGCTTAGATCGGCACGGTCCGACACGAGTGGTTGAGCGATCTCGGGTCATTTCGTGTCGGGTTTTTTCGTGGGATTCTCGACGTCCACGACGGCCCCGACCTGGAAGAGTGCGAACCGACCATCCGGGGAAAGATAGAAGTGTCCGCCGAGCGGGGTCCGGGCCGAGCCGGCCGCTTCCTTTCCCCGGGCCATCAACCTCACCCCGTCCTTTCGCCCCAGGTCCTGAACGTCATAGATATCAATTCCTTCAGCCGCGCGAGCGGACGCCACGATCCGCCGGCCGTTCGATGACACGGCCACATACCCCGCCACCCGGTCGGGGTCCTTGGCAGGATCGAATTCCACCACGTCCCCACCCGCCGTCCGAGCCGATACGATCTGCTGAGTCTCCTTGCTCTGCACCCCGCAAACGAGTCGGCTTCCGTCGCGCGAAATCGAAACGTCTCGAAGCGAATCGCTCAATACGACGTTGTGGCTGATACTCCACGAAGCGACGTCAACCGCGTCCGCAATACCCACCCCCTCGGCTCCAGGAATTTCGGCCAAGAATAGCATCTTCCGGTCCGGCGCAAGTACCATTTGAAATACGGGTGTCGGTAACTCGATCGGGTCGAGCACTTTTCGTCGGGCCACGTCGATCCGGACGAGCGACGCCTTCCATCCCCTCGGATTCGTCGCAGAGCCGAGCGGAACGGTCTTCACTGTGAAAAGCCATTTCCTGTCGGCGGACGCTTCGAGTCCGGTCAATTTTGCGGACGCGAAGGGAATGACAAAATGCGGTTTCAGGTCACTTTTTTCGGTCGACGTTCCGTCAAACACTGGGCCGAGGTCGTAGGCTTCGACTTCGCCGAAGGCGACGACTTGTTCGCTGTCACGGATGGTGTTATCCGCCCGGGTGCTGGTAAGAGTTGTGCAGTAAAGAGTAGATGTGGCGTTGTCGAACACGGCCCGGGTGGCGGCCCGGGGCATTGGATAAGTGCCTTTGAGCTGAAAATCCGGGAGTGAGTAGCGTCGGAGAACGCCGCCGCCACGGCCGAACGTTGCCAGCAATCGCGGCCCGACGGTAAGGACTTCGCCTTTGTCCGGAAGGAAGACGGCCGCCCAGAAAGGCCGCAGATTGGCGACGACATACGGGGCAAGTACCGGTTCGGGGGCTGCCGGCTTGGCCGGAGTCGGGTGACGTTCTCCGGGTCCCTGAATCGGCGGTGGATTCCCCAAAACACCGGCTGCTGGGGGAGGTGTATTCGGGTCGTATGTGATCCGAAAGGAATCGAAATACTTCGCCTTGTATTCTTCCGATTGCGGGTGGGTCTGCGGAAACCAGGCCTCGAATTTCACGACAAAGAACCGGGGGCCGACTTTCACACCGCGGGCCGTCAAGTTTCGGCCGCCAATTTTTCCCGTCAGTTCCCGGCACGCACGCCCCGCCAGCGTTCCCGGTCCGACCAACCCGTTCGGCAACGCCGCCATATCCCTGAGCGTCTTGTCCTCATCGAATTCCACTCCCGCGGGGACGTCATAGTACTCGATCTGAAACGTCGCCCAAACAACCCCGGGTTGCACGTACGTTAGCGGTCCGTACGACCGTCCCGAAAGTTTGATCCGTCCCGACATTCTCTTGCCGTCCGCAACCATGAGCTTTCCCGGAACTTTGGCCGTAAAACCGTCCGCGCGATCCACGGGTAACCAATCGGGTATTTGCGGACGGGGCGCCGGGACATTTGGCACGACCGGAGGCCGTAGAAACGGTGCCGGGCGGAACGGCGGAATCGGAACGTTTACCGGCGGCACGCCGGGTTTCCCCGGATCCTTGTTCGGATTCCAGAGCGGCTGGGGGTCGACGTAACCGTCGGCATTGCCGTTCTTCGACCCGTCCGACGAACCTTTTCCGGACCCTTGAAGGAAATAAATCACTCCGAAAGCAATGGCCCCGAAAAACAGTAGCCCCAGGAGCGAAACGATTAATATGAGACCGGCCTGAGATTTGGATCCCGCTTCATCTGGAAGATCCTCGTCCTCCCCTTCTTCTCGTCGGACGAAGTGATTTTTCGGCGAACGTATTCGATTATCTCTTAGTGGAGATACCGGCATCGGAAGGGGAGCGGCGGGAGGGAAGTAGATCGGAGTTGCGATGACCCGTTTGGGGGCGGGATGCAGATCGGCCTCCTCCGCCGACAATAATTTGGCCGTAGGCAGGGTAGTCGATTTCCCGGTTTCTGCAGCGAGGGGATATGGTTCCACCGCGGGTACGGGAACCTCACCCAGACAGATTCCACAGCGTACCGATTCTCCGCGATCCGCCTCCCGAGCGGCCACGACGGCCTGGCAGTGCGGGCAGATCAGATCGATCATCATGTCCCGGCCCCCGGTCAATTCGTGCGGCTTTTGCATATTACATTACCCACTCCCGAATTGGGTGCAATCTCGCCACAAGGGACGAGTGTCCATTCAGATCTGGGTACTCCGAGTCGGCACGCTAGAGACCCATTAGGGAGGTCGATCATAAATAGCAATGCAAAATGAATCGCGTGAGACGGGATTCGACAACTGACGGCAAAGCTCTTCCCTCATCGACCTTCCGACGAGTTCACGAAATTGAAAAATGACACCGCCCGAGCTCGGGGACCACTCGAAAATGAGTGGAGGTGAGGGGAGTTGAACCCCTGACCTCTTGAATGCCATTCAAGCGCTCTACCAGCTGAGCTACACCCCCCCTAAGCGGCCGATAATTTATCGGCGGTACCCGGGGCCGTCAATCCCCCGCCCCGGGCTTCCCTCCCGTGCCATAATGTCGTATGCCCCAGACGGCCCCGAGGAGAGATACCCGTGCCCCGCGCTGCGTTCGCATTGGTCGTCGGAATGGCCGCCGCACTTTCGGGCCGGGCTGCGGACCCGGTTGGTTCGGGCACGAAGGTCCTTTCGACCGTACTCCGGGGCATGCTAATCGAAAACATTCCCACGCCGGCCCTCGAAAGTAAGTTGGACTGGGGCCGTCAGAAGTCCGTCACAACGGGGTTGACGTTTCGCAAGGTTGGACCGGTTCGCTGGAATGCGGTGCCGCAAAAGGGAATGCGGAACGACGGCCACTGGCAGAAGTTCCGTGGGACCGTGGAAGACCCGGCCAAGTCACTAATGCTGGCTATCACCGACGTCG
>DASXPC010000242.1:0-12648 GCA_036493815.1 Fimbriiglobus sp. | reverse complement strand
ACATCGGCTCTCCCGCGTTGCCGGAGTTGATCGCTCATTTGAGCCACCACGACCCGTTCGTTCGGGGCGAGGCGGCGATGGCTCTCGGGTGGATGGGTCCGACCGCTTCCGACGCCGTGCCCTCACTCATGGCGATACTGACCGCGCCGCCAAAAGCCGGGCTGAATCAAACCCCGCTGCCCGTCGGGTTAAAGGCGGACCCGTCGGCCGAAACGGCTTCGCCGGAAGAAAATGCCCGGGCCTATGCCGCTCAGGCCCTCGGCCGCATCGGTCCGGATGCTGCGTCCGCCTTGCCCGCACTGGCCCAGGCCCTGCACGACCCACACGCCGCCGTCTGTGCCGCCGCTCAACTGGCCCTGAAGCAAATCCGCGGTCAGGTTTCACCCACGTAGCCCCGTCGAATCCACCACGCCCAAGTTGTCGTAGATCTGCCGCGTCGCGTCCGACCGGTTCAGCGTATAGAAATGAATACCACGGGTCTGATGGTCCAGCAGGTCCCGGCACTGCTCGGTCGCCCAGTGGATGCCGACCTTTGACACGGCCGTGTCGTCCGCACACCGACTGACGGCACGCAGCAGTTTCGCCGGTATCCTGGCCCCCAGGGCCAGTTCCGCCATCCGCGTCAACCCGCTCTTGCTGGTCACCGGCATGATCCCGGCCACGATGGGGACTTTGATCCCCGCCAGGTCGCACCGCTCCCGGAAGTCGTAATAGTCCCGGTTGTCGAAGAAGAGCTGGGTGCAAATGTAGTCGGCCCCCGCGTCCACTTTCTTCTTCAAGTAATCCATTTCCTTCAGCCGGTTCGGACAGCCCGGGTGGCCTTCCGGAAACCCGGCCACTCCGATCCCGAATCCCCGCGAATCGGGCGGGTTCGGTCGGTTCCGAATGAACGTCACCAATTGATCCGCGTACTGGAACGCGTCCCTCGCCCGGTCGAAATTCGCCAGGGTTTTCGGCGGGTCCCCGCCGAGGGCCAGCACGTTGCCGATCCCGCTCACCGAATAACGATCCAAAATGGCCGTCATCTCTTCCAAAGTGTGACAGACGCACGTCAAATGCGACACCGCCGTCAGCTTGGTTTCCCGTTCGATCCGCACGACGAGGTCGTGCGTCCGGTCCCGCGTCGATCCGCCGGCCCCGTACGTGACCGACACGAACGACGGCATAAGGGGCTGGAGGGATGCGATGGTGCGAAACAATTCCTCACTTGCTTCGTCCGTCTTCGGCGGGAAGAACTCGAAGCTGAACGTGGTCGGGTGCTGGGCGAAAATGTCCTGGATGTGCATGGAATTGTGCCGTGCGGGTGGCTGGCCCTTTTTTTTACCGGATCGGACAGGGGTTGTCGGGTCGGATTGCTTATTCCTTTCCTCCGCCGGAAAGATCAGGCAGCAGGATCGGTACGGCCGGGATGCACCCGGGCGGATCGACCGTCGCCCGCACACCCGTGGCCGGCGTGCGCGGCCCGACAGCAGGGACCAACGCCGCAGGGCGGGATAGACTTTCAAATGCGAACGTTTTGGTTCGGTTCGAATCCCAGACGAGTCGAACGTCCGGGCCCTCGATCGATACGGGAAGGGACGCGGTTAACGAATCCCCGGGTTCGAGTTTGATCGTTCCCGCCCACCCGTCCGGGGCGTACTTTGCCACAATCTCACCGTCCCTTCGGGTCGGTTCGCCAATCCGTTTCAGTTTGAATTCAACGGTTGTGCCTTTCGCCGATTTGTAGGTCAGGGTCAAGGTATATCCCGGTGCGAGGCGTTGCGTGGACAGATCGGTTGGTATGCCGATTTCCAACCCGGTCAGGGCCATGTTAAACGACGGCCGGGAAAGGAAGTCGGCGAGTCCGAATTCCGTTTCGTCGCCGGCCGTGCGGGCGGTCCGGTCGAGAATCGCGATCCAGTCCTTCATCCGGGAGTCGGTGCGGGCGAATTCGGCGACCGGTTTCCAGTCGGCCGGGGCATCGACCGCGGGCAATTTCTCGCGGATCACCGCGCGAACGTGCCGCACGCCCATCTCGACCGCCCGGCGATAGCGTCTCCTGAGTTCCGTGCGTGCCGGGTCGGGATAGCGGTCTGCTGTCCACGTTTCCTGCTGTATGGCGTGCGGGAGCAGATGAAGTCGTGCCGACCCGAGTGCCAGTGACGCCGCGGTGTCGCGAGACGGCTTCGGCAGGTCGAGTGCCCCACCGGGCGACACGGCTGCAACCGCCTCCCGCAGCCCGACGAGCCGATTCCGCGCGTCCTCCCAATCCCGTTTATCGTAATCGATCCGTGCGAATTCGTACGGGACGAGGTAGGTCAACGGCGTGCCCGGCGACCCGGGCAGCGGCGCGTCTGGTTTCGCAGGTAGTACGGCCGCGTCTCGCAATAAGGCGTCCCCGTCGGGCCGCCAATTCGGGTCGAACGGATCGACCAGCATCAACCCGCTCGCCCGGCGAATCAAGCCGCGGTACCAGTCGTGGATGCGGGCTTCGGCCGAACGCACCGCCGCGGCGTCCGCCGACCACTTGACGTGGAGTTTCCCCGCGTCCGTTTCCTCCCAGGCGTCCGCATACTCGCTCGGCGGTTTCAGGGTCGTCGCCAAATCGGCATCGAGCCGGTCGAGTTCTGCTGCCGTGCGCACGTCGGCCGGACCGAGCCGGGGCGGGTTGAACGCGTCGCGGTAAGCGGCATAAGCGTCGAATTCTGCAAGCCGGGCATCAACGTAATCCCTCAATTCCTCCGGGAGGCGGTCGAACCCGTTTGCGTCGCGGATGCCGCGGAGCTCAACCCGATTCTGCGACAATCGGGCGTCACTCAACCGCTGGACGGGGGAGCCTTCGTGGGCCTGGAACGCGTGGACCCGGGCGACGAGCGGGTCGTCCGGCCCGTACGGATTGGTGAAGAAGAATGCGGCGGCGCCCACGGCCAGGGCGGTGACGAGCGTGCCGGCGGCAGAGACGGTGGCCTTCACCCGCCGGCCGGATCGGACCGACCGACCACGGTACGCGTCGGCCGAAGCGGTCACGGAGCTAACAAGTTCGGTGACGCCGAACCGGTCCCCGTCGTGCGGAAGGCCACCCGTCGTGACCGCCGTCACGGCGAGCGAACCGAAACCGTCCGGGCCGTCGTCGAGATACTCGCGGAACCGCAAGGACATGCCCGCGGCACGCTCCGCGATTTCTTTCGGCCCCGGCAACCGGTCGCACTTCGTCAGCACGAGGAAGACCGGCAATCCGGCGACGGCCCGGTTGTAGGTCCGGCCCGCTTCGAAAGAATCCAGAAACCGCCGAACCGAAGCGAACGTGCGATCCACCTCGGCGTCGGTCGCCGCCGCGTCGATTGCCACCACCAGCGCGTCGGCGGCTTTCACCGTGCCGGCGAGGGCCGTTTCCTCATCGTCCCGTTCGATTCGATCCGCATGGGCAATCAAATCGCCGTCGGCCGTGCCGTCGGTGTCGGCGATTTCGAGTTGGCGGCCCCAAAACGCCGCAGCCAAGGTCGACTTCCCGGCCCCCGGCGGGCCGAAGAAGACCACCCGGGGCTCGGATGAGATACTCATATCAACGTTCTAGCGATTGCGTCGGAGACCCCTTTACCCGATTTAGAAGGCTACCGGTCGGCGGGGAATGTGACGGTGATTCCGGCTTCGTTCGCCCAGCGGGCGAGGCGGATGACGGCGGGGTGGTCCCGCGGCAACACGTTCGCCTCCGGGAATCGGATTTCGACGGCGAGTCGTTTCCCTGCGAGGCCGTCCTTTTTCGCTCGAAGACTCGCCGTCACCTGGGCAAAGGTTTTCGCGGCCGGGTCGCCATCGAGCAGGTAGAACTTTTCGTTTTTGACGTCGTCCCCGCCAAGCATGGTGACTTTCTCGGTCGCCTCGGCGGGGGGAAGATTTTTGGCCGGGGTCGGCGAAGATTCGGGTTTCTTCTGTTCCTTGGAGGTAGTTTCGGTCGCGGGGTTCGGGTTGCCGCCATTATCGTCACCTGGCATGCCGCCGCCGAAAAGGGTCCACCCCTGCCCGTGACCGAAGACGATGAGGGCGACGAGAATCGCGACGAGAATGCCGCCGACGAGGCGGATCACCCGCTTTACCCCCTGCGGCGACTTTTTGAGGAAGGCGTACCGGTCGAGTGCCCAGGCAATGAAGCCGAACAGCACCCACCCGGCAAAGAACCCGCCGACGACGGCGAGGCTATTCACCGCGAACTGGGCGACCTTGGCGGGGTTGAGGTCGAGGAAGGCGAACATTCGGCCGCTCGTAATTGGTTTATTCCTGTGATAGGATAACGCGAAGGTTGTAGTTGTAGTTGTAGGGTGGGTCGAGCGAGTCTTCGAGCGACGATCCACCGGCACCTGCAACCGCTTCCAGTCCCGCCCGGTGGGTCGGCGCCCGCAAAGCCGGGCTTGACCCACCCTACCAAACCATTAACTTCCCGGCGCCCAGGGGTTGTCGAACCCGTGCGGCACATCTTTGAACCACCGCCGGTACGCGTCCATTTGCCGCTTGTAGGGTGGGTCGAGCGAGTCTTCGAGCGACGATCCACCGGCACCTGCAACCGCTTCCAGTCCCGCCCGGTGGGTCGGCGCCCGCAAAGCCGGGCTTGACCCACCCTACCAAACCATTAACTTCCCGGCGCCCACGGGTTGTCGAACCCGTGCGGCACGTCTTTGAACCAGCGGCGATACGCATCGACCTGCTTCTGCAAAGGATAACCGGTCAGGTCGCGGGGGTACAAGATAAGAAGGAAGACGTCTTTCTTTTTCCCGGCGGCGGCGGCGCGCTGGCGGTCGATGAGCCGCTGGGCGTCGGACTGGTCTTTGATTTCCTGTCGCGGCGGGGTCGATTCGGGGTCGAAGTTGAAAAGCCTTCCCGTCGCCTTGTCGATTTCCAGCACTTTCACCAGGTACTGGTCGGCGGCGTTAGGCCGGTCCTTCACCAGTTCGGCCACCTTCCGCCGCACCGCGGCCAGTTCGCGTTCCAGTTGCTGAATCGTCCTATCCTTTTCCTCCGGCGGCTTCGCTTCGACGGGCGTATCGTCCGATTTCGAAACGAACGGCATCAGCAGGAAAATGCAGAAGAGCAGGATCAGCACGTCGATCATCGGGATAAAGAACCGGGTGACCGACCGGCGGGGCGGGGTGATCACGGCCGGAGCCCCCCGGGCTTGATCATCGCCACCGGTTCGGGGTCGCCGGCGTGAAGAAGCGGCACGGGAGGGGCGTCGGGCAGGCCGGCGAGGTTTCGGATCAGGTCCCGTCCGACGGCCGTCACCCAGGTGGGGAGTATGTTCAGGAGGGCCATGAACAGGCCGCTGCCGGTGGCGGTGATGGCAGGGGCGTACTTGCGGATGATGTCTTGCGGAGTCGGGTTCGTGCCGGGGGCGATGCTGCCGAATGTCTGCAGGATCGCTGCGACGGTGCCGATGAGGCCCAGGAGCGGGAACCATTCCGCGGCCTGGGCCAGGTGCGACAGCCAGCGGTCGGGCCGGGTGTCGAAGTCGGTCTCGGCCCACTTCAAGGCCTTCCACGCGAGCACGGTTTGCGACGCGAACAGGACCGTCCCCACGGACAATATGACCCAGTCGAACGGCGACACGGCAATGCGGGCGAGATAGTCGTGCCGGGCGTCGCCGGGCAACGCGGCGAAGATGAGCACGGCGGCGAGCACCGGCACGGCGACGAACGCCGCGGGCAGCACGTGGTGAATCCAGAGTCGCCGCACGTTCGATCTCCGTGACTATTTCGCCCCCGAAAGCCAGCCGGGCATGGGCTGAAGCTTGCCGTCCTTCGCGATGCACGCCAGGGTCGTGGCGGCCTCGCACGCCACCTGCCCGTCCGGCCGAAAGACTTCGTACTTGTGCTCGATGCGGATCGGCGTCGTCCGCGTCACCGTCGTTCGGATCGTGACCACGTCGTCGTAGAAGACCGGGTTTTTGTACTTCAGTTCGACCCGGGTGATGACGAGGAAAAATCCCTGATCTTCCATGTCCTTGTAGGAGGCCCCGAGGGAGCGGAGCAGTTCGGTGCGGGCCTGCTCGAGGTAGACGAGGTAGTTGGCGTGGTGGAGCAGGCCGCCGCGGTCGGTCTCGGCGTAGCGGACGCGGATTTGGATTTCGCCCGAGAGCATCGACTCACGCGCTCCTCTTTGCGTCGCGGGTATTCGAAGATTACTTAATGAGCCCGATGCGGTTGACCGGGAACGCGGGCCAGAAGACGAAGACGGCCCGGCCGAGCATGAGCCGTTCGGGTACGGCCCCCCAATCCCGACTGTCGGAACTCTGGGCGCTGTTGTCCCCCAGGCACATGTAGTGCCCGGGCTGCACGTAATACGTATCGACGTAATCGGCCATGTCGTCCGGGCGGGCGACGTTCATGTGCGTATAGACCGTGTCGCGGTAGAGGATCAGGTCTTTCACCGTGACCGGCCCTTTGGCGCCGACGCTCGCCGGGGCGTCGAGGTCGTTGGCCTTGGTTAACCCTTCGTGGTTGCGGTCGAGCGGGTCGGGGTCGACGATCGGGGCGAACGGGTAGTCGGCGGCGGCACCGAGTTCGACCCGCTTCCAGACGCCGAAGAAGCCGACCTTTTTCACCCAGACGCGGAGCCGGCAATCCACATTAGCGAACCGCAGGACGTATTCGCCCGGACCGGTCACGGGGCATGGGGCGGTGGTGAGCGTTTCTTCCTTCGTTCCCGTGATGCGGACGAGCGTGACCTGGCCGTTGGCGAACCGGGCCTGGTAGCGATGGACTCCCCGGGAAAGTTCGACGGCGATTTCACCGCCGGTGTCGATTTTGGCGGTGCATTCCAGCATCAGGTCGCTGGCCCAGTAGTCGGCCGGGTCTTTCTGCTTGCCCGGGTTCATGTTCGAGGTGTTGTACCCCATAAAGTTGGTGATCCGGGCCTCGGTGGCCTTGGGCGGGTTGGCCCAGACGTTTTCTATGAGGTGCCGGTATCGGATCCAGGAACGGTCGTCGCCGGCGTGGGTGAAGACCTTGGGCGAGGCGGCGTTATCCGGGGTCCAGGAGTGCGAGCCGTCCCGCTCGGCCCAGCGCGGCGGAGCGCCGGCGGCGACGAGGGACTTGGCCTGATGGTTGTTGTCGTAGACGAGCCGCCGCATCGCGAGCACCATTTCGTCCGACTTGCGAAAGAGTTCGAAGGTGCCCCCGGCCGGGAACCCGGCCGCCTTGGCCGCGTTGAATGCCGTCACCGCTTCGGCCGCGTTGTGGAACCGGTATTCCGGCTCCCAGGCCTTCAACGGGTCGTCCGGCGCCGCGTACCCGGAATAGTCGATCCCCCCCTTCGCGATGAAGACCTTGGTCCGGTGGATCGCCAGCGTCTCCCCGCCTCTTCCCCAGAGCCGCTTGATGTAATTCTGTGCCTGGTGCTGTTTCTGCGGTTCCTTCGGGTACTTGAAAACCACTACCTGGCCCCGTTCCGGATCTTCGACATGGTAAATCGCTTTTAGAACCAGCACCCGGTCGCCGTTCCAGTCGCCCGACGGAATGGGCTGTCCTTTCGAGTCGTTGCGAATTTCATACCGGCAGTTCGGGCAAGTACACTCCTTCACGATCGTCGGCAACGCCCCCCCCTGCGGGTCCGATTCGTCGCTGCAGTTAACAGGGAACCGAATCCCGCACTCGGGGCATTCGACCCACTTGTGGTACCCGTAAAGCGTCTCCGCCATCGACCCGGTGGGGATGACGAACGCTTCGACCGCGAAAAGCTTCAGGAGCAGAACGAGGACGACGACGAAGACGACGGTTTCGAGGGCCTCGCGGACCGGGTCGCGAGGGCCGCGGTTTTTCTTCTTTTTCGTGTTGACGACCCCTGCGGGCGGGGAGGCGGGGCCGGAGATGGACGGAATGGCGGGCATTTGCGGCCTCGGGGGGCGGGCGGATAGTATTCGCGGCAAACGGGCCGGGCTTTTACCGCACCCACTTGACCCGGGACCAGTCAACGGTCTGGAACGTCCGGTCTCTGCCGTTCACCCGTAGCCGCCCGAGTCGGAGCGGCTGGTGGATGAGGAATGGTTTACCGATGAAGTCCCGTTCCGGCACGCCCGCGGCGGCTCCGGTTTTCGGCTTCGTCCAAACTCGGCTGTCGGCGGAGTTGGCGGAGTTATCCCCAAGCATGAAGTATTCGTTGGGGCCGAGTTGGTAGGGGAGGCGGGTGCCGTTCGGCCCGTCCGATCGGTAATGGACGTCCCGGTATAAGATCAGATTCTTGACTGCCACGCGAACGCCCCGGGCTCCGAATTGCAGCGGATGCGAAACGCCGACCCGGCGGGAGAGCGCGGCCGGGTCGGCGGGCAGGTCTACCGGGGGTAGCATTTCCTTCCCGTCCACTGCGAGGCTGGCCCGGCGGTCGGCGAAGGCGAACGCGAGGTGGTAGGTCCGGCCGGGGATCGGGTGGAATCCCGGTTTCACTCCGGGGTCGCCGCCGTCAGGTCCGAGTTTGACGCTTTCGGAGCCGAGTTCGGCGGAGACTGAGTCGAGGCCGTCGCCGAGCCGCATGGCGAACGAGCCGGTGCCGGCGCCCCATTCCAAATCGAACTCGACCAGAAAATCGTGGACGTCGACCGGGCTCTTGGCCCGGTTCGAACTCGCATCGTTATAGGCCAGACGGTCGCGGACCGGTTCTTCGGTTTTGCGGTCCAGGTTCCAGTGCCGGTAGGTGAGGCCGACTGCGGCGTTCGGGGCACTGGCCGCGTCGAGAGTGAGTACCCCGTCTTTGAGGACCGATTCGTCCACCACTGCCCCGTCCGGAGTCACCCCGGAATTCGGCTGCGGCGGGTTCGCGGCAAGCGGCGCGATCAACCACCGCACCGCCCAGCCGCCCGGCGGGGCGAAATTCATATCGAACACGGGCACCCGCACCTCGCGGAGTTCGCTCAGGGTTTTTCGCAAGATCGTGCCGTTAGCGAAGACGTCGCCGCCGATTACCTGCACGGCCTCTCCGGGCAGGCCGACGACCCGCTTGACGTACGGGGTGGTGGTATCGACGGGGCAGTGGAAGACAGCGACTTCCCACCGCCGGGGACTGCGGAGGGAGAAAACGTTTTTATCTACGAGCAGCCGGTCGCCGGGTATGTCCTGCGAGGCGGACAGGTCGATCCCGTCCCGGCCGCAATTCGGGCACGTGGCGAGAGGATAGGGGTCCGTGCGGTCGCGGCTCGGTTCGCCGACGATCACCCGGTATCCGCACCGGGGGCAGAACGTTTCGCGGTGGTTGCCGACGAGGGCGGGGGCCATACTGCCGGTGGGGACGCCGTACGGCTCGACCCCCACGGTTCGGATCACGAGAAACAGGCAGAAGATCGGCACGGCCAGGAACAGGATGCGACGGGGCAACGGCCCGTGGGAGGGGCGGGGGGCGGCGGGAATGGGAGCTATTGCGGTCACGTCCGTCCGGGTTTGGTCGGTCAATCGTCCGATTCGAGCACGGCCAGAAACGCTTCCTGCGGCACCTCGACCTGGCCGATCTGCTTCATCCGCTTCTTCCCTTCGGCCTGCTTCGACCAGAGTTTCCGCTTCCGGGTGATGTCGCCGCCGTAACACTTGGCGGTGACGTTCTTTTTCATCGCCGCGATGGTTTCCCGGGCGATAATTTTCCCGCCGATCGCCGCTTGCAGGGCGACCTCGAACAGGTGCCGGCTGATCTCCTTGCGGAGCTTCGTCAGCACCTGCCGGCCGCGGCGCTCGGCGTTCGACCGGTGGACGATGATCGACAACGCGTCCACCTTGCTGCCGTGAACCAGGATGTCCATTTTGACCAGTTCCGCCTCGCGGAACCCGACTAAATCGTAGTCCATCGTTCCGTACCCGTGGGTAACGGATTTCAGTTTGTCGTAAAGGTCGTAGATGACTTCCGCGAGGGGCATTTCGTAGACGAGGATGACACGCTGGGGGCTGAGATATTCGGTGCGGACGAACGTGCCTCGACGGTCGGTGCACATCTGCATCAGGTCGCCGATGTTACCGGCCGGTATGAGGAAGCTGATCTTCACGATCGGCTCGCGGAACTCGTCGATGAACCCGGCGTCGGGCACGTCCTGCGGGCCGTGGACCTGCACGACCTCCCCGCTCTTCTTGGCGATTTCGTAGGTCACGTTCGGGGCGGTCTGGACGAGGTTGAGTTCGCTGTCGCGTTCGAGCCGTTGCTGAATGATTTCGCGGTGGAGCATGCCGAGGAAGCCGCACCGGAAGCCGAACCCGAGGCCGTCGGAGACTTCGGGGGCGAAGGTGAAGCTGGAGTCGTTGAGTTTGAGCTTGCCGAGGGCTTCGCGGAGGTCTTCGAACTCGTTGTTGTTGACCGGGTAGAGCCCGGAATAGACCATCGCCTTGGGTTCCTTGTAGCCGGCGAGGGCCTCGGCGGTGGGGTTGAACGCGTCGGTGACCGTATCGCCGATATTCACATCCTGGATGTTCTTGATGTTGGCGGTAAAGTATCCGACCTGGCCGGCGGCGAGTTCGTCGCACTTTTCCATGCCGGGGCGGAACTGGCCGAGGTCGAGGAGGACGAACTCCCGACCGGTGCGCAAGAGCTTGATCCGCTGGCCCGGCTTCAATGTGCCGTCGATGAGCCGGACGTAAACGACGACGCCCTTGTAGATGTCGAAATGGCTGTTGTAGATGAGTGCTTTGAGCGGGGCGGCCGGGTCGCCGGCCGGCGGGGGCACCCGCTCCACGATGGCCGACAACAATTCCTCGATCCCCAACCCCGCCTTCGCGCTGACCTTCATGACCTCCGCCGGATCGGTCATCAGTGCCGTTTCCATCTCCCCGATGACGAAATCGGGCCGGGCGTGGGGCAGGTCGATCTTGTTCAAGGTCGGGATCAGCTTCAAATGAGCGTCCATCGCCAGGAACGCGTTCGCCACGGTCTGAGCTTGAACCCCCTGAAACGCGTCGACGAGCAGAATCGCCCCCTCGCACGCCGCCAGGCTTCGGCTCACTTCGTAGTTGAAGTCCACGTGTCCCGGCGTGTCGATCAAATTCAATTCGTACCGGACCCCGTTCTGCTCGTGGTAGATCGTGACCGGGTGCATTCGGATTGTGATCCCGCGCTCCCGTTCGAGGTCCATGCTGTCGAGCGTTTGGGCCTTGATGTCCCGTTCGGAAATGGTTCCGGTCTTGAGCAGAAACTGGTCCGCCAGCGTACTTTTGCCGTGGTCGATGTGGGCGATGATGCAGAAGTTGCGTATGTTCGCGGTCGGAGTCGGCATGGTCGGGTGAAATACTCGTCGGGTTCTTCCGGTACAATCAGTTTAGTGTCGGCTCGCCGCCCGGGGTAGGCGGGCTGTTTTCCGTTTCCGAATCCACGGCGGGTCACGCTCATGCGCGTCGCACTTACTCTTCTCATCGCGATCGGTGTCGGTCTCGTTGGGCTGACTGTTCTAGGCTGCGGGGGAAGCGAATCCGCGACGCCGCCCCCGAAATCGGCCCCGACCGCCCCGGACACTCGACCCGTCGACCTGAAAGACGTCACCCTGGCGAAACTGGACGAGTTGGTCGGAAAGCAGAAGGGCAGAGTCGTCCTGATCGATTGCTGGGCGACCACGTGCGTTCCGTGCCGGAAAGCATTCCCGCACACGATTGCCCTTCACCAGAAATACGAAAAGGACGGGCTGGCCGTGATTACGGTCTGTTCGGACCCGACCGACTACCGCGACAAGGCGGCGAAATTTCTGAAAGAGAATAACGCGACCTGCACGAACTTTTTCATGGCCGACCCGAAGCCGTCGAAAGAACTGGACGAAAAGTACCCGACGGACGCGTTGCCGGCGATGATTTTGTTCGACCGGGCTGGGAACCGGGTGAAGGCATTTACGTTCGCCGTGGACGAACAAGAGGTGGACGAACTGGTCGCGAAGTTGGTGGCGGCGAATTAAACCTGCTGCGAAAATGACACCGGCCCGGGAAAACCCGGGTCGGTGAGTTTCATCCGTGTCGGGGATGATCCGGCGGCGTTCGGTTGCGCATGTATCCCACGTCCGAGAACGCGACGTTCGCATTCCACCCGACAGCCGCCGCACGGATGTCGGTATCCGACCCGGCGGACCGGGTCGGTGAGTTCGGCGGGAATTAGCTGCCAGTGGCCGGGTCGGTCTTCGAGGCGACGTAGCTGAACGTGTTGTTGGCGTTCGAGCCAAGGGCCGTGATCGCGGCGATGCAGACCACGATAATCAGGGCCAACATGACAGCGTATTCCACCGCCGTGGGGCCGTCTTCCTTCTTGAGGAACTCGACCAGGTGCCGGGACACTGCGCGCATGATGCGATCTCCAGGGAAAATTGGGTGATTTCGTCCGAATCGGTCGTCCCGCCGGGATCCCCGCCCCGTCGAGACGGCCTCTGCCGTTAGGCTGCGAGCTGTTTCGCGTCACGACGACGAAACGCCGACGGACGTTTTCAGCGATAAGTTCCCGTACATCGTGTTGGTTTGAGTGCCGATGATGGCAACCGACGCGATGATGACTGCAAGGATTAGGGCGAGCATGACCGCATATTCGACTGCGGTCGGTCCGTCTTCTTCCCTTAGGAACGTGATCGCCGAACGTGCTAACATGCCCAACATGGCATTCTCCGTTCGGTCGGGTGGTTGCCGCGTCCCCATGACCCGGCCGCCGTCCCGTTCACGAACCAACCGTAGATCGAGTGATTCGGGC
>DASXPC010000241.1:0-2955 GCA_036493815.1 Fimbriiglobus sp. | reverse complement strand
CCGCGGCAGCCACGTCGCCAACGCCGGGTTTATGGTCGCCCCGGACGCGCGGGGCCGGGGCGTCGGCCGGGCCATGGGCGAATTCATTCTCGCCGAAGCCCGCCGGCTCGGATTCGCCGGCATGCAGTTCAACTTCGTCGTCTCGACGAACGCGGCCGCCGTCGCACTCTGGAACGACTTGGGTTTCCGCGCAATCGGCACGGTGCCCCGTGGTTTTCGGCACGCGGCACTCGGACCGGTGGACGTGCTCGTGATGTACCGGGATCTGTAAACGAAAGCCGCGGCCCGAAGGCCGCGGCAAGGTTTGACGGATGCGGGGAAACCATTACCCCACGAACACGCCGCCGGTGAATCCCGGGTAGGCTTCGAACGAGAAGGTCGAAGCCGACGGGTCGCCGTTGACCGGTATGTTCTTTCCGAGATACCCGGTCACGAGGGACCCGGCGGCGTCGCCGTCGCCGACAACCAGGTCCGCCTTGGTGTCGTTGTCCAGGTCGCGGACCGAGACGCGGATACCGCCGCGATTGTCGATATTCCCGGCGAAGAAGTTGGCTTCCTGCACGTGGTTGCCGGCCAGCAGGTCTTTCCCGGACAGGGCATAGACCCGCGGTCCGCCGCCCGGTCCGCCGCCGCCGATGACGTCGGCAAACCCGTCGCCGTTGAGGTCGCCGGCCGCGATGTAGGCTCCGTTGCGGAGCGAATCCTCGAACATGAAGAAGTCGCCGAAGAGCTTCGGAGGGGACGCTTTGGCGAGCTGGGCCCCGTCGAACACGGCCACCCGCGGCCCACCGCCGAACCCGGCGGCTACGACCAGATCGCCCGTCCCGTCCCCGTTCACGTCGCCGATCGCCGTCCGGGCCCCACCCCGGAAGTTCGGGTCGTCGATCCCGAAGAAGTCGTTGATCTGGGAGAATTTATTTCCGCCGTTGAAGATGCGGACCCGCGGGCCGCCCCCTTCGTCGGGGGAAATGACGAGGTCGGCCACGCCGTCGCCGTTGACGTCGCCGGCCGCGACGAACACCCCGCCGGTGAACGATGCCTCGAACGGATCGATCGCGAAGAGTTGGTGCTGGTCGACGCCGTCGAGGACGACCACGTGCGAGGCCGAGCCTGGGCCGGTGCCGGCGACGAGGTCGGCGAACCCGTCGCCGTTGAAGTCTGCGCTGGCCACCCGCACGCCGCCGGTGAACCCGGGGAAGATGTTCAGGGAGAACCGGACGGAAGCGTTCGGGTTGAATAAGGTCGTGGCCTCGGCAGCCCCGGCCCCGGCACCGACTCCGAATTCGTGGTACCCGACCAGATTCGGATTGGAAATGCTCACCACCTGCGTCACGCCGGTCGATGCGCTCGTGTCGAACCCGGCATCCCCGCCGTACGACGCGGTAATCGTATGATTCCCGGCCGTGAGCGCACCCGTCTGGAACGTGGCGACCCCGCCCGTGACGGTCCCCGTTCCGAGCGTCGTCGCCCCGTCCATAAACGTCACCATTCCGGTCGGAGCGCCCGGGACGACCACCGCCGTGTCGATCGTGGCGGTGAACGTGATCAATTGGCCGACGGGTGCGGGATTCAGGCTCGATACGAGTGCCGTCGTCGTCCCGACGGAATTAACGACCTGGTTGAGTGTCGGGGAAGTAGCCGGGTTGAAAGACCCGGTCCCGACGTACTTGGCCGTGATGGCATGCGTGCCGACGTCGTAGGCGGACGACGAGAACGTCACCTGCTGCTGGCCGGCGACGGTCGCCAGCGTTCCGGACCCGAGAAGGGATGCCCCGTCGTAGAAGTCGACCTCCCCCGTCGGCGTTCCGGAGGCCCCCGCGACGGTCGCGGTAATCACCACCGACTGGCTGTAGAACGCCGGGTTGAGGGTCGAGGAAATCGCGACGGTCGTGGTCACGCCGTTCACGGTGAGCAGACCGATGGGCGACGTACTGCCGGCGAAATTTCCATTGTTTCCGTAGGTCGCCTTAATCGAGTGCATTCCGGTCGCGAGCTTGGAGGTGCTGAAGGTTGCCGCACCGCCGGAGAGCGACCCGGTCCCGAGTTGAGTGGCTCCGTCGAAGAAGGTGACGGTGCCGGTCGGCGAACCGGCCGGGGACGTGACAGTCGCGGTGAACGTGACGTTCGAACCGAACGATACCGGATTGGGGTTCGCAATGAGGGTGGTCGAAGTTGACGCGAGGTTCACCGTTTGCGTGAACGCCGACGACGTGCTGCCCGCGAAATTCCCCGCGGCCCCGTAGCTGGCCGTGATCGAGTGCGACCCGACCGCCAGAGACCCCGTGATGAAGATGGCCGTACCGCCGGCGAGCGATCCGGTTCCGATTTGATTGGCCCCGTCGAAAAAGGTGACGGTGCCGGTGGGCGTCCCGGCCGTCGACCCGACTGTGGCCGTGAACGTGACCGGACCACCAAAAGATGAGGGGCTCGGGCTGCCGACCACGCTCGTCGTGGTCGCGGCCGCATCCACGGTCAGGCTGAACGCCGAGGACGTACTGCCTGCAAAATTCCCCGCGGCCCCGTAGCTGGCCGTGATCGTGTGCGGGCCGACCGCCAACGTCGGCGTGCTGAAGGTTGCCGTGCCGCCGGTGAGGGACCCGGTCCCGATTTGATTGGCCCCGTCGAAGAAGGTGACGGTGCCGGTGGGCGACCCGGCGGTCGACCCGACGGTGGCGGTGAACGTGACCGAGTCGCCGAAGTTGGACGGGTTGGGAGTGCCGGTCACGCTCGTGGTGGTTGCGGCCGCGTTTACCGTCTGGGTGATTGCCGACGACGTGCTGCCGCCGAAACTTCCCGCGGCAGCGTAGCTGGCCGTGATCGAGTGCGATCCAACGATCAGGACCGACGTGCTGAAGGTTGCCGTGCCGCCCGTGAGCGATCCGGTTCCGAGCTGATTGGCCCCGTCGAAGAAGGTGACGGTGCCGGTCGGCGTCCCGGCGGTCGAGCCGACTGTGG
>DASXPC010000240.1:0-14470 GCA_036493815.1 Fimbriiglobus sp. | reverse complement strand
GCGGGCCGGACGGAGGCGGGAAACAGGGGCCGGGAGACGGTCCGCAAACCCCCGACACCTTCCTCCGACGCCTGATCCGCCGGCTCCGCGCCAAGTGCGTCTCACACGCGCCGGATTACGGACGGCCGACGGGGTGTCCCGTCGCCGCGTGACGGAGCGAATAATAGGGGTTGATCAACAGGCTGCTAACTGCGGCATCCCGGTCGAGCAGGAAATGCTCCTCTACGTGATCCACGGCTGCTTGCACCTGTGCGGGTACGACGACAAGTCCGCGAAGGCGGCGAAGGAGATGCGGACGAAGGAGCGGGAGTACTTGAAGGTGATCGGGGTGCCGGATGTCACTGATCGGGAGTGAACCTTATTTTCGACAGGATTGACAAGATCAGACGGATACCATCCAAAACCCGTTTTTCGGCAAGACGTAGGTCCCGCTATGGCCCAAGAAACACCGGTTCACTCGAAACTGCTCACGGCCGCCGCGCGGTCCATCCTTCGCCCAATGGGACTCGTTCAAAAGGGGCGTTCCCGAACTTGGCTTGACGACCATCAATGGTGGCTTTGTGTTGTGGAGTTCCAGCCCAGTGCATGGTCACGCGGGAGCTACCTCAACGTCGGCTGCATGTGGCTTTGGCTCGTGAAGGACTATATCTCCTTCGACGTAGGTTACCGGGTCGAGTCATTTGTAGATTTTCGCGGCGAGGAGCAATTCGAGCAGGCTGCTTCACAACTTGCGAACTGCGCCGCACAAGAGGTGACTCGGTATCGTGATTTATTTCCAAACATTGGCAAGGTGTGCGAATACTACCTTGGGCAAGAGGTTGCGAACGGGTGGCCTTGTTATGACGCCGCAATAGCTTGTGCCTTGGCAAACAAGTTTGATGATTCCCACGCATTCTTCAAGAGATTTGCAGAGCCGAGTGATAACAACGCATTTGTGGCGAACGCACAAGACGACTCAAGATTCCTGGCGTCGCTTGTCGGTACGCATCAGTTTCGAGAAGTGATTGCTGACAGAGTGCGTCAAACGCGTGACACGCTAAAGTTGCCCGCCGTTGGGCGTTTCAGCTTCGACTGATCACTGCCTCGCTATCTTTTCCAGATTCTGGGTTTGATAGACTAACACGATCCGCACTCGGGCAAATTCCATGCGCTGCCTCGCCTTCCTTCTTCTCACCGCCTCCCCCCTCCTCGCCGCGGACGACTGGAACCAGTTCCGCGGGCCGACGGGGGATGGGATCGCCCCGGCTTCGTCCAAGCCGCCGGTCAAGTGGAGCGAGAAGGAGAACGTCCGCTGGAAGACGGCGATTCACGATAAGGGCTGGTCGTCGCCGGTCGTCTGGGGGGATAAAGTCTGGGTGACCACGGCCCAGGAAAAGGGGAAGAGCTTTTACGTCCTCGGCCTCGACGTGAACACGGGAAAGGTGCTGCACGACCTGCACCTCTTCGACGTCAACCCACTGGACACGAACGACCCGAAGGACGTCAGCCAGTACAACAGTTACGCCTCGCCGACGCCGGTCGTGGAGGCGGGCCGGCTGTACGCCCATTTCGGCAGTCACGGCACCGTTTGCCTCGACACGAACACGGGCGAGAAGATCTGGGAACGCCGCGACCTTCTTTGCAATCACTTCCGGGGCCCGGCGTCGTCGCCCATCGTTTATAAAGACTGGCTCTACCTCACCTTCGATGGGTTCGACCCGCAGTACATCGTTTGCCTGAACAAGAAGACCGGCGAAACCGTTTGGCGCAAAGACCGGACGCTGCCGTACAAGAATTCCGGCAATCCGAAGACGGACAATGACTACAAGAAGGCGTACGCGACGCCGTCGGTGTTCGAAATCGACGGGAAGCCGCAGCTCGTTTCCTCGGCCGCGATGGGCACGATCGCCTACGATCCGGCCACGGGCGACGAAATCTGGCGGGTGATTACCGACGGCATGAACGAGGCGTGCCGGCCGATCCTCGCCCACGGCCTCATCTACCTCACGGCCGGCAGTAAATCGTCCCTGTTCGCCGTGAAGGCGGGAATGACCGGCGACATCACCCAGACGGGGGTCGCCTGGAAGTTCGTCCGTTCCGCCCCGACCAAGTCGTCGCCCGTGGTCGTGGGTGACCTGCTGTTCTTCGTGAACGACACTGGCGTCCCGTGCTGCCTGGACGCGAAGACGGGGAAGAAGTACTGGCAGGAAGGGTCGTTCGGGGGGAAGTTCGCGGCCTCGCCGGTGTACGCCGACGGCCGCATCTACTTCGCCGGCGAGTCTGGCAAAACGTACGTGATTGCCGCGGGCAGGCAATACGAGCCTCTGGCCAAGAACGTATTGGATTCGGGTTGCCTGGCATCACCTGCCGTCGTCGGCAACGCCCTGCTCCTCCGGACCCATACCCACCTCTACCGGATCGAGGCGGGGAAGTGATTCAACAGATTCATCCTCGGGACGTGCAAGCCAAACTCGCGGCCGGGGAAGCGGTCTACCTCCTCGACGTGCGGAACCCCGACGAATACGCCTTTTGCCGGATCGGGGAGAGTCCGCTCGTTCCGCTGCCCGAACTCGCCCACCGGATCGACGAAGTCATACCGCCGGCCGGGGCGCTCGTCGTGGTGTATTGCCACCACGGGGTGCGGAGCCTGTCCGGGGCGGCCATTCTGCAGCAGGGCGGGTTCGAAAACGTCGCGTCGATGCGCGGCGGCATCGACGCCTGGTCGCTCGCCGTCGACCCTTCCGTTCCGAGATATTAAAACCGAACATCCGACTAACTTTGACGCAAGTTTTTCCGTTCCTCCGCATTTCTCAGATAAGAACGACCGGCATCCAAACGCGGAACCGCCCACCGTTCCACTTTTCCTCCCGATCGAACCCACACCTTGATCTCCCAGGGGAATCGCCATGGCGACTCATCGCGCCTCTCTCCGTCTGCGCCCACTCATGACGCTGGAACAACTGCCCGACCGCGTCCAGCCGTCCGCGACACACTTCTATGCCGTCGGTTCGGACATCGGCGGCACTCCCAGTGTCGACGTTTATAACGAGAGCGGGTCGCTGGCCCGAACCCTCTTCCCCTTCGACTCGGGATATACCGGCGGCGTCCGGGTCGCGACCGGCGACCTCACCGGCGACGGCGTTGACGACATCGCAGTCGCCCCCGGCCCGGGGATCGCCCCCGAAGTGAAGGTGTACGACGGGGCCACGGGAACGATTGTCCGGGACTTCCTCGCGTACGAACCCGCCTTCCTCGGCGGCGTGAACGTGGCATTGGGCGACGTCACCGGCGACGGCAAAGCCGACGTCGTCACCGGCGTCGGCGTCGGCGGCGGGCCGCGGGTCGAGGTGTTCGACGGCGCCACGGGGACCGAGGTGGCCAACTTCTTCGCCTACGAGCCCTCTTTCCTTGGCGGCGTGAACGTGGCGGCCGGCGACGTGAACGGCGACGGCAAGGCCGACATCGTCACCGGTGTTGGCGTCGGCGGCGGGCCGCGGGTCGAGGTGTTCGACGGCGTCACCGGGGCCACCCTCTACAACTTCTTTGCCTACGAATCGACGTTCCGCGGCGGCGTGAACGTGGCGGCCGGCGACGTGAACGGCGACGGCAAGGCCGACATCGTCTCGGGGACCGGGTTCGGCGGCGGGCCGCGGGTCGTCGTTTTCGACGGCGCCACGGGTAATGCAATCACCAATTTCTTCGCGTTCGATCCGGCCTTCCGCGGCGGTGTTGCCGTCGCGACGACTGACCTCGACGCCGACGGCAAGGCCGAAATCCTCGCCGCCCCCGGCCCGGGTATGGCTCCGCTGGTCAAACTGTTCAACGGCACCACCGGCGCCGAGGTCCGCGAATTCTACGCCTTCAACCCGAACCTCCTGTGCGGGGTGACGACCGGGGACGGGGCTGCCCCCGCGGATTCCTACGGGTCGGGCGACGCCTTCAACAACTGCTTCCCGCCGTACGTCCCGGTCGACCCGACCATCCTTCCGGGGTACGTCCCCCCCGACCCGGGCTACGTGTATGACGATTCCGGCGACAACGCCATTCCGGACAACTCGGGCTACTACGACTCCGGCGATTGCTACTGCGACCCGGGCGATTCGGGTGATTACTACTACGACCCAGGCGATTCGGGCTCCTATGACTCTGGCGAATCGGGGTCCTACGATTCAGGCAATTCGGACTATGACTCCGGCGGTTCGGGCGATTACTACTACGACTCCGGCGATTCGGGCGGGTGGGATTTCTAGTCTCGAATTTCGCGACCGGTACCACGAGTGTTCGGCTGGGATCGAGCGAATACAGTCCCTTCGTGTTCAGTGACCGGGTATTATCGGTGCGGATATACCCGGTCGAGAAGCACCCGTGGCCGATCCAACACAGAGTCATCCGTCGCCTGATGGCCCCACGGCCGATCCTCCGGCCGCCGGGTTGACCCGCGACGGGAGCGTACCGACGGTTGCACACGACGGCATCGTTCGGGCCTCCGATGCGGGGTCGGTTTCGCCTGTCGTCACGGACCGATACAAGTTCCTCGACGAGCTTGCCCGCGGCGGCATGGGGGTGGTTTACCTCGCGACCGACACCGTTCTGGGCCGGGAGGTTGCTGTCAAGGTGTTGCAGGAAAAGTACGGGCCGGAGACGGGGGCCGCCCGTCGGTTCGCCGACGAGGCCCGGATCGCCGCCCAACTCCAACACCCGGCGATCCCGCCGATCCACGACCTGGGACGATTGCCCGACGGCCGGCCGTTTTTGGCCATGAAGCGCATCAAGGGCGACACGCTCGACACCCTCTTGGCCGCCCGCCCGGACCCGGCCTTCGACCGCGGTCGGTTCGTCGCCGTCTTCGAGCAGGTCTGTCAGGCGATTGCGTTTGCCCACGCCCACAAAGTCATCCACCGCGATTTGAAACCGGCGAACGTGATGGTCGGGAATTTCGGCGACGTTCAGGTCATGGATTGGGGACTGGCGAAAGTTCTCGGCCCCCGCGACGGCGAATCGGCGGACGACCCGGACGAAACGTGGGGGGCCACGGAAATCCGCAGTTTGCGCGATTCAGACGGACCGTTTACTCAGGCGGGAAGCGTCCTCGGCACGCCGGCCTTTATGCCCCCCGAGCAGGCAGCGGGTGCGGTCGGGAAAGTCGATGCCCGCAGTGACGTGTTCGGACTGGGGGCAATTCTGGCGGTGATTCTCACGGGCGAGCCGCCGTTCGCGGCCGGCTCGGCCGAGACGACGCGGGTGCGGGCCGCACAGGGGCTGGTCGAAGACTGCTTCGGGCGTTTGGACGTGTGCGGGGCGGAGCCGGAACTCGTGGCCCTGGCGAAGCGGTGTCTGGCCCCGAAGCAGGAAAACAGACCGTCCGACGCGGGGGAGGTGGCGCGAGCCGTGGCGGAATTCCGTGCCGCAGCCGAAGAGCGGGCCGGGCAGGCCGAGGTGGACCGGGTGCGGGCCGAAGGCGAGCGGGCGAAGGCCGAGGCCGAGTCGCGGGAACAGCGAAAGCGGCGAAAAGTGCAACTGGCGTTGGCGGCCGCGGTCGTAGTATTGCTGCTCGGCGGCGGGGCGGTGGCGTGGTGGCAGCAGCAGCAATCGGCCGAGCGCGACACGGAACGTCGACTGAACGACTTGGCCAACCGGCACGCGGCCGAGAGTGCTCTGGACCTGGCCGAAGCCGCGATGCGGAAAGAAAACCCGGTGTACGGGGAAATCGACGCCGCCCTCGATCAGGCCGATCGGCGGATAATGGACGGCGGGACCGAACCCCTGCACGTGAGGCGGGACGCGGCCAAATCCGACCGGCGGATGATCGAGCGGCTGGATAAACTCGCCGACCGGCGGTGGGCTGCCGCGGGCGGGAAAGCGGTGCTCGACGCGGCCGGGGCGCGGGAGGGATACCGGGCTGCCTTCCAGGATTACGGTCTCGATTTCGCGGCGGATACCGTGGCCGAATTGACCGCAAAAGTCGTGCGTTCACACATTGCCGGGCCGATCCGGACGGGACTCGTCGAGTGGCTCGGGGTTTGTGTGAACGGGCGATCGAAGGATACCGCCGCGGTCGATTCGAAGCTGATCGAGCTTCTCGCCCGCCTCGACCCCGACCCGGAACGGATTGCCATCCTCCGTGCCGCCGCCGCCAAGGATCGGGCGACCCTGCTAGCGCGAACGGCAAGCCTTGACGGCCGAACCCTCTCCCCATCGTTCGCGGCTCTCGTCGGGGAGAATTCGCTCCTGCCGCCGGACCGTCGCCTGAAAATCCTGCGGCAAGCCCAGTCCGCCCATCCGAACCACTTCGGGCTGGCGATGTCGGTTTCCTACGCCATGCCCGAGAATAATGCGATCGACGAAGCGACATATTTGCGCATCGCCGTCGCCCTCCGGCCCGGGAAATCGGTCGCCTACACGAACCTGGGTCTGGCCCTCAAAAACCTTGGCGACTACGAATCCGCCATTGCCGCGTACAATCACGCCATTCGGATCGATCCTAAGTCCGTCGTTTCTCTCAATAATTTGGGAGCCGTCCTGCTGGACATAGGAGAATTGGACGGAGCCCTTGCCGCCTGCAAGGAGGCCGTAAGACTCGATCCGCAGTACGCCATGGCGCACAACAATCTTGGAGCCGTGCTTCGAACTCAGGACGACCTTTCCGGGGCCGTCGCGGAGTTCCGGGAGGCCGTCCGACTCGATCCGAAATATGCCAGTGCTTACAACAACTTGGGTGCGGTGCTTTGGGCCACGGGGGATTTCGACGGGTCCATCGCCGCGTACCGGAATGCCATTCGGATCGATCCCAAGCATTCGAATGCGGTCCGGAACCTTCCCCGGGTAGAACGGATGCGGGAGTTGGCACCCCTGCTTGCGGACATTCTTGCCGGCAAAGCAGAGCCGAAGACGCCGGCCGAGACGTGCGAGTTCGCCGACTTGTGCACGCGGCGGTTTCAGGGGCGTTTTGCGGCCGCGGTCAGACTTTACGAGAAGGCGTTTGTCGCCGACCCCAAGTTGACGGACACACTTAACTATCCGACACGGACTCACCGTTACGACGCGGCCTGCGCTGCCGTCCGGGCAGCATGGGGGGATGGCGTCGATGCTCCGGCCGACCCGGGCGAGCGCGCCGCCTTACGGGCCAAAGCGCTTGCCTGGCTTCGTGCGGATTTAGCCGTCTGGAAAACACGTGCTAAATCCGCGAATACGGCCGAGCGGACCTCGGCCGCCAACAAACTGGCCTACTGGCTGAGGGACACGGACCTCTCCAATTTGCGATCGGGGTCTGAACGCGGCAATATGCCGGCAGCCGAACGGTCGGAATGGGATAAATTCTGGACCGAGGTCCGATCGACCCGAGAGGAAGCCCTCAAAACAAACCCTTCCCATGGTGCCTCGCCTTTATCGCCGGCGAAGTCTTAGGACTATCCGCCAAGCAATTGCCTCGAATCCCAAGCTGCCACTTCCGTATTCTCATTTCTGTGTCATTCTGCCAACCTGGCACCCGCCATTCCAGGCCCCGCGGGCAATTCCTTCCGACGCAACACCTTGCGACGGTAGCCTGCGCCGGCACAGGGGTTGCTACCAGCCCGGGTACCCTTACCTTTACCAAACGACATCCCAGGAGATACGAATGGGAGCCAAGCAACTGGTGTTTGCCGACGACGCCCGGGCGAAGCTGCTTTCGGGTGCCTCGAAGCTGGCGCGGGCCGTGCGGGCGACGCTTGGGCCCCGCGGCCGAAACGCCGTGCTCGATAAAGGTTGGGGCAGCCCGACCGTGACCAAGGACGGCGTGACCGTGGCCGAGGATATCGATCTCAAGGACCCTTTCGAGAACATGGGCGCCCAGTTGGTGAAGGAAGCGGCGTCGAAGACGAGCGACGTGGCGGGGGACGGCACGACGACCGCGACCGTGCTGGCCGAGTTCATCTTCCGCGAGGGGCTCAAGGCCGTGGCTGGGGGGAGCGACCCGATGGCCGTGGTGCGGGGGATCCAGACCGGTGTGGAAAAGGTCTCCGCCGAGCTGCACAAGCTGGCCGAGGAGATCGACCCGAAAGACACGAAGGCCATCACGGAAGTTGCGACCATCGCGGCGAACAACGACAAGGAGATCGGCCAGAAGCTCGCCGAGGCGATGAAGAAAGTCGGGGCCGACGGGGTCATCACGATCGAAGAAGGCAAGACGGCCGAGACGGACGTCAACGTGGTGCAGGGCATGCAATTCGACCGCGGCTACATGAGCCCGCATTTCGTCAACAATCAGGAATCGGTCACCTGCGAGTTCGAGAACCCGTACATCCTTATTTTTGAAGAGAAGATCTCGAACGTGAAGTCGCTGGTGCCGCTCCTGGAAAAGATCAGCCAGAAGAAAGAGCCGCTCGTGCTGATCGCCGAAGACTTCGAAGGCGAGGCCCTGGCCACGCTCGTGCTGAACAAGCTGAAGGGGATCCTCCAGGTGTGTGCGGTGAAGGCCCCGGGCTACGGCGACCGGCGGAAGGCGATGCTCGAAGACATCGCCGTCCTGACCGGCGGCAAGGCGATCTTCAAGGACCTGGGCATTCAGCTCGAGAACGTGACGCTCGCCGAACTGGGGCGGGCGAAGAAGGTGAAGGTGGACAACGAGAACACCACCATTACCGAAGGGAAAGGGGACAAGAAGGCGATCGAAGGGCGGTGCGAGTCGATCCGCAAGGAGGTCGAAAAGACCGACAGCGAGTACGACCGCGAGAAGCTGCAGGAACGGCTCGCCAAGCTGGCCGGCGGGGTCGCCCAGGTGAAAGTCGGCGGCAGCACCGAAACGGCGATGAAGGAGCGGAAGGCCCTCTACGAAGACAGCCTGGCCGCGACCCGCGCCGCGCTGGAAGAAGGCATCGTCGCCGGCGGCGGGATCGCCCTGCTTCACGCCCGCAAGGCCCTCGACAAGCAGAAGCTCGAAGGGGACGAAGACGCCGGTCTGCGGGTGCTCTTCCGGGCCCTCGAAATGCCCTGCCGGATGATCGCCGAGAACGCGGGCAAGGACGGGACGGTGGTCGTTTCGCACATCCTGAAGGCGAAAGACAAAAACCACGGCTACAACGCCGACACCGACGAGTACGAAGACCTGCGCAAAGCGGGCGTCGTCGACCCGGTGAAAGTGACCCGCAGCGCCCTGCAGAACGGGGCGAGCGTCGCCTGCCTGCTGCTCACCACCGAGGGCATGGTGGCCGACCTGCCGGAGCCGAAAAAGGCCGGCGGCGGCGACCACCACGACGACCACGGAATGGGTGGTATGGGCGGAATGGGCGGCGGTATGGGTGGGATGGGCGGCATGGGTGGGATGATGTAAGCCACTGTCAATTGTCATAAGTCAGATGTCATATGCATTTGACCTATGACATCTGACTTATGACATATAACACGAACAAACATCTACACATTTTCCGGAGACAGCTGAAATGGCGAAAGCAGACAAAGCCCCGTCCCTGAAGCCTCTGGACGACCGGGTCGTGGTTCAGTCACTGGACGCGGAAGAGAAGACGGCCGGTGGGATTCTCCTGCCGGACAACGCGAAACAGAAGCCGCAGCAGGGCAAAGTCCTAGCCGTCGGCCCGGGCAAACTGTCCGATGCCGGCGTCCGGACCGCCGTCGCGGTGAAGGTCGGCGACACCGTCCTGTTCGGAAAATACAGCGGATCGGACGTCGAAATTGACGGCACCGAATACAAGATCATGCGGGAAGGCGATATTCTCGCGAAAGTGACCAAATAGTTCCACGTTTCAAGTTTTAGAGTTTCACGTCGGAACTCTTTGAAACTTGAAACCCTTGAAACTTGAAACATACATATCGGAGATCAATCCATGGCCAAGCAACTACTGTATACCGACGACGCCCGCAAGAAGCTGCTGCAGGGGGCCGAGAAGTTGGCGAAGGCGGTCGGGATCACGCTCGGGCCGACCGGGCGGAACGTCATCATTGACAAATCCTTCGGCGGGCCGACCGTCACGAAAGACGGCGTCACCGTTTCGAAGGAAATCGAACTGGCCGACGCGTTCGAGAACATGGGCGCGAAGCTGGTGAACGCGGTCGCCCAGAAGACGAGCGACGTGGCCGGCGACGGCACGACGACCGCCACCGTCCTCGCGTTGAGTCTGTACGCCGAGGGGCTGCGGAACATCACCGCCGGGGCCAACCCGATGGGGGTGAAGAAAGGGATCGACAAAGCCGTCGCCAAGGCGGTCGAGCACCTGGAAAATGAACTCGCCCGGAAGCTCACGAAGAAAGAGGAGATGGAACAGGTTGCTTCGATCTCCGCGAACAACGACCCGAAAATCGGCAAGCTGATGGCCGATGCATTCGAGAAAGTCGGCAAGGACGGCGTCATCACCGTCGAGGAAGGCAAGACGTCCGACACGCAGCTCGAGTTCGTCGAGGGGATGCAGTTCGACAAGGGGTACATCAGCCCGTACTTCGCGGCCGGCAACCCGGACCTGAAGTGCGAGATCGAGAACCCGCTCATTCTGATCTGCGAAAAGAAGCTTTCAAACGTGCGGGACATGCTTCCCCTGCTGGAAAAGGCCGCCCAGGCCCGCAAGCCGCTGGTCATCATCGCCGAGGACGTCGAGAGCGAAGCCCTGGCGATGCTCGTCGTCAATAAGCTCCGCGGCCTTCTGGACGTGTGCGCGGTGAAGGCCCCCGGGTTCGGCGACCGCCGCAAGGCCATGCTGCAGGACATTGCCGTACTCACCGGCGGAACGTTCGTGTCCGAAGACCTCGGGCTCAAGCTCGAAAACGTCACTCTCGAACAGCTTGGCACCGCCGACCGAGTGACGGTCGACAAGGAAAACACGACCATCGTCTGCGAGAAGCTCGACAAGAAGCGGGAGAAGGCGATTCAGGACCGCGTCGCCGAGATCCGCACGCTCATGGATAAGACCGAGTCGACGTACGACAAGGAAAAATACACCGAGCGGCTGGCGAAGCTGGTCGGCGGCGTGGCGATCATCCGGGTCGGGGCGGCGACGGAAGCCGAGATGAAGCAGACCAAGGGTCGGGTCGAAGACGCACTGCACGCCACCCGGGCGGCATTGGCCGAGGGGATCGTGGCGGGCGGCGGCACCGCCCTCCTGCGGTGCGTCGGCACCGTCGAAGCCCTGGCCGAGAAGCTCAAAGGCGACGAACGTATCGGGGCGGAAATCGTCGCCCGGGCTATCGTCAAGCCGATCAAGATCATCGCCGAGAACTGCGGCACCGACGGGGCGGTCATCGCCGACGAGGTGCTCACCCGCGGCGAAAAGACCCCCTCCGTCGGCTACAACGCCAACACCGGCGAATACGTCGACATGTTCAAGGCCGGCATCATCGACCCGCTCGTCGTCACCAAGTCCGCCCTCGCGAACGCGGCGTCGATCGCCGGTCTCATGCTCACGACCGAAGTCATGGTGACCAAAATCGACGAGGACGACAAGAAGTCCCGGGTCGTGGGGTCGATCGCTTAAGTCAACGGTTCAGAGAGTGAGGGCCGTCAACAATATTTATGGCATAGAAGATATTTTCAGACGCATGATGGCGGGAAGTTCATTGTCAGAATCGATGGGCTTACCCGCCTTTGTCTCGATTATTGCGTAAATAAAAGAATATTTACCCGAACGAGTTGCAACCGGCACACGGTGCCCGTGTTTCTTACACGCCAAATGGCTGTATTATGCGAAGAGTTGCGTCGGCAAATTGCACGACAGAGACTTGGTTGCGTTATGGAGACGTGCGAGAAAGGCGTACTTAATTGATTGCATATCTTATACTATGTCACAAATATCCGGATCAAGTCATCCGGCTGATTAGAGTATTGCGTGAAGCCGGTACGATATTTGTGATCCATATTGATGCGGGGGCCCCCGAAACGGTACGACGCACGATAGAGAAGGCGGCCGCGCAACTCGATGGCATATTTTTGGTGCGGCAGCACTATTGTAGGTGGGGCACGTTTTCACTCGTTGCGGCAACGATCGAGTGCATTGCGACATTAGTTGCTCTCAAAAAGCCATTCGACTACGCCGTTCTTCTTTCCGGCCAGGATTACCCGATAAAATCCAATTCGTCAATTCGTCAATTCTTCAAAGACAATGACGGCAGGCAGTTTATCGAATCTTTCTCGCTGCAGAAACCGAATCGATGGTCAGGAAATTCGGGACCGTATAATTCCCAGGCGCGAATACGGTATTTCCACTTCAACTTTCGTCGTTATTGGATATATTTTAAGTCTCGTCGCGAGTTTCCGCTGGGTTGGGAGCCATACGGCGGATCGCAATGGTGGATGCTGTCGCGAGATTGCATTGTCTATTTGCATTCGTTCATTCGGGATAATCCGTCGTTCGTTCGATATTTTAGAAACGTGTTTATTCCGGACGAATCGTTTTTCCAAAGTGTGATTTCGAATTCGCCATTTCGGACAGTTGTCGCGAATGACGACGCCAGATTCATCGATTGGAAAAATCCCAATCCCAAAGTGACGGATGATGACCGGCCGTCGATACGCAATCGAATATCAAAAATATATGGTCTTATGAACCGGTTGTTATTCAGACTGCTTCGCCATCGTGCAATGATGATAAGTCAATTCCTACTACCCCGTACTTTTGTAACTTCCGACTTTGAAACGCTATCCGAAAGCCCCAAACTTTTTGCAAGGAAATTCGACCCGGTACAAAGCGAAGAATGCCTAAGGTTGATAGATCGCAATTTACTTGGTATAGTGTGAAATATGGACGGTGAAACTGGCGATAGTGTGACCAGAACGGTTGTATATGACGAAACGCGATTATTACGAAGTCCTCGGCGTGGCTCGAGAAGCCACGGTCAAGGAAATGGAGACCGCGTTCCGCCGGTTGGCGATGAAGTTTCACCCGGACCGGAACGTCGGCGATCCGGAGGCCGAGGCGAAGTTCAAGGAAGTCAGCGAAGCCTACGCCGTTCTGTCGGTCGAAGAAAAGCGTACGATTTACGACCGGTACGGGCACGAAGGATTAAACGGTGGCGGCGGGTCGGGGTTTGAAGGCTTCGGCATCAACCTGCAGGACATCTTCGATCAGTTCTTCGGCGGCGGTGGCGGTGGCGGACGGAGTCGCGGGCCGCAACCCGGCCGGGACCGTCGGCTCGAACTCACGCTCGAACTGGTCGAAGCCGCCACGGGCGTCCGCCGGGCCGTGTCGATCAACCAGGAAGTGCATTGCGAGCCGTGCAAGGGCACCGGGGCGAAGCCCGGCACCCGGCCGGCCCCGTGCAAGCGGTGCGGTGGACAGGGCGTGGTAATCCAGCGGCAGGGCCTGTTCCAGATGCAGCGGGCCTGCCCGTCGTGCGGCGGTCGGGGGCAGATCATCACCGACCCCTGCCCGACCTGCCGGGGCGGCGGCCGGGTGACGACCCGCCGCGACCTGGACATCGAGATTCCGCCGGGCGTGGATACGGGGGACCGCATCCGCTACCCGGGCCTCGGCGACGCGGGGGACCCGGGCGGCAAGAAGGGCGACCTCGAATTCATCGTGCGGGTGAAGGAGCACAAGTTCTTCAAGCGGGACGGCCCGAACCTGATCTGCCAGTGGCCGATCACGTTCAGCCAGGCCGCGCTGGGCGGGCCGCTGGAAATCACCACGCTCACCGGCGAGAAGGTGATCCACGATTTGCCCCGCGGCACGCAGACGGACGAGGTGCTGCGATTGGCCGGCAAGGGCATACCCGGGCGGCGGGGCCAGCGTCGGGGCGACCTGCTCGTGCAGGTCGTCGTCGACACGCCACAATCGCTGACCCCGGAGCAGGAAGATTTGTTCCGCAAGATGGCGGCCCTGGAAAATACGCACGTGTCCGACGCGCCGCCGGGGAAGAAGAGTTTCTTCAGCAAACTGAAAGACTGGCTGACCGCGGACGAGGTGCAATAGCGTGGCCACCGAAGAACCCACTCCCCTGGAACACGACGAGGCCGCCGCCCTGCGGGAGCAGTTGTCGGCGGCGGAGAAGCAGGTCGCCGACTACAAATCGCTGGTGGCCGAGTTCGACAACGCGCGGAAGCGGCTGAATCAGGACGCGGCCCGGGAGCGGAAGTACGCGGCCGAGCCGATCTTCAAAGATCTGCTCGGGCCGATCGACAACCTCGACCGGACACTCGACGCGGCGAAGAAGGCGGGCGACACCGGGCCGCTGGTGCAGGGCGTGGCCGCCACGGCTGCCCAGATCCTCGAAGTGTTCAAGCGGTTCGGCGTGACGGTCATTCCCGCCGGCCGGGGGACCCCGTTCGACCCGAACGTCCACCAGGCCGTGACGCAACAGCCGGCCGCCGACGTTTCGCCGGGGGCCGTCGTCTTGGTACTGGAAAAAGGCTTCTTGCTGCACGACCGGGTACTCCGGCCGGCGTCGGTCATTGTTGCTAGTGAATGATATTGGCACAGTTTTGTTGAGGAGGAAATATGGAAGATGAATTGAAGGATAATGAAGCAGGCAAAACGACTTGGAAGACTTATGAAGAAGTCTCTCGCCATTTATT
>DASXPC010000239.1:0-14988 GCA_036493815.1 Fimbriiglobus sp. | reverse complement strand
CGCAACGAGAGCTATTCACCATCGGATACAACGTAACGGCAGGCCGGGCGGATCCGAATTATTACGACTTGCTCGCCTCCGAGGCCTGCATCGCCAGTTTCCTGGCGGTGGCTCGCGGCGAAGTCCCCCGGAAACACTGGTTCCGACTGGGCCGGCTGGCGACGCGGGCGGCCGGACGGACCGGCCTCGTCTCCTGGGGCGGAACGCAATTCGAATACCTGATGCCACGTCTTGTCCTCCCCGTTCCCAAAGGTGCGCTTCTGGATGAAGCCCAGCGGACGGCTGTGGCCCGGCAGATCGAATATGGACGAGACGTCGGATTGCCGTGGGGCGTGTCCGAGTCGGCGTTCGGGGCCGTCGACGCCGAGCAGGTCTACCAGTACCAGTCTTTTGGCGTTCCGGGCCTCGGCTTGAAACGGGGGCTGGATCGAGACAAGGTAGTCGCTCCCTATGCGACGCTCTTGGCGGTGGATGTCGAACCCTCCGCGGCTATTCGGAACCTCCACAGGCTTCGGGAACTCGGTGGCGAAGGCGAGTACGGGTTTTACGAATCCTTGGACTTCACTCCGGAACGGATACCGCCGGGGGATGCTTGCCTGGTGGTGAAGGCGTACATGGCCCATCATCAGGGAATGGGTCTCATTGCAATTGCGAATCGACTGCGGGACGGCTGTTTCCGGCGCCGCTTGCGGGCGGTCCCGGCCGTACGGGCAGCGGAACTTCTCTTGGAAGAACGAGTGCCGGTCGACGCCCCGGTGGTCGAGCCGTACGACCCCCCGGCCGTGACGTCGGAGCCACAGGCCGCACGGAGTTTTCCGACCGTCCGCCGGCTGTCGACCCCGGACACGCCAACCCCCCGCCCGCATTTCCTGTCGAACGGTTCGTATTCAGTGATGATTACCAACGCCGGCGGTGGTTACAGCCAGTGGAAGGACTGGTCGATTCACCGGTGGCGGTCGGATCCGACCGCCGACGAGTACGGTCAATTCGTTTACGTCCGCGATCGCCAGACGGGAGAGTATTGGTCGGCCGGGTATCAGCCGACCCTCCGCAGGCCCAAGGAGTATGAGGTCACTTATTCATTCGATAAGGCCGCGATCCGGCGGATCGACGACGACATCGAGACACTTCTGGAAATCGCCGTCGCTCCCGACCAGGATGTGGAGGCCCGGCGTGTCGTGTTGACAAATCTGGGGTCCTCGTCTCGGTCGTTGGACGTGACGAGCTTTGCGGAAGTGGTCATGGATAGGTACGCGGCCGACTTGGCCCACCCGGCGTTCGGAAAACTATTTGTGGAAACGGAGTGGTTGCCGGATTCACACGCGATAATTTGCCGCCGGCGGCCCCGGTCGCCGGGCGATGCCCGAATCTGGGTCGTCCACCAGATTGCCGTTGAAACCGGAGACGTTGACGTGTCGTTCGATACGGATCGGGCACGTCTTCTCGGCCGGCGGCGTACCGCCGCCGGCCCGGCCATGCTAGACCCGGCCTGCGTCGATCTGACGGGAACAACCGGCGCGGTCCTCGATCCGGCCGTGGCTATCCGCCGGCGGGTGGCGCTGGCCTCCGGCCAACGTGCCACGCTCGCTTTCGTCACGGGGGCCACGGCAACCCGGGAAGAGGCTGTCGCACTCGCCCACCGCCACCACACCTTGGCCTCGGTCGGCCGCGTTTTTGAACTCGCGTGGGCACACGCCCGGATCGAGCATCAGCACCCCGGCCGGGGAGACATTGATTTTCACCTGAACCAACGGCTGGCCGGTCACCTGCTCTATCCGGTCGGGCCCCTTCGGGCCTCACCGGCGTCTCTCGCGGCCAACGTCACTCCCGTCTCCGGGCTGTGGCGGCTCGGCCTCTCGGGCGACCTGCCCATGGTCCTGCTCCGGCTCCATGCGGCCGCCGGCATGGCCGTGCTCCGCCAATTGCTCTCCGCCCATCAATTCTGGACCGCACACGGACTCCGCGCGGACCTCGTCGTGCTCCTCGAAAATTCCGGCGGGTACCTCGACGAGTTGTTCGTCGAGGCCGCGGACTTGGTTCGGGCGTCCGTGCCCGCGGACCGCCAGGACCGCCCCGGGGGAGTATTCGTCCGCAAAGGGTGGCAGATGCTGGAGTCGGATCGGACGTTACTTCTCGCCGCGGCCCGTATCGTTTTGGACGACCGGAATGGGCCTGTCTCGTTCCAGGCCGACGTGGCCCTGCCGTCAAAGACTCCCAGAAAGCGAATGACTTCGCGGCGAGATTCCCTCCCAACCCCGCCGAACCGGCGCGTGCGGCAAACCGGCCTCCGGTTTCAGAACGGTCTCGGCGGGTTTACGCCGGACGGTTCGGAATACGTAATCGCCCCGAGTGAATCGGCCCGGGTGCCGCCGTTGCCGTGGGCGAATGTGATCGCAAATCCTTCTGCAGGGTTTGTCATTACCGATTCCGGCGGCGGCTTCACTTGGGCGGGGAACAGCCAGCTCAATCGTTTGACTCCTTGGAGCAACGATCCCGTTTCCGACCCGCCGGGAGACGTCGTCTACTTACAGGACGATTCGACTCGGGCATTCTGGTCGGTGACGCCGCTCCCGGCTGCCGGCGGGCCGGTCGAGGTCCGCCACGGCCAGGGATACACGGTGTTCGAATCGTTCGGATACGGACTGGCCCAGGAACTCACCGTATTCGTTCCGATCGAGCACCCGGTCAAAATTTCCCTCTTAAAAGTTCGGAATGAAGGATCTCGAACCCGCAGCCTTACGGCCACCTATTATGTCACGTTTGTGCTGGGGCCGAACCGGGATGTGACTGCCCAGTCGGTGGTGACGGAACTCGACACCGAGACGGGGGCAGTATTCGCCCGCAACCCGTTCCTGGCCGTCGGCGGGTCGGCTGTGGCGTTCGTGGATACCGATTTGAGACCGCGAACGGTCACCGGGGACCGATCCGATTTTCTGGGTCGCAACGGATCAATGGCATCCCCCGCCGCCTTCGACCGCACCGCACTTTCCGGCCGAGTCGGGGCGGGACTTGATCCGTGCGCCGCCATCCGGGGCAACATCACGTTGGCGCCGGGTGAAGAACGGACGGTTGTATTCCTCCTGGGGCAAGCGGCCGACGTTGCATCCGCAAGGCACTTCGTACGGACGCTGGGGCAAGCCGCCTCGGCCGACACCGAGCTCATACGGGTCGTGGAACACTGGGATCGAATTTGTCAAACCGTTCAGGTTTCCACACCGGACCGCGGCTTCGACGTCTTGCTGAACCGCTGGCTGGTGTATCAGACACTTTCTTGTCGCGTGTGGGGACGGTCGGCCTTCTACCAATCCGGCGGAGCCTATGGATTCCGCGATCAACTTCAGGACGTTTGCGCCCTGGTCCACTCGGCACCGGAAGTTGCACGGGAGCAGATTCTCCGCACGGCCGCACGGCAATTTGTCGAAGGAGACGGGCAACATTGGTGGCACCCGGAAACGGGTGCCGGCGTCCGCACAAGGATTTCCGACGATTTCCTCTGGCTCCCGTACGCCGTCTGTCATTACGCGAACACGACCGGGGACCGGGGAATTTGGGACGCCAAAGTACCGTATCTTTCCGCGGACCCACTCCCGGCCGGTGAAAACGAATCGTTCGGAACACCGGCCGCATCGAGCGACATGTCCTCGCTATACGATCATTGCTTGCAAGCCGTTCGGCATGGCTGGCGGCGGGGACCCCACGACCTGCCACTCATCGGCACCGGCGACTGGAACGACGGAATGAACCGTGTCGGCGCCGAGGGGCGTGGCGAGAGTGTGTGGCTGGCGTGGTTTCAGATCGTGGTTATGCACGCGATTGCGGCCGAAGCCGACCGTCGGGGAGATCGGGACGTCATGGCCGAGTGCAGAATCCGGGCCGAGGAATTGCGCGAAGCCGTGGAGCGGCACGGATGGGACGGATCCTGGTACCTGCGGGCATTCTTCGACGACGGTACACCGCTCGGGGCAGCCGTGAACGACGAATGCGGGATCGACTCGATCGCGCAAAGTTGGGCCGCCATTGCCGGCGTCGCCGACCCGGAACGGGTCGGTCGCGCCATGGACGAAGCCCTTCGACAACTCGTCCGCCCAGCCGACAGGTTGGTCCTCCTCTTCACACCTCCGTTCGACGAGGGACCATTACAGCCCGGGTACGTCAAGGGCTACGTTCCAGGGGTACGAGAAAACGGTGGACAGTATACCCACGCCGCGGCGTGGGTCGTCAAAGGCCTGGCAACGTTGGGGAGGGGTGACGAAGCGTACGCCGTTTTCGACCTTTTAAACCCGATCACGATGACGTCCAACGGTGCCGGTGTCGCCCGTTACAAAGGGGAACCGTACGTCGTCGCCGGGGACGTTTACGCCAACCCCGACCACGTCGGCCGGGTGGGATGGACCTGGTACACCGGTTCCGCCGGGTGGCTCTACCGCGTCGCCCACGAAGATATACTGGGGCTTCATCGAGTTGATGCAACGCTACAGATCAATCCATGCATACCTTCGGCTTGGGCCGGATTTGCCATTCGGTATCGATACGGAACCGCCGTCTATCAGATCAACGTTTCCAATCCGCATCGGTCGACCCAGGGTGTCCGGCTAATCAAAGTGGACGGCGTTGAATCAGCCAATGGCCGAATTGATCTTCGCGATGATGGGAAGGAACACGCCGTAATCGTGGAAATGGGCAGAACCGAGTCGCAGAAACCTGACCTGGGTTTCCTGGGAACGAAAAGGGACGACGCGGTCGCGGCCGCGGGTTAGGTTCCCTTTCCCGGCCGTGCCCATCGGGGTTCGCCGGGCTATGAAATGTTGGCCGTGGGTGGTGCGTTTTCGGGCGAGTGGACGGTTCGACTATTCGATTGCCGGACCATTCGACCAAGCTTGATCAGCAAAGTCTTACGGTTTCGATGTGCCTTTTCGAACGCGATGACTTGCGCGATCCCGTCCGTATTGAGCGTATGCACGAACTTCAGGATTTCCGGAACACTTAGTTGCAAATATTCCGGAATCGGTTCAACCGGTCCCGATGTCCCGGCCGGAACAATTGATCGTTCAATTTTATACTGCCGGACCGATTCGATTGGCAGGGTATCCACAATGTCCGTGGCTATATCGTCAGCCGCAAGTTCAGTTGCCGGTTCGTGCTGTTCGTCATGGGCGAAGTTGTCGCCACTATTAGTCCGATCACCCCCGACAACCAGGGTATTGGGCAACCGAATAGAAGATACGACGGACAAAGGCATGCCATTCTCCCCGGGGGCACAATCAAGCGAATCGACATTGGGGAAATGCAATTGCCATACCGCGTACTATTTCCGCTGGTTTCTTCTCTTTCAAACAAGACTCCGAACGGAAAAGTTGACGGGCAAGAGGAAATCGGAAATCGGATGCGTACTCCTGGGAACGCCTTTGCCGACATACAGCCGCCGATCTTTAGTTGTTTTCCCGAAACGGAATCCCAAACGGCACATGCATTGCGTTTCCCATCAATGGGACAAACCGACTGACCTTTTTGGAGAAACAACATGGGTACCTGCGAAGTTTGCGGCAACGAATACGACAAAGCGTTCACCGTTATCACGGCTGAAGGCGAGGAACACACGTTCGATTCATTCGAGTGTGCAATACACGCGATCGCCCCGGCGTGCGTACACTGTAATTGCCGCATTATTGGTCACGGAATCGACGACGGGGAGAACATGTATTGCTGCGCGAGCTGTGCCAAGCATATGGAGGCACACGCCTTTGCCGATCGCTCATGACGCCCAGGATTATCCCCACGGAAGGGACTGCCTGGACGTTGACCAGCATGGCCGAAGTCGCAGTCCGAAGGGTGTATGAACCCTGATAATGCAGCGGCCATGCCGATTGACGAACGTGCGGGCTGTCTTTCCGAGGTTCAACTCGATGTCCGTAAACACGATCCCGATCTGGTCCGATCCACCGACGCTTCCCCTCGCGGGAAGTCAGTTAGGGGACAATGCCGAGTGCGACGTTTGTGTTGTGGGCGCCGGGATCGCCGGATTGACGACTGCCTACCGATTGTCTTTGGAAGGAAAAAAAGTCCTGGTGCTTGAGGCCCGGAACGAAGTGGGTCTCGGGGAATCGGCGGCGACCTCCGCCCATTTATCGAGTGTGATCGATGACCGGTTCGACCGGATTCAAAAAGTTCGGGGGCCGGACGCAGTCCGGTCGGCTTTCGAAAGCCACGCGGCGGCCATCGATCAGGTTGAGGCTACCGTAACCCGGGAATGCATTTCGTGCGATTTCGAGCGAGTGGACGGGTATCTGTTTCCGGGTGACGACAAGGGACTCAACATTCTCGAACGCGAGGCCGAGGTGTGCCGGGCGGCGTCGATCCCTATGGAATGGGTCGACTCGCTGCCTTGGATGGGACTTCGTACGGGACCCGCGCTCCGATTCGCCGACCAAGCACAGTTCCATCCGCGGAAATACTTGACCGGGCTTGCCCGGTCGGTCCTTACCAACGGCGGGAAAATCTGCACCGGAACCCGGGTCCAGTTGATCGAGGGCGGTCGGCGACCGACGGCAACGACGGCCGAAGGACGCAAAATCTCGGCCGGATCCATCGTAATTGCGACAAACACTCCTCTGAACGGTGACGTCGGCATCAACTCCCGACTGGCCGCCTATACGACCTACGCGATTGCCGCCGCCGTGCCCCGCAGCACGGCCACAGCCGCCTTATTCTGGGACACACTCGACCCCTACCACTACGTGCGTTTTCACCAGGACGAGTATGGCCAATCCTTCGCAATTATTGGAGGTGAAGATCACAGGACGGGACAGGGACAGAATTGGGCGGACAGTTGGATAAGGCTGGAATCGTGGATACGGGCCCGGTTCCCTTTCATGGGTCCCATCCGGTATCGATGGTCCGGACAGGTATTTGAAACTCTGGACGGCCTCGCCTACATCGGGCTCGATTCTTCCATCGGGGAAAACGTATTCCTGGTCACGGGCGATTCGGGGATGGGTCTGACGCACGGCACCATTGCGGGTGATGTTCTGACAGACTTGATACTCGGTCGGGAAAACCCCTGGGCTTGGCTGTACGATCCGTCACGCTTACCGTTCGGAGCAACGGGCAAATTTCTGCGGGAAAACGTTAATTCCGCAAGCCAGTACTTCGATTGGCTAACCGGGGGAGGCATCGACCCGGCCGACCTTTCTCTTGGAGAGGGAACCGTCGTCCGGCGTGGATTCTCAAAACTGGCCGTCTGCCGGACCTACACAGGGGAATTGTGTATGCTCTACGCCACGTGTCCCCATTATGGCGGCCTCGTTCGGTGGAATGAGGCCGAGCAGACCTGGGATTGTCCCTTACACGGGTCGCGATTCTCGGCCGACGGCAAGGTACTCCACGGACCTGCCACGGCCGACTTGAAACCGGCCTCAATTGAAATCGAAACAAGTCTGGAGCATTCCCGTTAACTCTGGCATGCCGAATGCAATCGTAAAAGCAGGGTCACAATAACCAGGAGGAGAGATCGATGGGCACGCTACTACTGATCGTCTTGGTCCTCCTGTTGCTCGGTAGTTTCCCGGCATACCCTTATTCCCGGAGGTGGGGGTACGGGCCGTCGGGACTCGTGTCGGTCCTCCTCGCCGTTCTGTTGGTCCTACTACTCCTGGACGTTGTTCCCTGGGGTTGGACACCAGCCATTAGGCCGTAAGGCGAGGAGGGCCGGAATTCTGTAATCAACGCCCGGAGGAATTACCATGACGAACGTAGCCAACATCAAGGAACACATGGATGTATTCTGCTCGTGTGGCAAACGACTCGGCCGAGTCGATCACGTTGACGGGGACATGATCAAACTGACGAAGAACGACCCCGAGTCGGGCGGGAAGCACCATTGGATTCCCCTCGACTGGGTCGAACGTGTCGACCGGAAGGTATACCTGAATCGGGATTCCGAAGAGGCGGAAAGCGAATGGAAGGAAGAGCCTGTTAAACTCGGTGTTTAATCACAATCTGATCTTCGTGCGAGGGGTGAGGTGGGTTACCGCTCACCCCTCGAACATTTTTCGCAAAGGTAAAACGCTTAACGACGGTGATCCCAAAAGCCGCTTCTCTGTCGCCCCATCCCACTTAAGTCGCGTCGGCATTCCCCAGCAACTCCCTTCCTGTTTCTCGGCAACCGTTCTCGCAACCTTATGCACGCTTCAATCGCGGTAGTCTGCAATTTCGGGGAATCGTGTCTACCGGTTTTGGAACGGGGAATGCAGAGTCTCGAGTATTTAACCGAGGAATACATCATGCCGCACTCGCTTCCCGAATCTCTCCCGATCACGACATCTCGTCTTCTCAGCCGCCCAAGCTTCCGCCAGGAAGTCTTGGCCACGGACGATCGTGCGGCCCTCCGGCCATCCGAAGTCGTGCAACTGAAACTCCTCGGGCTGCTCCCGGCTCATCCGATCCCGGTGAGCTCCCTTCATACTCATCGGGATTGCCGGCGGTGATGGAATGAACGACAGCGCATGGCACATCGTTTGCTTCATCGCAATTATCGCCCGCTGGCAACATCCTGTAGCAATACACCATCGAATGGGAGTGGAACATCATGCGAAATCTTCTTGCATCGGCTGGCATGGCCATCCTTGTATTGGCGCCCTTCGGCTGCAGTAACACCGGCTCGACCGGGGGCACGCCCGGCACGAAGGATAGCTTCACGCTGAAGGGGCCGAGTCTGCCAACAATCGTGAAACAGGGCGATCGGCAAACAATCAAACTTTCGCTCGACCGCGGGTCGGACTTTAAACGGGTTGTCAAGATGGACGCCGTGGTGCCGAAAGGGCTCAAAGCGGAATTCGGAACAAAGGAAGTTAATCCTTCGGACCCGGCGGAAGTGACATTCACGATCGAAGCGAACAAAGACGCATCCATTGGTGAATCCAAAATCCATGTCACAGCGACCCCGGATACCGGCAAGCCCTCGAGCATCGATGTCACCGTGAAAGTCGAAGACAAGAAGTAAACCCGACGTAAAGCATCAGCCCCCAGAACACTTTCCCTCCGGTAGCGGCGGCAACTCGCCCGTGGCGGCGTAGGCGCGGAGGGCGTGTTCGACCGCGGCGAGGGGGTCGAGGCCGCGGCGGTGGAGGGTGCGGAAGACGGACATGAGCACGCCGCGGGTGGACGCGCCTCGGACGCTCTGGCTGCCGTAGCTGTTCTTCCGCATGAGCACGGCCGGCCGGACTTCCCGCTCGGCGTGGTTGTTGCTCGGCGGCACGCCGTCGGCCTCGACGAACGTGAGCAGTTGGTCGCCGTACGCGTTCAACCGTTTGGCCAGGCGGCGGGCGTGCGGGTTGGTCCACCCGGCGGCCGCGAGGTCGGCGACGCGGGCGTAGAGCAGGCAGGTGCGGCGGTCGTAGGTGGTTTGCTCGGCCGTGTCGTGGGTCGCCTCCAGTCGGATCGCGTCGGCGTAGATCCGCCTCAGTTTCCCGGCGAATTCGGGCCAGTCGCCGTGGTGCTCCGACCCGTCGTCCACCGCCGTCAGGTCCCGGAGCAGGTGCGGCCAGCACTTCTGCTGCCGCCGGGTGATGACGTCGTACGCCTTCCAGAAGTCGGTCACCAGGACGCCGGCGAACTCGGCCTTGAAGAACGCCCGCAACGCCTCGTGGCCGCGGGACTCGTGCAACACGTAACCCGTCGCGTCCGCCGTCGTGAAACACCACAGCCACCACAACTCGCCGTTGGTCCGCCACCCGGTCTCGTCGGCGTGCAACACGCCGGCGTCGAGGCAGTGCCGGTGAATCTGCTCGTACCACGGGGTGACCACCCGGGCCAGCCGGTGCCACATTTGGGTCAGTCCGCCGTCACTGATCGGCAGTCGCAGGTGCCGGTTGAACACGGCCACGATCTGGCTCGTCGTCGTGCCCAGCCCGTAGTGCAGCCACCCCGCCAGGGCGACCGCCCGGTTCCCGAGTATGCACCGCGCCAACGCGTCGGGCACCTTCGGCTCGACCTGCTTCTTGCAGTGCGGGCACCAGTCGCGGTGGGTCGTGTGCTCGGCCACGTCCGCGGTCAGGTCGGGCGGAATGTCTTCGATGATCCGCGTCCGCTTGCGACCGGTGCGGCGGAGTTCCCCGCCGCAGTCGGGACAGGCCGGGAACTGATGCTCCTCGCGGCGGGTGATGTCCTCCGGCTTCGGCCGGCTCGACCCCGCGTGGCCCGGCTTCGCCCCCGCTTTCCCCGTGCGTTTCTTGGGGTCCGTCGCCGGCTTCTGGTACGGCGGTACCGCCCCCGACGGCGTGTGCGGACCCACCGCCGGGCCCGACCCGTCGGCCACCGCCGTCATCAACTGCATCAGGAAAAAGAGGATCGCCCCGCGGTCCGCCGGCAACGCCGCCTCGACCGCCGATCGGGTCAGCGTCCCGGATCGGAACGCCGCCACGAACGCCGGGTCGAGGACCGCACCCGCCGGGGATGTCGCTGCGGAGACCATGTCCCCGAAGTACGAAACCCAGGCGGAATGCGCAAGGGCAGTTCAGGGGGCTGGTGGGTTACAACCCGACCTGTAACTAATCGGCGTCGACCCCAGCCCTCAGGCCGGGGGTCGACGCATTTTTGTTGAATCCCCAGTTCCCACCGATTGAGTGTGCATCGGGTTCACAACTGAGCAACGTTTTTCCCATGTCAGAAGTGTAATAGCGAACAGAACGGCTGCAATTCAAGGCTTTTCAATCAATCGGGCGTTTTGGCATGACTCATGCAATTAACTATTCGTCGAATGAAACTTTTGGTTTCCACCGCCGAGGATAAATCGATGAAGAAAGACACACCAACGCAACGGGCCGGGCGTATCAGCTATGCAGCAATCGCTTGGGCTCTCGGCCTACCGATACCGATTATCATCATCGCACTCATCATCGGTGGTTGCACGAAGTGGTAACACAAACACTCCACAATCAATCCATTACAAAGGAGAATCACATGTTACGCTATGCACTTCTGTTTCTGCTAATTGCTTTGCTGGCGGGACTCTTCGGATTCACGACCGTCGCGGGTACCGCCTACGTGGCGGCCAAAGTGCTGTTCTTCGTGTTTCTCGTGTTGTTCGTCCTTGCTCTACTGGTCGGCCGCAGGGCGGTCGGGGAAGTGGTTTGATCGGTCCTTTCACGCGAGGCAACCATGACCGGTTACGATCAGGAACAGCGGGAATCAGACTCCCAGCGAATGTCGGCTCTTGTCGGAGACATCCTCAACGATGTGGGCAAGCTTGTCGGCCAGCAGGCCGCCCTATTCCGGGCCGAAGTTCGGGAAGACTTCCACCGAACCACACGGGCGGTCAAATACATCGGGTTCGGATTGGCTACGGCAGGGGTCGGCGGGTTGTTTCTAGCCGTGGCCGCAGTGCACGGGCTGGCCGCCGTGGTCCCGACCCTGCCGATCTGGGGCTGCTGGTCCGTGGTCGGTGCAGCCTTGTTACTCGTCGGAGGGACGGCCGCGGTGGCCGGTCGATTGCTCGTGAAATCGTTCAACCCGCTGCCAAATAAATCACTGGCCGCCTTGGAGGAGAATGTCTCATGGATCGCAAATCCCCAGAACTGATCGAAGCACAAATGGAAGAAACTCGGCAATCCCTGACCGAGAAAGTGTCCGCACTAGAGGATTCGGTCGTGGGCACGGTTCAGTCGGCGACGACGGCCGTGCAGGACACGGTCCATTCCGTCCGCGACGCGGTCGAGGGGACGGTTGAAACGGTACGACGACAATTGGGATCCGCCTTTGACCTGCGGCGTCACGTGCAAAACCAACCGTGGCTGATGGTGGCCGGCGCATCGGCCGCGGGGTTTCTCACGGGACTCGCATTCCGAAGCGGACGACGCAGCAATACCAGACCAGAACCCATCATTCGTCCGGCTGCAACTCCAAGCACCGCAGCGATACGTGGAAACGGTTTATGGGATTCACTCGTAGAGCGGTTCACAGAGGAGATGAAGAAAGTCGGCGAATCCGCGATTCAATGCTTATCGGCCCATATCCATCGAATCGTCCAGGATGAAATGCCGGGGGAGGAACCCAACGTTGTATCGGCCGAAGACAAGCCGGCCAATGCGGTTTCATCAACGTATCCGGTCGGCCGCTGGAATGGGGCCGTACGGGGATCCCGAATGTGACCCCTCCAGATCGTATTAGTGCCGGAAGACGGCACGAACGATGCAGTAAGTGTATGACAGGAATTCGAGTTGAATGTTTCTCTAACCCAACGTCCACCAGGAGGACTTGATATGACCGCGACAACGACTCAGGACAAAGTGAAGCAATCGGCGAGTGGTGTGATTGACTCGGTGAAGGATGAAGTGAAGGCCGTGGCCCATTCGGTCTCGGACCTCGCTTCGGGAGCGAAGGACAAAGTCCGCGACCTTGCCGACGAAGCCGGGCAGACGGCTAGGCACGCTGCGGACAAGGTTCAAAAGTGGGCGGACGACACGTACGAGGCGACGACACAAACGGCCGGTGATTTCGGTCGAGAGGTTACGGCATTCGTACGAAAGTATCCCGTCCCGGCCCTGTTGGTCGGATTCGGAGTGGGGATGTTGCTCGGCCGCGTTTCTCGCGTGTAGCGAGTGACGTGATAATTCGAAACGTCTCCGGCCGGGTTATTCCGGCCGGATTCCTTAGGTACGACTTCATGAGCCGATCCCCTACGAATCCACCCTGGCAGCATGCCCTTCTCGGCTTTTCGGGATTGGCCATAGTCCTGTTGCTCACCGGCGTACTCTATTGGGCCAGGGCGATTTTCATTCCGCTGGCGATGGCCGTTTTTCTCGCTTACGTACTCTCACCCGTCGTCCGATATCTTAAGCGGATGGGTCTGCCGCGCGGGCCGGCGGTGATCCTGACAGTCGCGGCCGCTGTCATACTTGCCATTGGCACTGGATGGGTGCTGGCCCAGCAAGTTGCGTCCCTCACTCTCACCCTTCCCGATCATCGTGATCGGATCGTTCAAAGAATCTCCGCGATTAAGGGAATACTCACCTCCGGTGAGACGAACCGATTGGGGCAACTCATTGACGAAGTTGGGAAATCGATTGATCCGACGAAAGCACCCGATGCCAACGGACGAGGCCCGACCCCGGTCGTAGTCGAACCGCAGACCCCGATGTGGGCTGGGTGGCTGAACCGTATCGTGACGCCGGCCGCGGAATTCGCCGTACAAAGCGCCTTCGCCGCCGTGCTCGTCGTGTTCATTCTTTTTCGCAAGGAAGATTTGCGGGACCGAATGATTCGCCTTATTGGCGACGGCCGTGTCGCGGTAACGACCAAGGCCCTCAACGATGCCTCCGAGCGCGTGAGTCGGTATCTACTCAAACAATTCCTCTTCAATGCCACGTTCGGCGGGGTGATTGCGATCGGTCTTTTCCTGATCGGTATCCGTTACTCCCTGCTGTGGGGTTTTCTCGCAGCCGTTATGAGGTACGTCCCCTATCTCGGCACCTGGATTGGGGTCATTCCTCCCTTCCTTTACACCATCGCGACAACGGATACGTGGTGGCAACCGATCAGCGTGTTAGTCGTCGTTCTGGGGTTGGAAATCATTTGTAACAATTTCATCGAACCGGTTGTCTACGGATCCAGTCTGGGGATGTCTGAAGTCGCCCAACTCACTGCGGCCGGCTTCTGGTCGTTTCTCTGGGGCCCGATTGGATTAATTCTTTCCGGCCCTTTGACGACCTGTTTGCTCGTTCTCGGCAAGCACGCCCCCGCATTGAAGTTTCTGGACGTTCTGCTCGGTGACGAACCGCCGTTGGATCCGGGCACGAGACTCTATCAGCGATTGACGGCCGGAGACGAGGACGAAGTCGGGCGAGTGCTCCACCAGGCCGTTACCGAACGCGGCCATGAAGAGGCATTAGATGCCGTGGTTTTGCCGGCCCTTCGGCTGGTTCGATCGGCGGAATCCGCGGGCGAATTGTCGGCCGTCAATTTGGACGCTTGCCTGACACCGATCCGAGAATACTTCGACGACCAGCCGATGGGTGAGTTGCCTCCAGATGCCGAGCTTTCTCCCGCACGAATATTGATCGTTCCCGGGAAAGGCGAAATCGACGTCGCGGCGTGCGAATTGTTCGCTTCGACCCTGCCGCCCCAAAGGTGGGATGTGAAAGTCACGTCGTCGTCCACCCTGGCAGGGGAAGTATGGGATATTGTGTCGGAATTTGAACCCGTTGTCGTTTTGATTGGAACCATTCCGCCAGGGGGCATGACACATGCCCGATATTTGTGTAAACGCCTCCGCTCGCGACTACCTGAGTTGAAAATCCTCGTCGGCCGGTGGGGCCCGGAAGAGGAAATGGCGACATCCACCATGGTACTGAATAACGCCGGTCCGGATGCGGTCACCACTTCATTCTCCCAGACCCGACAGGACCTGACTGCCTGGTTACCGGTTCTGGAACGGCAGGAAACTCCGGTCATGCACTCAATGCGGTAACATGGCAGTTCTTTCCCTCGAAGCCTTTTCAATCGACCGAACGGTATGGGAATTCCCGTTTCCGTCAACAGATTGGACGGGAGGTCGGCGGATGACGTAAAATCCTCGCCCGCCAATGAAATACATTGCGGTTCCCAAAACCCCGATCACCGCCGCGGTAACCAGAGGGATGGTTAAGATCGGTCCGGGCAAAGCGAGAAGGTGATTTTCGTTGCCCGAAGTTTTGATATCGGCACCCACCGCGACAAGCGCGCAAAAGACAAGGATGCACATCGCAAGGAATACGAGCGATAGGCCTGTGGTTTTCATAGCATGCTCCAATCTGAGAAGGGCGAAAGGTGCGTAAAATGAGGGCCGGACGGGCCGGCCCTGGTGCGATTGGCGAAGAGCAATTCGGCTACCACCACCACCGACCAACTCGGAATCTCCAGCCGATGTTCGTCGGATACACATAACCCGACGACCAGTAATAGTTATTGGGGTAGCTCCAAACCGTGCTGGTCGGGTAAGTGTAATAGTACCCGTTG
>DASXPC010000238.1:0-11935 GCA_036493815.1 Fimbriiglobus sp. | reverse complement strand
TCAGCCCGCTCGCCGTTCTCACCCGCGGGTATAGCCTCACGTTCTGCGACGGGCAAATCGTGCTCGACACCTCAACAGTAAATGTCGGCGATTCGATCACGTCCCGACTGGCGCACGGACAGGTCGTGAGTACGATAACTGCCACCGACGTGAGTTGACCCATGCCCGACGATCCCGAGCCGTCGTTTGAAGCCGACCTCGCCGACCTCGACCGTACGTTGAAAGATCTGGAAGACGGTACCACTACACTCGATGCCGCGTTGGCCCGGTACGAGCAGGGGGTCCAGTTATTGCGGCGTTGTTATGCCCGACTCCGGGCGGCGGAGCAAAAGATTCAGCAACTTACCGGGTTGGACGAATCCGGCAGACCGATCCTCGCCCCGTTCGCGCACGCGTCTGCCGTCGGATCGAACGAAACGGAGCCGCCGCGAAAGCGGAAAACGTCCTCTTGACGAAATAACTTTGCATTGTAAAGTTTATTCGACCGTGGGGCGGTTTGGACCGGTCTCCGGGGTCCATTCCCCGGCCGGGTTGGTATCAATAACGACATGGTCGATACGCTCTGGGCGGAATTGGCACCGAAACAGTCGGCCGTGGAGGCCGGGTTGAAGCAATGGCTCGGGCGGGTCGCGGCCGCCGCCCCCTCCGCCCCCGCCGGCCTGGCCGAGGCCATGGATTACGGCGTCTTCACCCCCGGGAAACGCCTCCGGCCGTTGCTGGCGATTCTCGCCTGTGAAGCGGTCGGCGGATCGATTGCCGAGGCGATGCCGGCCGGGTGTGCGGTCGAATTCGTTCATACGTATTCGCTGATTCACGACGACCTGCCGGCGATGGACGACGACGACCTTCGCCGCGGTCTTCTAACGTGTCACAAGAAATACGGCGAGGCCCTGGCGATCCTGTCCGGAGACGCGTTGCTGACGGGTGCGTTCGAAGTACTTGCTACGGGTTATCTTCCCCCCACGGCTGCGGTTTGTTGTGTAGAATTGGCACGAGCCGCCGGAGCCAGGGGGATGGTCGGCGGACAGGTTTTAGATCTTTCGGCTGACGGCAAAATTGGGTCCGTTGCCCGCGCGATCGTCGAGTCTCGTGAATCCCTGGAAGACATTCATCGCCGGAAAACCGGGGCGTTATTTCGTGCGGCGGTTCGGATGGGGATTCTGGCAACGCGGGGCCCGAACCCGCCCGCGAACGAACTGAAGGCCGTTGACGTATACGCCTCGGCGTTCGGCTTGGCGTTTCAGGTAACGGACGACTTGCTGGACGTCGCCGGGAGTGTTACGACTGTCGGTAAGAGAGTGCGAAAGGACGCGGCCCGGGGTAAGATGACTTACCCGGGTTTATTGGGGGTTGAAGAAAGTCGGCGGTTGGCGGCCCGGTTGGCGGCCGAGGCCGAGGCGGCGGTCGAGACGTTTGGGTCGGCCGGGCAGTGGCTGGGAGCCCTCGCTCGGTTCGTTGTGACCCGGGACCGATAAGAACAACGGAGTGACGCGATGCCTGAGATTCTTCCGCGGATTACATCCCCCGCGGACCTGCATAATCTGTCCGACGCACAACTCGAACTGCTCGCCCAGGAAATTCGAGACGAGTTGGTCAAGGTGTGTCAGTCGCGACCGGCACACTTCGCCTCGAACCTCGGCGTCGTCGAACTCTGCCTCGCATTGCACCTAACGTTCGATTTCACACAAGACCGACTCATTTGGGACACCGGCCACCAGATTTATCCCCACAAACTCGTCACCGGCCGATACCCGCAGTTTCACTCCATCCGCACCAAAGGCGGATTGATGGGCTACCCGAACCCGGCGGAGGGCCCGTACGATCTGTTCGTCACCGGCCACGCCGGCTGCAGCGTTTCCACCGTTTCCGGACTCAAAGCCGGAGACGACCTGCTCGGGAATGGTAGCCGAAAAGCCGTTGCCGTTATTGGCGATGGGGCGTTCCCGTCCGGCATCGTATTCGAAGCTCTTAACAACATTGCCGGGCTGGATCAGAACGTTCTCGTCATTTTGAACGACAACGAAATGAGTATCTGCCCCCGTACTGGCGGTCTGGCTAAATACCTCGATCAGTGCCGAATGACCGACCTCTACCAGGGGTCGAAGAAGACGATCAGTTCCATCTTGAAACATACGCCACTGATCGGCGGAGTTGCCCATTCCGCGCTGGAACACATCCGCGACGGGATTAAGGCGACGTTCAAGGAAGGCATGCTGTTCGAATCGCTCGGGTTCCGCTATTTCGGCCCGGTGGACGGGCACGACCTGGCCGGGCTTCGGAAAATCCTCAAGGATTTAAAGGACCAATCGGGGCCGATCCTGTTGCACGTGTTCACGGCGAAAGGCTATGGCGTGCCGCAGGCCGAAGAGGATCCGGTTGCGTTTCACACCCCGCCAGTGATCGATCAAGTGGGTCCGGACCGGCAGATTGTGTCGGTGAAGAAGGGCGGGTCGAAGGGGTATACCGACGCGGTAAGCGGATCACTGCACCGGATAATGGGCGAGAACGAAAAGGTTGCGGTGATTACCGCAGCGATGTGCCAGGGGAATAAGTTGGAGAAAGTGCGAACGGATTTCCCGGCTCGGTTTTTTGACGTGGGAATATGTGAGAGCCACGCCGTCGCGTTTGCGGCCGGCATGGCCAAGGCCGGCAGCCGGCCCGTCGTCGACATCTACTCCACATTCCTCCAACGCAGTTTCGACCAGATCTTCCAGGAAGTCGCCCTGCAAAACCTGCCCGTGGTATTCACCATGGACCGGTCCGGGCTAACCGGACCGGACGGACCGACCCACCACGGGTGTTTCGACATTCCCTACACGCGGCTGTTCCCGAATATGACCGTGATGGCCCCCGGCGACGAAGCCGACGTCGAACCCATGCTTCGCACCGCACTCACGTTGCCCGGCCCGGCGTCCATCCGTTACCCGAAGGCTAACCAGGAAACGGTCGCCCGGCCCGACAATCGGGTCGCACCGATCGTGATCGGGAATGCGGAAGTGCTCGATTGGGGCCACGACGGCTGCTTCATCGCCTTCGGCACCTTACTGACCAATTGCGTCGCCGCGGCCAAGTTGCTCAAGGCCGAGGGCTTGCACGTCGGGGTGATTAACGCGCGGTTTGCCAAACCGATCGACCGGACCACGATCCTGAAAGCGGTCGAGAACCTTCCGGCCGTTGCTACGGTGGAAGAGGGAACGCTCGAAGGTGGATTCGGGTCCGCGGTTCTCGAAGCGTGTAACGCGGCCGGGGTCGATAGCCGCAATGTGATTCGGTGCGGGATCCCGGATCGATTCATCGAGCATGGCGATCGGAACGAACTGCTCTGCGACATTGGACTCGACGCCCAAGGTCTCGCGGACGCGATGCGGCGGAAGCTCAAGACCGTTGCCGATTCCGACGAGAGCGGGACGTACGATAAACTCGAAGTCCGGTAACGGCCGATTGGGCCGGTTACACCTTCTTCTTGTATCCGAACAGATTCCGGTCTTTGATAAGTTGGACGATTGGCGGCGGCACCATTTTCTCCCATTCCGGATTCCGGGACGCAATCTTCTTCAAAATGTCCCGGCTGTCAATCGGCAGGCAGGCAGGGTCGTGGTTGGCCAATGCGACCACCTTGCCAGCCCGCACGACGTAGTCGTACAAAGGCTTCGCTTCCGGCGGCAGGGCTAGCGTTTCGACCGTCCGGAGTTCTCCGGTGGTCCGATCGAGATACGGGTAGACGAACAGCGTCATGTCACCGCTGAACAGTCGGCCAATGGATTCGAGCAATCCGCCTTCCAGGTTTCCGTAAAAGCTCGAGTCGTACAATTCGGGGATGGTGACGGCCCCGAGGGCAATGCCGAGCGGTTTGACTGTCAACCCGCGGAGGTAGCCGGCGAGACGGTAAAACTCGAAAAAGTCCGAGACGAGTACGGTCATCCCGGCTGCGGACAGGACTTCGGCCCGGCTCAAGAAGTCCCGCGGATCGGGGGCCGATCCGTCCGCCGTTAGATTTCGCATTGTAATTTCGGCCACGCTGACTAACCGATCGCGGTCTTCGGGCGCGAGCCGCTGCGTAAACGTTTCGGTCGCGGCCCGGAGGATGTCGACATTGACGTTGGTCAAGGGCCGAAAACTTCCCCGTTCGACGAGCACCGGCCGCTTGTGGAATACATCGCTCGGCAGGAGCACGTTCCGGTCCGGTCCGAACATTGCCGCCCGGCTGAGACCTTTCTGCACGAGGTTCAGACTCATGAGCCGGTTGTCGATGGCCCGAAACCCGATGCCCGAAAAGTCGATCATGTCGACTTCGACGCGGGACGGGCCGAGGTCGTCGTGAAGGGACTCGATCAGTTGGTCGGGTTCGAAGTGGAGGTGAAAGGCCCCGTAGAGAAGGTTTACGCCGAGGATACCGATGGCTTCCTGTTGGAGAACGGCGGCCTTGTCGAGGAGGCGAAAGTGAATGACGATCTGGGTTTCCTGGTCACGGGGGTAGACCTGAAACCGCACGCCCATCCACCCGTGGCACTCGTTCGTTCCGAGAAAGTTGCGGGCGGACACGGTGTCGGCAAAAGCGAATAGGGCGTTCGTGTCGCCTTTGGTATTCGACAGGCGTTCGATATTAAGTGAATACTCGTGATTCAGCATCGCTTCCAGCCGCGATCGGCTGACGTACCGGTCCGATTCGCCGTATATCGCGTCCGACACGATCATGTCGTAGGCCGACATGGACTTGGCGACGGTGCCGGCGGCCCCGCCGACCCGGAAGAACCACCGGACGACTTCTTGCCCGGCCCCGATCTCGGCGAAAGTGCCGTACCGTCTCCGGTCGAGGTTGATGCGGAGCGCTTTCGCATGCGTGTCCGGTCGGTTGCCGGTGGTGGCGTCAACGGGTGGAAGGGCCATCGGTTCTCCGGGGTTGATTTTTCTCGATCGCACGCGAGCGACGGGTGCCGAATCGGGCCGTTTCAAGGCCCGAACGGAAGCCGTTAGAAACAATTCTAGTCGGCGGACGCGTTCGTCATCCCCGGCAGGCAAACCAGTGTGCGAAGACGGGGTTGCGGGTTCCCCAATAACACAGGTTTGGTGGAGATACCCTATTCGAATATCAGTCGGTGCCGGTGCTGCGAAGTCGGCGTTCTCAAACGATTTGATCGCACTGGACTGCTGGTCAGATTTCATTTCTGGCAAAATAATGTCAAGCGGAAAGTTCCGACCGGCCGATACGTCGGCCGCTGTGTCGAATCTGCATACCTTTTCCGATTACCGCCTTCTCCGCTCGCTCGGAGGTGGGTCGGGTGCGACCGTATTTTTAGCCGAGGCGAACGACGGGAAACCGGTTGCGATCAAGTTGATCGAATCGAACGACCCGGAAGGTTTGATCCGTTTCCGCCGGGAAATCGTGGTCGGACTAACCGTCAGTCATCCCCACCTCGTCCGCGTTCTGCACGGCAATTCGATTTCCCCGCCTTATTACCTGGTCATGGAACTCGTATCCGGCGAATCGCTCCGGGCCCGCATGGATCGTCGCGGGCGAATTGCTCCGCTTGTAGCGTTGGGTATTGCCAGGCAACTGGCCGAGGCGCTCGCTTCGTTACACGCGTCCGGGTTCGTTCACGGCGACGTGAAGCCGGGAAATGTCATGCTCCCCTCGGCCGGGCGGGCCGTGCTCGTGGACCTCGGATTCGCCCATCGACCGGGAGAACTCGAATTTGTACTCGGCACGGCCAACTACCTCGCCCCGGAACTCTGCCGGGCCCCGGCAGAGGATTCGTACGCCATCGACGTCTACGCACTCGGTGTCAGTTTGTTTGAAATGCTCACTAATACCCGGCCCTACCCGGACGGAACGCAATCCGGCGTCATGCGGTCGCATCGTGACATCGAGCCGGATCGGCTCACCGATCATCGAGGGAAATGGCCAAAGCCTTTGGTTAGCCTTGTCGAAAAACTGCTCGCGAACGATCCCGCAGTACGACTGATCTCAAAGGAAGCGGTACGCGGAATCGCAGAGGTGCAAATCGAATTAATGAAACGTGCGGCGTAGCTTTACATCGCAGCCAAGGCGAGCGAGCAGTTGTGGCCGCCGAAGCCGAAACTGTTCGAGAGGCACTTCTTGATCCGGACTTCCCGTGCGTTGTGGGGGACGTAATCGAGGTCGCAGGCGGGGTCGGGTTTGTCCAGGTTTATGGTGGGGTGGATGATCCCGAGTTTGAGCGAGAGGGCACAGGCGATGGCTTCGACGCCGCCGGAGGCCCCGAGGAGGTGGCCGATCATGCTCTTGGTGCTTGAAATCATGAGTTTGTAAGCATGGTCGCCGAACACTTGTTTGACGGCCTTGGTTTCCGCCAGGTCGCCGAGGCCGGTGCTGGTACCGTGGGCATTCAGATAGTTCACGTCCGTCAGATTCCAGCCGGCCTCGCGGCAGGCGGCTCGCATCGCTTCGGCGGCCCCGATCCCGTCCTCGTGCGGTGCGGTGATGTGGAACGCATCGGCCGTGTTCCCACAGCCAACGATTTCGCAATAGATCGGTGAACTCCTGGCCTTCGCCCGCTCGTACTCTTCGAGCACCAGAATCCCGGCCCCCTCGCTAAGCACGAAGCCGTCGCGATCGGCGTCGAACGGTCGACTGGCCCGGGCCGGGTCGTCGTTGCGTTCGGACAGGGCCTTACAGTTGATGAACCCGGCGAGGCCGACGGGTGTGATGGCCGCTTCGGCCCCTCCGGAAATCATCACGTCGGCGAAGCCGTAGGCGATCTGCCGAACGGCGTCGCCAATGGCATGCGCGGCGCTGGAGCAGGCCGTGCTAACGGTCGTATTCGGGCCACGGAGTTCGTAGCGGATGGAGATGTTCCCGGCGGCGGCGTTCGCGATCATTTTGGGAATGACGAACGGGCTGAGTCGACCCGGACCTTTTTGGATCAGGGTGGAGTGCCCGTCCTCGAATTCGTTCAGTCCGCCGATTCCGGTCCCGAGGATGCAGCCGCTCTTAAACGGGTCGAGAATTGAAAAATCGATGCCGCTATCTTTCACGGCCTGATCGGCGGCGACGAGTGCGAATTGGGTAAATCGGTCGAGCCGACGGAGGTTCCGGCCGTCGATCACCGCACCGGGGTCGAATCCTTTGACTTCGCCAGCAAACTTGACTTTGAATTGGGACGTGTCGAACTGGGTAAGGGGCGCGATACCGCTCTGCCCGGCGAGTAGGGCCCGCCAGTAAGTCGGAACGGTGTTCCCGATCGGGTTGACCGTTCCCAGGCCGGTAACGACGACGCGGCGGCGGGACATGGCTACTTCGCGTCCCCGGTGCCCTTCTTCTTGACTTCGGCCTTGATATATTCCACGGCCTGTCCGACCGTTTTGATTTTTTCGGCCTGGTCGTCCGGTATCTGAATATCGAACTCTTCCTCGAGTTCCATGACCAGCTCGACGATGTCGAGCGAATCGGCGCCGATGTCTTCGATGAAACTGGTAGCGTCCGAGACCTTGGCCTTATCGACGGCGAGATGTTCGCAGACGATTTCAATGACCCGGGTCTTGATTTGCTCGTCCGACACGATGAGTCCTCCGGGGCGGGATGGCCGCGGTCGCGGGCCCGTGAGCGGTTAATTTCGGCCGCTGGGGCATCCTTCAGGGGGCTTCCCCGCAGCGGCCGGCCCGCGGCGGTGTGAGTATCGGCACCGGTCCGATTACGCGGGTAAAACATACGAACGGGCCGACGAAAAGGAAAGGGCTGGCGGGGGTTAGCCCTTTCCTTCCGCCCGATTCTTTACACGGTAATGTTGCGGATGTCCACCTTTCGGTGGACGCGCTTGAGCATCCCAGCCAAATGGCGGCCGGGGCCGAGTTCGTAGTACCGCTCAACCCCGTTCGACAACAGGCCACGTAGGGTTTCCTCCCACCGAACCGGCGAAAGTACTTGTTCCACCAACAGGCCTTTAATTTCTGCCGGTTGGGTGTGGGGTTTCGCGTCCACGTTCGACCATACCGGGATACGCGGAGGGGATAATGAAATACCGGCCAGGGCAGCGGCGAGCACCGCATCGGCGGGTCGCATCAGGTCGGTGTGGAATGCCCCGGCAACTGCCAGGCGTATTGTCCGGATGCCTCCCTTGGCCGAACATATTTCTCCCAGCTTTTCCAGTGCGGCTTTTGACCCGGAAACAACCGTGTTCCCCGGACATAGCAAATTCGCAAGTGTCAGCGCTCCGGCCGACCGGGCCTCGGCCGCCAAAGCCTCGACTTCCGCCACGTCTAATCCGATTACGCTCGCCATCCCGCCCGGTGTGGCGTCGGCGGCGGCCTGCATCGCTTCCCCGCGGAGTTTCACAATACGTAGCCCGTCTTCGAACGAAATCGCCCCGGCGAACGCGAGCGCGGTGTACTCGCCCAAGCTCAATCCGGCGGCGGCGACTACCCCCGCTTCCGCCTCCGGTTCGTCCGCCCGCAACAATTCCACCGCCGCGAGGCTCGAGACAAAGAGAGCCGGTTGACTGACGTCGGTCGCGTTGAGTCGCTCGACCGGCCCGTTGACGCAGACGTCGAGCAGGTCGTACCCGAGTACTTCGGCTGCTCGGTCGAAAAGCGATTTGGCAGAAGGATGCGTCAGGCAGACTGTCCCGGCCATGCCGACGGTCTGGGCACCCTGCCCGGGGAAGAGGAATGCGGTACGGGTCATGGTTATTCGTCTTCGGTGACCGGAAGGGTCTGGAGTTCTTCGACGATCTTATCGTTTAACCGCACGCGGACGTCTTGGACGGCAACCCCGATTGCGTTGGTCAAAGCCCGTAGGTCCGAACTGCCATGGCAAATAACGCAGACGCCGTCCACGCCGAGAAGCGGCGCACCGCCGAAGGCGCTGTAATGAAATTTGTCAACCAAAGCTTTTAAGGCGAGTGCGGCCGTGGCTTTGTCGTTCGGTAACTTGGCAATGATCTCATGACCGACCGTATGCATCAGGAATTCGAACAAGCCTTCGCTCAACTTCAACACGATATTACCGACGAATCCGTCGCAAATCACGACATCGCTGCGACCGCGGGGCAAATCCCTGCCCTCGACATTGCCGAGGAACCGGTCCTGCATCGGACTGGCGCGAAATAAGTCGTACGTTTTGATAACCAGTTCGTGGCCCTTGCCTTCTTCTTCGCCGACGTTGAGGAGGCCGATGGTGGGTTTTTCGCAACCCAGCATGTGGCGGGCGAATACGCCGCCCATGACGCCGTATTGCAGTAAGTGGGTCGGCTTGGGGAAGACGTTCGCTCCGACGTCCATGACGACCGACCGGCCTTTTGCGGTGGGCATGACGGTTGCGATGCCGGGCCGCTTGACGCCGTGAAGAAACCGGCGAGTGAACAGTCCGCCGGCCACGACGGCCCCGGTGTTGCCGGCGGAAACGAGGCCGTCCACTTGTTTTGTGGCGACGAGGTGCCAGCACTTCGCGATCGAGCTATCGGGTTTTTTTCGCAGCGCATCGGCCGGCTTTTCGTCCATGCCGACAACTTGACTGGCGTGAACGATTTCTGCCCGGCCGGCGGGAGGATTGGCGGATGCCAGGAGTGGATCGAGTAGGGATTTATCGCCGACGAGAACAACAGTGAGGTCCGGATTGACAGTTGCAGCGGCCACCGCCCCCGCCACTGCCGGGGCCGGCCCGTGGTCCCCCCCCATCGCGTCTACCGCCAGCCGCATGACCCTACTTCCCTTCTGCTTCTTCCGTCATCTGAACGACTTCCCGCCCCTGATAGTGCCCGCAGTTCGGGCAGACCCGATGGGGCAGGATCGGTTCGTTGCACCGCGGGCAGTATTGGATCCCCATGGCCTTCACGTGGTGGTGGCTTCGCCGCTTACCCTGGGCAGCTTTGGAGGTGCGTCGCTTCGGAACGGCCATGGTCGTCTCGCGTCAATTGCCGAAAGGCGGTACGGGGGAAAGCAGATAGGATAGGAACAACGTGGAATGCGGCAACCGCCGAAGTTCGGAGCCGCAATCAAAGGCATTTTGAGCAACCGCCACTCGGAGCAGCCCGCTGCTATCTCCCCAATGGTGGTTCAAAGGGAATGTCGCGTTGCCAAGTTGAAGGGTCAATTTCTATGGACCAGCTTTGGGCTCCCTGGCGGTTATCGTACGTGACGCAGCCGGCGAAACCGACGGCCGAAAGCCCGGATTGCTTCCTTTGTCGGGGGATTTCGGAAGACGACGACCGGACGAACCTGATCGTGCGGCGGACGGCCTTATCGGTCGTGATGCTTAACCGTTTTCCGTACAACAACGGTCATCTGCTCATCGCTCCGCAGGCGCATAAGGCCCGGCCGGCCGATATTTCCGACGCCGAGCACCTCGACATCCAGCACCTCATCCGAAACATGATCGGCGACATTGACCGATTGATGAAACCCGAAGGATTTAACGTCGGGTTGAACCTCGGCAAAGTCGCCGGGGCCGGGTTGCCCGGGCACCTTCACTGGCACGTCGTCCCCCGATGGAACGGCGACACAAACTTCATGCCCGTGATTACCGACACGCGGGTGATCGTGCAGAGTCTCGATTCGCTATGGGAACTACTGGTTAACAATACCGTGCAGACGCGTCAACCGAAGTGACATGGACCTTCTCGCACCTTATGCCATGGCCGATTCCGCGTCCCGGGGCCGTCGGCATGCGGAACCGGCGCACCCGTTCCGCACGCCTTTCCAGCGGGACCGCGAGCGAATCGTGCACAGTTCTGCGTTTCGCCGAATGACCGGCAAAACCCAGGTTCTGGTCGCATCGGTCAACGACCACCACCGCACCCGACTCACGCACACGCTGGAAGTCACCCAGATCGCCCGGACCGTTGCCCGCCGGTTGGGATTGAACGAAGATCTCACCGAGGCGATTGCCCTGGCCCACGACATCGGCCATCCTCCATTCGGCCACGCCGGAGAGCGCGCTCTCGACGAATGCCTCCAACCGTTCGGAGGTTTCAACCACAACCTTTACGGACTCCGTCGGGTCGACGAACTCGAAGAGCGGTATCCCGAATTTCCGGGCCTGAATCTGACGTTCGAAGTCCGTGAGGCGTTTGTTCGCCATGCCGGCAAGCTTGAAGCAGCCGAGGGAAAAGAATTCCGCGACTGCGGGGCGACGCTGCTGGAAGCCCAAGTGGTCGATTCGGTGGACAGCATTGCCTACGATACCCACGACGTGGACGACGCCTTGGGCCTGGGATTTTTGGTTCTGGACGACCTGAAAGACGTTGAGTTCTGGGTTCGAGCTGCGGACCGCGTTCGACGGACGCACGGAGGACTTTCCGGTGATGCCTTCCGCCGGGCCGTAGTTCGTGAATTGCTCGCTTGGCAGGTGAACGACCTGTTGGAAGAAACGGCCCGCCGACTCACCGGATTGGGAATCGGCACGTTGGCCGATGTCCGATCCGCTACGGAACTCATCGTGGGCATGTCGGAACCGGTGGGAAAATGGAAATTGGAGCTCGAACGGTTCCTGCACGGCCGGGTATACCAGCACCACAAGGTCTTGCGGATGACGGCGAATGGGGATCGGGTGCTTCGGGCGATTTTTGTCGAATATCGGAAGGCCCCGGCCCTGCTTCCGGAACGCCACTTGCGTAGGTGGACCGGGGCGAATGACGTGATCGGCCCGCCACTGAAACCGCCGCTTCCCGGCCGTAACACCTTGCCAATACTAGACGTTGTGATCGGCGAATACCTGGCCGGAATGACGGATCGCTATGCCCAACAGGAGTTTCGTCGCCTGTTCTATCCCGCAGCCGACGTGTAAGATGGCCGAATTCGCTTATTCCCAATCATTCATACCGAGAGCGAACCATGCTCCTCTGGCTCCTGCGCAGCTTTTTTGTCGTCCTCTTGTTCGTATTTGCCGCATTTACGTTTAGCCTTATTTTGTCCGAATTCCACGAGGAGTATGGACTCGTTGCGGCTCTATTGACGGCTGCCG
>DASXPC010000237.1:0-9604 GCA_036493815.1 Fimbriiglobus sp. | reverse complement strand
TTCTTCGGGAAGTTTTAATCGGAATGAAGAGTCTATAATCTCTCGGCTTTACCCCGGTTTGCCGCCGGTCCCGCCCTTCCCAGCATTCCCGATTTCGCGGCCAAACCTCGCAAGACCCTCAAACCTCGGCCGGGGTCTGTCACCGCAGCCGAGATTTTGTTCTCCAAGCTATCGCATCTTACCGCCCTTCGCCGACCACGCTGACGATCGGGGAAACCTTCGGAGAGTCGGGCATCAACGGGGCGAGTGCGTTATTGAGCAGGGCGTCCACCCGATCCTTCGGCACTTCCTTCAAGTCGCTGAGCGACTGACCGACGGTCCAAACGTAGTATTTTTCGAGCTTGACGGTCGAAACCAGGCCGCCGGCGACGGCGACAAGGTCTTCGTGCTTAAAGGTCGCCGTGCTCCGTCCGGACGGGAACCCGCCCCGGCCTCCGCCGAACCCGCCCCGGCCTCCACGGAAATTGCCACCGCGGGGTTCGTCGGCCTGTTTCTCGTCGTCGCCGCTCGACGACACGATCAGGCCGAACGGCTGCACCAAACCGTGGACCGTAAACGTGCGGTGGGTGCTCGACGTCGGCGCGTTGCTGCCGATGGCGTCCGATATCGTAAACGGCTGGTTGACCCAACTCTTGACGTCCGCGCCAGGATTCGCACCGCGATTCAGCGTAAACGTGATGACCCGGTTTTCAAGAATCCGCTGTTTCGTGACGACCGTGTGCAGTTTCTCGCCCCTTCGCGAAAGTTGGATCTCGTAAATGATGTTGTTCGCCTTGTCGGTGATGTCGACGGACGCCGACCCGTCGGAGTTGGTGGTCCAACCCGTCATCTTAATCCACTTGGCCACGGACGGCAGGACGACTTTTTCTGGCGGCAGGATTGTGGGGGGTGGCGGTACCTTCCCGTGGAACGGGTCTTTCCAATAGACGTCGTCGTAATTCCGCGCGTTGAGCGGGGACATGAGGTCCTCGGCCGGCCGGTTGAGGGCCAGTTTCCGGCCGACGTCCGGGTTCATGTCGAGGGCCTGGTAGACCGCCACCCCGCCGACCGCTGCGACCGACCGGGGAATCCGCACGAGCGACTCCCGCGGCTCGATCCCGTCCAGAATGGCCGCCTCGGACGTCAGCGTGACGGTCAGGTTGTTGCGGTCGTTCGACCCGCCGCCGCGTCGGGACGTCGACCCGTTACTGGCTTCGATATCGGACATTTTCACCGTCATTTTGCTGACGTGCTGGAGGATGCCCAGTTGCTGGTAAGTCGTCAGGAACTTCATCAGCGCCCGGATGTTCACGCGGGCCATGGTGATGTCCGCGGTGACTTTCTGGTACGCGGGTTTCTTTTCCTTGTTCGGCGCGCTCGGGTTGATGAACGGGATGGTGGATTTGTCCGGGGCGAGCTTGACGTTGACCGTCCGGAACCCGGCCGGGATTCCGGCCCGGGTCAGGAGGGTGGTCAGGATGTAGTCGTATTCCCGCTGGGCGGTATTGGGTTCGGGGGGAAGGCTGATGGCCCGGAGGGCCGCCAACCGGCGTCGGCCGGCATCGATCTTTTCCTTCTTGGCGGTCTTCTCCTCGATCTTACTGTTCAGTTTGTCAATTTTGTCGGACTTCTCCGCCAGTGGCGAGAGGACGAGGAGGTAGGCGAGCAGGCCGACGACGCCGACGGTGATGAAGCTGCCGAGGAGGATCGCGATCAATCGTTCGCGTGCGGTCATGTTAGTTTTCCTCCCGGTTCGGGTCGTCGAAGTCGCCGAGCGGGTCGCCGGTGGCGTTGTCGAATCCGGGGGCGGCCGCCGGAACGACTGGCCCGGTGACCTTGAGTTTGTGGCGGTATTCGCCCGGCTTGCGCGGGGCGACTTTGGTCGTGATGTAGTACGGGGCCGCCCGGCCGCGTCCGCCGCCGCCGGCGCCGCTGCCGGTCGCGCCGCCCGTTTTGAGCGGCTTCTGGTAATATTTCGAATCCCCGACGAACGCCTTCACCAGGCTGTCGGCCTGGCGGGTGTCAGACGTCGTCACCGTGAATTTGAACGAACCGGTCGGTTGAGGGTTGGCTTCCAACTGCTTTTTCCTCGCCGCAGTCATCGGCTTCGCCTTCAGATCCTTGGCGATCCGTTCCCGCTCCTTCTCGTTCGGCAGCTTCATCAACTCGAAAGAGATCTCCGACAGTTTCATTCGCTCGATGTCCGGGAACTTGTAGCTCAGTTCGTACAACTCGTCGGGGATCGAAATGGTCTGGTGCTGGAATTCCTCGGCGGCGTTGAGTCGGTTCTCGTTCTCTTCGCTCGACTTGATCGCAATATCGAGTGCCTTGTCCTCATTCGTCAACTGGGCCAGTTCTTTGTCCTTGCCGTCCAGCACGTAGTACCCGAATATGCCGCCGATGGTCAGCAGGAGCATGGCCGCGAGCGCGGCGACTATCAGCCGGGCTCGCGACTTGTTCGGCTCAGCCTTCGGCTGACGGGGGGAAATGAAGTTAATCGGCAGCGCCGGCCCCGCCGCGGCGAGGGCCAACAGGCCAACCGCCCCGACGAACCCCCCCCGCGACGCGACGGGTACTTCCTCGCCGATCGCCGTGCCGGCCAGAGGGTCGAACCGGTGGACCGGGACGGGCAGCCCGGCCGCCAGGCGGAACGTCCAACCCGACTCGGGCGGCCCCGACTCGGCGACGTACACGGCCCGGGCCGGTTCGCCGCCGCCCAGTCCAGAGAACACGGCCAGGTTCCGACGCACTTCGCTGACCAGGGCGGCCTCGGACTGGACGGACTGGACCGGCAACATCCGGGTGAACAGTACCCGCCCCGCCTTGGCGGCGGTGAATTCCCCGCCGGAATCTGAAAGTGTCAACACCGCAACCGGGTCGGCCGGGTCGTCGGTCGGCTCGGCGGCTCCGGTGGCGACTGCCGCCTGGGCCGCCGCCGTCGCCGCGAACGGACGGGGCGTCAACCCCTGCAACTTCAACCCCGCCGCTTCGCAAAACATCTTCGCCGCCTGCACCGCATCCTTCCGGGCGAACACGGCCAACGCCGTCCGCTGCCCGTCGGTCGTCTCCCCGGTCGGCACGTAGTCGAGTTCCATCTCGTCCGCGTCGTTCGTCAGGTCCTTGACGGCCTGAAACCGAACGATGACGGGTTCTTCCGGCCCGGTGGTCTTCGGGTGGACGACGTCTTTGAGGATGATTTTGTCCCGCCCGAGGCACAGCAGCACCGGGGCGGCGGACAGGCCGGCGTGCTTGAGCAGGTCTTTCAACTGCCGGCCGAGGGCCACGGCCGTGCCGGGCGACAACGGCGGCCCTTCGATCGGGGCAAACGCCACTTTCTCGATCGCGGTCTTACCCCGATGCGCAGACCCGGACGCCACGTACAGGCCGTGCGAATCGATGTCGATTGCCAGATAACGAGACAAAGAAAAACCTCCCAAAACCAGGTGTCAGACGGAGCTTTTCCCGAAGGGCGGTGGATTTTATCGCGGCGGGTCGAACCCGCCGCCGAGATCGGTCAGGTCGCGGAAATACAGAATCCGCGGGGCTCCCGGCGACGTATCGATGACCGCTTCCACCCGGGCAACCGGGCCGGAATTGGCAAAGTACCCGAGCGACTGCAGCCGGTAGACGCTCGACCGGCCGGAAATGTATTTTTCCAGCGTTTGGAACACCGTCGGGCTCATCTGGGCCTGGGTCACCAGCCACGCCCCGGTCCGCGCTTCGAGCGAGGTCATGTCGAGGCCCGACCGGATCGCCAAGGCATTCTGGACGTCGGTCGGGGATACGCCCGGCAGGGCCATCAGCACTTCCTGAGGGGCGGTGTTCACGTTGATCCGCGGGACCATTTCGCCCCCACTGGTGGTCGTCGTTTTGTCCAGCAGCAGGGGGAGGTACTGTTGCATTTTCGCCGGGTCGTTCAGCGGGCAGGCGACGACGACGTCCGGGGTGTTCGGCCCGGCGCCGGAGGCCTTGGGCAGGGTTACCTGGGTGTTGACGAGAGACAAAACCGAGGAAATTTTGTTCTTCTCCTTGGCGGTGCCGAGGGCGAGGGCGTTTTGAACGGCATCGGTGACCTGATCGGGCGTGGCCGTCGTTGTCTTATTCGAACTCGTTTTGCTGGTCGTTGTAATCACGATGGTCATTCCGCCGGACGAGGAGGACCCGGACGACGTTGCCGACAAAGTGGTCGTCGCCGTGGAGGACGTCGTGAACAGCCGATAAGCCATCACGTAATCGGCCATTTCCTGGCCGAGTGCGTCGGTCAGGGCTTCGTAGTTGGTGGACATGTCAGTGTCTTGCAGGAACACCCGGGCGTTCCCGTCGGAATCGGCGTTCACTTCGCGGCCGTAAACGGTCAGGAACGCCGACCAGCCCTGGTTCAAGTCGTTCCCGTCTTCTTCCCCCGGATCGAGCCGGCCGTTGCGGTTCCGGTCGTTCCCGTACAGCAGTTGCGGCGTAACCCCTTTTACCAGAAGCAATTCGTCAATCGAGTTCAACGGCCCGTTTTTCGCCTGATAAGGGGGCGTCAAGCCGGCGTAATAGTCACTTTCGGCCCCACTCGTCCGGGGGGTGTCGTCGGCATCGACCCAGTCCACGATCGCGTCGGCGACGTCTTCCGTCATGTTCGGCAGGAGCATGAGGGCGGCGTAAAGAACTTCCCCGGTCGGGTCGAGCTTGATCAGGGTGTTGATGTTCAATTTGCCTTGTTCGTCGGCTGCACCGTTGTAGACGGTGATACCGCTGCCGTCCGGCGCTGCGGCCGCGTACATCAGGGAGAATTGGCCGGCCCCCCGATAGGAACTTTCGTCCCCGTTCCCGACTGCCACGTTGGTGAATGCCGTCGGCGCGTTGGTCGGATTCCCGGCCAGGGTGTTCAGAAACGTGTTCGGGTCGGAGATCTTAGCCATCGCGTCGTAAACGCCGGAAATGGCGTAAGCCCGGACCTGGGCCTGTTCGGTGGTCCGCTGGGCCACGATCGCTTCGGACGTCATGGCGGCGAGGTACCGGTACGACGCGAGCGATAGTACGACGACGACGAGCAGCACCGCGACGAGGACGTAACCCGGCCGGCGGTTGGGCGAACGAACCATGACTACATCCCCCCCGTGCTGGTGGTCGTCGTGTCCGTGGGCGGGTTGACCGGAATAAGGCCGTTCGCCGTCCGAATCGGAACGACGTGCCGGACTTGTTGCGTCACCGGATTTCCCTGGGAATCGGTTTTCGAAATCACGAACGTCACCCGGATCGCCCGGGGCGGCCCGAGGATCGTGACCTGGTCCAGGTTGAGTGCCGTGCCGTCCCAGCTCGGCTGCCAGGTCGCGCCGTCAAAGTATTCGAACGTGACGTCGGTGATGTCGTCCGCGATCACGTCGGCGTCTTCGTTGGTCCGGTCCGCGTCGGTGGCGTTCCAGGTTCCGTCGGCCGTCACCCACGGCACTTCCTGCCGGCACAACCCGTTGCCGCTCGAACCCAGGTAATACGTCACCCTCCGCAGGTCCGTCGGCTGCAGCACGGTCGGGTCCGCATTCGGATCGGAGAGGCCCTTCGGAACCCGACTCACGAAAAAGGACAGCATCTTGTCGTTGCCCACCACTCCACACCCGAACGGTTGGTTCGTCGCCATCGTGAACGGCGTGTCGGTGGTGTCGACCGTGGTGGGGTCCGTGGACGACGTCGTTCCGGTCGTGTCGGTCGAACCGGTAGCGCCCGTCGTTCCCGTCCCGGTTGTCGCGCCGGCCGCGGCCGAAGGGTCTGTCGTGGTCGAGCTCGCGGCCATCTGGGAGTTGGGGCCGCCTCCGGACCGCTGGGGTAAGGGGCCCATGATGCCGGAACAGTCAATCGTGAGCCGATTGATGACGGCCCGGGCGGTGTCGTTCTTTTCGACTTCCTGGCGCCCGGCGTCGGCCTCGCGGAGGACGAGGTCCATGGCCACATACAGCCCGCCGAGGAGCATGACGCCGATGGCGCTGGCGAGCAGCACTTCGAGCAGTGTGAATCCGGCCCGCCGGGTGGTTCGGTGCAGGGTCATTGTCCGGTCCCCGTGGTAGTGCCGCTGCCGGTGGTACTGGTGGACGGCGGAACGAGTGGGGTGGGCGCGGCGTCGGCGGCGGTGCCGGTGGCCGCGGGGTCGAAAACGGTCTGGGCCAACTTGACGCTGAACGTCTGCCCGCGGAACGGCCGGGAGACGGTGACCACCACGTCGTACTCGTTCGGCACGTCCGTCTCGGTCGAATCGACGGTCCACGTCCAGGGGTCGTCCCCGTCGTCACTGAAATCGCCCTGCCCGCCGGTGGAAACCGGGATGGCCCCCGCTTCGACCTCGGCCAGTTTGGACTGGGCGAGGCGGGAGCCGGTGCTCAGATACTTGGCCTCCTGAGCCTTGTTGGTGCCGGCATCGACCAGTTGCCCGATCCCGGCCAGACAGATCAGGAAGACGGCCATGGCAATCAGCACTTCCAGCAACGACAGCCCGGCCCGCCGGGCCGGCCGGCCAGGTCGTACCGTGCCTGGTGTCATGCGGAGAATCATTGCGTCGTCCCCGTCGTATCTGGCCCCGTCGTCCCCGTCGTTTTCACCGTCCGGATCGCCCCGGTCACCCCGCGGATGCGGATCGTGATCGGTGCGACCGACGAACCGGTCTCACTTACGACCACTTCGACCAGGTTTTCCCGGCAAGTGCCGTCCGGCATGAACGTGGCCACCCGGATCAGCCCCGACGGATCCACCGTCGCCGCGGACCCCGTCCCATCCTGGGCACTGACGCTGGCGACGATCCCGGTCGGCATTTTTTCCTCACTCGTCGTCATGTGCGTCCCGTCCGACACCGCATTCGGGTCGTCCGGAGCGACCTGCAACGTCATTCCGTCGTCCGAAAGTGACAGGCGATACGGGACGCCATCGCCCATGGCCCGCGACCGGGCTTCAAACATTTGGGAGCGGACCGTGTCCGCCCCCGCCCGGACGCCTGATTTTCCCCTGATCCCGGCCAATGTCGGGAGAAGCATCATGCCCAGGATTATCAGGATCGCCAGGACGATAATGATTTCGAGCAGGGTAAATCCGGATCGGCGTCGGCGCATGTGGCACCTGCTTTGGCAAAGTTCGTTATGGGTCAGTTCGAGTTTTCATACTCCTTCGGCCAGGCGATGCGCTTGCCCTGTGGGGTCTGCGTATAAACCACGGGAATTTCGTCGCCATTGACACCTTGAGCGATTTGCAACTGGTACATGTTGCCCCACGGGTCGTAGAGCGCCCGTTCACCGCCTTCGATCCAAGGCCTTTCGCCATCCCCGCCGATCAGAACCTGAAGGTTACCCACGGGCCAGTCGAGGTCCGTCGCGACGCGGTAAGACTTCACCGCTTTTTGGATGTTCTGGCAGCTCAGGCGGGCATTGTTCTCTTTGGCCCAGTCGAGGTATTTCAGAAGGCCGATGGTGCCGACGCTGGCCAGGATGACCAGGATCGCGACGACGACGAGGATTTCGACGAGGGTGAATGCGTCCCGGGACCGTCGGGTGAGCCGGGCGGAATCGGGGAACCGTCGGATGGCGAGCATGACCGTCTCCTGAAAAGGTGCTGTTTGGGGCGGGCCAGTCAACGTAAAGTATAACTGGGAAGCGCCTTCAGGGATTATGAGAGACGCCGTTTTCATTATCCAGTTGTTTCGGTTGCGGGGGGTTAAAGCGTTGCGCCGGGGGGGGTTGGGCGCCGGGGAAAAAGTTTGCCTGGCCGGAACATAACCACCGTATTAATTTGTTCGGCAGGCACGACCGGATCGCGTTTTCCTCATCCACTCATTTTCGTCCCTTCTCGTGCCGTTTGACGGCCGTACGATTCTCCGGTTCAATGGGCGAATGGCTCAAATCCGATTGCAGTCTGACGAGTGTGCCCGCGGGTATTTGCCGCTCGTCTGCGTCAAGTGCGGCCAACTCGCCGACGACACGAAACCGGTCACCTTTTCCATGCACCCGGGCTGGATGCACATACTGGTTCTCGCCTGCGTCGTCCCGTGGCTCGTCGCGGCATTTCTCTTACGCCGGACCGCAACCGTCGATCTTCCGATCTGCCGTAAACACCGTCGGAATCTGGGGTTTAAGACGGCGATGCTCACGGTATTGGTACCCGCCATCGTCCTGTTGATTTTCTCCGTGGTCGGCTTGCCGTACCTCCTCAACTCGCGGGGGATCCGCGTCGAAGGAATAGCATTCTGCGTCCTGCCGATGCTCCTTTTTGTCCTGCTAACCATCGCGGCAATTGTGAACCGAAGCGGCGTTCGCCCGACCGCGATAACCGATCGCGGGATCACACTCAAGGGAGTTCACCCCCACTTTGCCGACATCGTTCGCGAGTTGCGGGATGCGAAGTACGACGAGTAAGGTTACCCGCGTTAACCGTCCTGCGTTTCGATTCGGATCGAATTGCGGCGCGAAGAACGTTCCCACGCCCATTCTCCTGCGAGCACCAAAACGAGCGACATCCCGACTGTCGGCAGGGCGACTGCCAACGCAAGAATGACGAGGGCAGCGGGCCAGGGCACGTGGGCCGAGGCCGAAGCGGTGAATCCAGCCGTCCCTCGCGGTCTGCGTACCAACCACATCGCCATGCTTGAAATCGCCGATGCTACAAGCACGAAACAGCCCAATAATGCCAGCACTTTGGTCGGCGTGCCATCAATAGAACCGACGTGAATCGGATAAACCCAGAGCCGGACCTGGGCGGGAAAGGGAACGTCTTCCGCCCGGCGGTCCGCGACAACATCGCCCGACGTGCGATCCACCGCCAGGAAGCCGAACACCATATCTCCCTGGGGATGACGGGCCGTGAAGGCGAACGGGGCTGTCGGCTTTTGCGGCCATTCGAGCATCAATGTCGCTTCGGGCCAGCGGGACCGGGCCTTGTGTACGGCGATTTCTGCCGGCACTTCCGCCCCGGCGGCCGCGGGCCGAACCGGCGGCTCCGTCAACGCGAACGGATATTTCCCTCGATCGCCTACAAGCCACGAATACTCACTGCCCCAGAAATGGCTGAAGAACAGCCCAGTACCTGCCAAAAGGACGGTAACGAGTGCGAAGGCCGTTCCCGGGAGGGCGTGAAGGTCTCGTAGGATCGTGTAGGCAGGTGCGCGGCAACGTGGGAGCCAGACGCCAAGGACGGCCGAGATTCGACGAGGCCACCAAAGGTAAATACCGGAGACGGTCAGCACGATGGTCCAGGACGTAACGAATTCGACGACCGTCCGGCCTACGCTGCCGGAGTAGAGGTGCTGATGCAGAGCGAGCACGACGTTAAAGAACTCGTCTTCGCCGGGAAGTGCAGCGTCGCCGAGCACGGCGGCGGAATACGGGTTCACAAAAACGAGTCGAACGTCGGAGCGTCGGCCCGCTCCACGGACCATTTGAATCACTACAGACCGGTCGGCGGCCCCGTAGATCGTCGCCCGGGCCAACCGCTCGTTCGGGTATTTTGCCCGGACGGCCGCCACGAGGTCGTCGAATGGTTTTCGCACGCCGCCCGGAACGACGTACGCCAGGCCCGGCCGACCCGCCGCTTCGATCTCCTCCTTGAAGATCAGCATCGCTCCGGTCAAAGCGGTGACGATCAGGGCCGGGGCGCACAGCAACCCGGC
>DASXPC010000236.1:0-7859 GCA_036493815.1 Fimbriiglobus sp. | reverse complement strand
CCGGTCAGGAGTTCATAGAGGACCGCCCCGAGGGCGTACACGTCGGCCCGCGTGTCCACGTCTTGGGCGTTCGGTCCGGCCTGTTCCGGGGCCATGTAAAGGGGAGTCCCCACGACAAATCCCGGCGTGGTGACGAGGGTTTTTTCGGTCAGGGCGACCTCGCCTACGGCCTTGGCCAGACCGAAGTCGATCACCTTCGGTACCGGCTTCCCGTCGGGGGTCTCGACCAGGATGTTGGAGGGCTTGAGGTCGCGGTGAATGATTCCTTTCTGGTGGGCGTGCTGGATCGCCTGGCAGACCTGGCGGAAGAGTTCGAGGCGGTCGGCGACGGGCAGTTTGTGGGTGTCGCAGTATTCGGTCAGCGGGACGCCGCTCACGAGTTCCATCACGAAAAACGGCCGACCGTCGGGAGTGACCCCCGCGTCGAGAACTTTGGAAATGTTCGGGTGACTCATGAGCGCCAAGGCTTGCCGTTCCGCCTCGAACCGGTTCAAAACGGCCCGCGAGTCCATCCCCAGCTTGATCAGTTTGACCGCCACCGTCCGCTTCACAGGCTGGACCTGCTCGGCCCGGTAGACCGTCCCCATGCCCCCCTCGCCAATCGGTGCGAGCAGTTGATACCGGCCGACGAGGAGACTTGCACCATCCCAGGTGAGCGTGCGGTCGGCTTTTGTGGCCGGGAACTCGGCGGTCGAGCCAGGCGAGTCGCGGTCGCTGGCCGGCCGGCCCATGAAACTCGCAGAACGGGCGTGGGCGGCGAGCAGTTCCTCCACCCGTACGCGGAGATCGGGGGCGGCCGCGCACGTCTCGTCCAGAAACGCCGAGCGTGCGGCCGGGTCGTCGATGTCGAGTGCCGCCAGGAAAACGGATCGTTCGGTCATGACGGCACCTTGTGGGAAGGTGAGGGAAAACCGGCGGAGTGAGTGTACCAATCCCCGAAAACAAGACCGGGTCGCGGGATGAGTCCCACGACCCGGTGCGATTTCGGCTGCGGTCAGACGCTGTCGACCCTGTTGAAGTTCCGGCCGAACTGGGCCCAAGTTAGGTAGGTCACGTATGCCCCGCCGAGGTTATCCTGTCCCCACGGGTTGGCGACCACGACCCCGGTGGCGTCGGCCTTCAGCAACACGTATTGGTGGTTCCCCACCAGTTCCCCCACGTTGACATTCGAGTAGGTACTGACCAACACCGTCTGGCCGGCCTGGAAGGCGGCTTGAGTGTAGTGGGCGACCGAGTCGGTGTGCGTGCTCGTCACCCAGCCGGTGATCTGAGACAGGGCGTCGGAAGCCCAGCCGCCGTTGATCCCCCCGTTATTGGACCCCGGACTGCCGTTGTACGAATTCGTCCCGTCCTGCCCGATCCACCCCGATTGGTTGAGTTGGGCATAGGCCTTCTCGGCGAGGATCGCCCAGACCGGGAAGTCGGCGGTCGACCGCCCGGCCGGCACAGTCGCCCCCCGACTATTCCCCGCGTACACCAGGTTGCCGCCGGCAGTGACCGGCACCTGCCGATCGACGGTCACGTACTCGGGCTGCCCGTTGTGATAGAACCGCACGGTGAACGTCCCGTCTTTGTTGTCCGTGAACATACTCCGGATGACATCGGGGTGCTTCAAGGCGACTGCGGCCAGTGACGCCATGAAGTAGCAGTCCCCGTCCGCCCCCTGATCGACATCCCCGACGCGCGGCCCGTACGACCCGAACAGGTCGCCCTCGACCTTCGCGTAGGCGTACATCGTCTTCCCGTCCGTGGCACCGGTGAACGGCCGGTCCAGACCCTCGAACCACTTCTGCTCCAGAATGTTGACCTTCCAGGCCGGGGCACCGGGTGTGAGATTACCGACGGGGAAGCCTCCGAAAATATCCCCGGGCCATCCTACCCGGGAGGTGGCGTTAGCCGGGTCGCCGTCGATCAACTTGTGGAGAAGGTTTCGGGTCGGGGCATCGACGAAGATTTGGGGGTCGACTGCGACGGCGTGGAAGAAGTTGAACTCGCCCCCGTCCAGCACCCCGTCTACCTCCGACTTCTTAAGAGCCCCGATCGTCTGATTGTGGTCGAACCCCAGGTGCACGCCGTTGGCAGCCCCGGCCCCGGCACGCCAGTAGATGTTACCATTCTGGAAGGTCGAGACCTCCCACCCATCCACCCCGGTGAACTCGTCGCTCGTCGGGAATCCGAGTAGCCCGTTTTGCCAGTTGAGCGACGCCCACCGATCCCGAATCAGTCCGTGGACCTCGAACGCCCCGAGGGCCGGGTTGGCGAAGATTGAGCCGTGCTGGAAGTGGTTGTACCACCCTCCGGTAACCGTCACTTCGTCGGTAATCGGCAGCCCGAGGACACCGGACGGCCCGCCGAGGGCGTTGTACTTGGCCCGGATCGCCCCGTTTACTTCGTAGACCCCGACCCCTGGCAATGCGTAGAGGTCCGCGCCTTGGAAACGGCCGACCCGGCCTCCCGGGACGGCCAGCTCGTCCGTGGTCGGCAGACCGACCTTTCCGCCGGGCCCACCGAGGGCGTTGTACTTGACCCGAATCGCCCCGTACACAACGTAGGCCCCGACCCCGAGGTTCGCGTAGATGTCCCCGCCTTGGAAGTGGGTGACCCGCCCGTTATTGGGGGTCGACTGTTCGTCGCTGGTCGGCAGCCCGAGGATGTCCCGCACCCGCTTCCCATAGGCGTCGGTCAGCCCGGCGGTTGCGTTGTACTTGTCCTTGATGGCCCCGTACACGGCGAAGACGCCGGTCCCGGTGATGGCATAGATGTCCCCACCCTGGAAGTGGCCCACCCACACACCGTTGGAGATCGTTACTTCGTCGCTGGTGGGGAGTCCGAGGACGTCCAACACCCGCCTCCCATAGGCGTCGGTCAGCGACGCGGTGGCGTCGTATTTGACTCGGATCGCCCCGTGAACCTCGTGAGCCCCAGTCGCCGCCGACCAGTAGATGCGGTAGCCGTTCTGGAAGACGACGACTCGCCCGTTTTGGGGTGCGGCCGTCTCATCGGCCGTCGGCAGGCCGAGTGCTCCGGCAGACCCGCCGAGCGCCTGGTACTTGTCCATGATGGCCTTGCTCATTGCCCGGCCGCCGGTCAGCACCGGGTCGACGATGGTGTCCGAGGCGGCCGAACCAGCGTACGAGTTGACTCCAGCCCCCCCCACCAGCCGGTCGGTCCCGGATGTGGCGGTGAGTGTGTCGTTTCCGTTCCCCCCGTTGATGGTGGACGGCTTCGTCGAACTGATTGTGATGATGTCGTTTCCATCCAACCCGTTCACCACCACCGAGTTGACGCCTGAGGTGGCGAAGGACTTTCCAGCGGCGGTGATTGTCGCTCCGGACTGGACCACCGGGATAATGTCGTTCCCAGTTGTTCCGGTAACCGTCAGAACTCCGCCGGAAAGGAGGGCGGTGACGGCTGGCATTTCCCGGCCCTCCAGTACGTCCAGCCCGAGTCGGGTCGGATGACGGAAGGTTTTCGTCGGGCCGCGGAACAACTTGGCCAACAGCGGGTTACGGGTGGCTGGCATGACGGGTCTCCGGGTTTGATGCGGGTCGGGATTCGGCCCGCTATCCCCGGAGACGCAGTCCACGAGAAACCACGCCACGGATTCCGGAATTATTCTGCCGACTCGCCGATCGCCGTCCGGAGCCAGGCCCTTGCGTACGCCCAGAGCCGGTCGGCGGTGCGTGGGGAGATGTTCAGGCTTGCAGCCGCATCGGTGAGGCTCATCCCGGCAAAGTACCGGAGCTTGACCAACTCGGCCGCCTGGGGGTCGGCAGCAGTTAGCGAGCCGAGGGCATCATCGACGGCCAGTAGTTCGGCGTCCCCACGGTCGTCCGGTGCGGCCAAGGCGTCCTCGGGGAGATCGACCCGGACGGCCGCCCCTCCCCTCTTGAGAGCGTTCCGGCGGCGGGCACGGTCGACGAGGATGTGCCTCATGGCCTCGGCCGCGGCGGCGAAGAAATGGCCCCGATCTTCCCAGCGCGGACCATCGGCCGGTCCGACGAGTTTGAGGTACGCCTCGTGGACCAACGCCGTCGCCTCGAGCGTATGGCCCGCGGCTTGCCCGGCCATCCGCACGGCAGCCACACGCCGCAGTTCGGCGTACACGAGCGGCAGCAATTCCGTCGCAGCCTTGCGGTCCCCGGCCGCCGCCGCATCGAGGAGTCGGGTTACGTCGGGCATGGGGCCGAGTGTAGCTGGTCCGGACGGTGAATGCTTGGGAAAAGGGGGAAAGCAACTCTCTCGGCTACCGGCAGAGCCATCTGTCGGAAGTGCGTCGGACCGCCCCTCCGAGCAAGGCTCCCAACGCAAAATCCACTCCAATGACACACATCGAGTCCAGAATTGGGCATGACCTAATAATGGCTTCAACGCCACTTTCGAGTTGCCCGGAGTAATCCTTGTCCATGAAAAGTAGGATGGACGGGGCTCAAGGCGCCGGTCCGTCTACGGGGTCCGGTTCCTCTCCCGGCGGGAACATCCAATCCGTCCACTCGCCGCCGTGGCCCGACAGAACAAACGCGAGCAGCACCCCCGTCATCCCGCCGGTGAAAACATTCTCAATCGCCAATTCCAAGCAACACCCGCGGCCGATGCGAAGCATGGGACGAATATGACTAGGGAGATGAAGAGTTTGAGGTAGGACATGCGGTCGCCCTGAACGCCTCATTTAGGCTGGAACGCGACCGACCCGAAGCAGTTCTGGACGACGGAGTCGGCAAACGTCATCCCGTCCGGCCCCTCGACGATCAAGAAGACGGTCCGGTCCCCGTCGGCGAAGACGAACGCGGCCTGTCGCCGACCGTCGGGCATCCGGTACAACGTGGCCCGGGCCCGGTGTCCGGCGGCGTTCGCCCGAGACTCGGTGACGACGACCCGGTTCGAGATTTGTTTTGGCGGAAGAATTCTTGTCGATGATCAACCTATCCGAATGTTCCCGCGATCGGTTCCCCTTGACCCCGGAGGCGATCCAGAGGGAAAGGTTACTCGATTCGGGTAAGGATTGTCCGGCCTATTCCGCGTAACGAAGCCATCGCGACGGAAGTCTCTTCGTGGCAAGCGTACCGTGCCATGACTAGAATTGTGAATTGTCTCCCCGAAGTCGCACCTGTATGGGACTGGACCCAGGAAGTGACGGCCATGAGTGACGTCATCCAACTCCTGGAGGCCATTGAGCGTGGTGACAAGCAAGCATCCGAGCAGCTGCTCCCTGCCGTATATGACGATTTGCGACGGTTGGCGGCCGCACTGCTCGCCCGAGAGTCACCCGGGAGTTCCTTGCAAGCTACGGCTCTGGTGCACCAAGCCTACTTGCGCTTGATCGGGTCATCGGACGAACCGAACTGGGATCATCGGGGACATTTCTTCATGGCAGCCGCCCAGGCCATGCGTCGAATACTGGTCGAAAACGCCCGTCGGAAATTAACACTCAAACAGGGCGGGCCTTTTCAGCGGGCCGACTTGGAACTCGACGGGATCGAGGGACCCCAACCCGATGATGACCTTTTGGCCATGGACGAGGCCATGACGAGGTTGGCCGAGGAAGACCCACGGGCCGCACGATTGGGGATTTGCGATATTTCGTCGGCGTCACGATGGATGAGGCCGCCGAACTCCTCGGCATCTCGATCGCAACGGCAACCGCGACGGGCCGGACCGCCGTCGTCTCCTTCGCTTTCGTCCGCCCGGCTTGAAGACCGGGCACGGTGGCCAGGGCCTGGTAAACAGCCACCGGCAGAAGTTCCTCGGATGCGGCCCATATGAAGGCCCGTCGGACTCGGCCGATTCGTTGATTAATCAATTTCCGCGTCCATCCGGATTCGATCATCGCCGCCTGGATGACCTTGAGAGACCGGGGTCCGAACTCCCCGGCCGAGGTGCCACCGAACAGGGATTTCACGAGTCGGAACGTCTGGCGAAATTGCGACAACTCGTCGGTCGTCGAGCCGTCGATCCTGCGGTAGTGCTGTTCGGCGTGGCGCCAGAACGCGAGCAAGACTTCATTTACCGTAACAACCTGGACGTTGGCGGTCGCGGGCTTCGTCAGTCCCGGGTTTGCGTACTGTCGGCGATTAGCTGGCCGGATGCTGCCCGGCTTTCGGCGGAACCATAGGAGCCCAGGTAGACGGTCTTTCGTCCTTGAACGCCGTCGGGCAGTCGGACGTAGGCCCGGCCCGACGGCTTATGCAGGGAATAGGCGGGGATGGCTTTCTTGAAATGCGGCATGAATCCACCCGGTCAATTGGCGTAAAATTACGCCACAACCTGATGTCTTCGCCGCACCCGGGAACACTCCGGGGTAAGCAGAACTGCTTCGGCTGAGAGACCTTCCGTCGAGTGGGCAGTCCCGGGATTGAACCGGGGACCTAGCGATTTTCAGTCGCTCGCTCTACCAGCTGAGCTAACTGCCCTGAGTTTCTGTTTATAGGGCGGTCCGGCGTTGCCGTCAATTCAGTGCCAAGGACACTTTCTCCGCCTCGTCGGCCAGCTTGTGCATGTCTTGACTGATCCTCATGCTGCAGAACTTTGGGCCACACATCGAACAGAATTTCGCGCTCTTGAACACGTCCTGCGGCAGCGTCTCGTCGTGCATCCGTCTGGCGGTTTCGGGGTCGAGGCTCAGGTCGAACTGGCGGTTCCAGTCGAAGTCGAATCGGGCTTTGGATAGTTCGTCGTCGCGGACTCTCGCGTTCTTCCGGCCCCGCGCAATATCCCCGGCGTGGGCGGCGATCTTATAGGCGATCACGCCTTGGCGCACGTCGTCCTTGTCGGGCAAACCCAAATGCTCCTTCGGCGTCACGTAACAAAGCATGCTCGCCCCGGCCTCGGCGGCTAATGCGGCGCCGATGGCCGAGGTAATGTGGTCGTACCCAGGGGCCACGTCGGTCACGAGCGGGCCCAATACATAGAAGGGCGCCTCGTGGCAAAGTTCGCGCTCTTTCTCGACGTTCATCTTCACCAAGTGCATCGGGATGTGGCCCGGCCCTTCGATCATCACCTGGCAGCCGTGGGACCAAGCTTTCTTGGTGAGTTCGCCGAGTGTCTTCAGTTCGGCGAACTGGGCCGGGTCGTTGGCGTCGGCAAGGCTACCGGGGCGGAGGCCGTCGCCGAGGGAATAGGTCACGTCGTACGCCCGCATGATCTCGCAGAGTTCGTCGAAGTGGGTGTACCACGGGTTCTGCTGGTGGTGGGCGATCATCCACGCGGCCATGAGCGATCCGCCGCGGCTGACGATGCCGGTGACGCGGTTGCGGGCAAGCGGGACGTGTTCCAAGAGGACGCCGGCGTGGATGGTCATGTAGTCCACGCCCTGCTTCGCCTGGTGCTCGACCATGTCGAGCATCATCCGCGGGGTGACGTCCTGCGGGTCCTTCACCTGCTGAATGACCTGGTAGATCGGCACGGTGCCGATGGGGACGGGGGAGGCGTCGATGATGGCCTGGCGGATGCCGTCGATGTTGCCGCCGGTGGAGAGGTCCATCACCGTGTCCGAGCCGAGGTGGACGGCGGTGTGGAGTTTTTCGAGTTCGTCGTCGACTTTGCCGGTGACGGCCGAGTTGCCGATGTTCGCGTTGATCTTGCACTTCGACGCGACGCCGATGGCCATCGGTTCGAGTTTCTTCATCAAGTGCTCGACGTTGGCGGGAATGACCATCCGGCCGCGGGCGACTTCGCTCCGGACCAGTTCCGGGTCGAGGTCTTCCCGCGCGGCGACGAATTGCATTTCGGGAGTGACGGTGCCCTTCCGGGCGGATTCCAGTTGCGTCATGGCGTGCTCGCTTTCCCGGCCGGGATGACCCGGTTGAAGGTCCGAAGGGTGTGGTCTCAGCCCGGCCGAACGGGCCGGGCACCCCTAGCGA
>DASXPC010000235.1:0-17437 GCA_036493815.1 Fimbriiglobus sp. | reverse complement strand
GTTTCGTTCTACCCGCACTTTCGACGGACGCCCCCGAAGCGGGTGACGTTGGCCGTTTGCCGGGACATGAGTTGCTGGCTTGCTGGCGGGGAATCGTGTACGGCCCGGCTGAAAACGCTGGCGGCGGGCGACGTCGAAGTGAAAGAAGTGTCGTGCATCGGCCGGTGCGACCACGGCCCGGCGGGGCTACTCAACGATCAACCGATCGAATTGAAGGACGAAGCGATAGTCGCCGCCTGGGTTCGACACCCCGAAACGATTCAACCGATCACGTTCCCGCCGCCGCGGAAGTGGGTTTGCGATCCGCACGCGTCGCCGGCCGAGTGGTATTCGACGACTCGATCGAATCTCGAACCGGACCGCGTGATCGCCGAACTGAAAGCGAGCGGGCTGCGGGGCATGGGCGGGGCCGGCTTCCCGGCCGGCACGAAAGGGGAAGCGGTGCGGAAGGAGAGCCGCACGCCAAAATACCTCATCTGTAACGCAGACGAGAGCGAGCCGGGGACGTTCAAGGACGCCCTCGTATTGCGGGACCTGTCGCACCTGGTGATCGAAGGGATGATTATCGCGGGGCGAGGGGTCGGGGCGACGCGGGGGATCGTCTTCTTACGACATGAATACGAAGCCGAGAAACATGCTCTCGACACGGCGATCGCCGATGCCCGGTCGCGCGGTGTGTTGCCGGCGGACGGGTTCGACATCGAGGTCTTCGTCTCACCCGGCGGATACATCCTCGGTGAAGAGACGGCTCTGCTCGAATGCCTCGAAGACAAGCGGGGCGAGCCGCGGAACAAGCCGCCGTTCCCGGTGTCGCACGGCCTCTATGGGCAGCCGACGCTTATCAACAACGTCGAGACGTTCGCGAACGGGCCGGGGATTGTGAAGAACGGCGGGGCGTGGTGGTCGGCCCTCGGCACGCCGGGATGTCCGGGGCCGAAGTTCTTTGCGGTCTCCGGGCACGTCGAAAAGCCGGGCGTTTATCAAGTGCCGTTGGGCACGACCGCCCGGGAACTGATCGCACTCGCCGGCGGCGTCAGCGGAGGCCGAAAACTGCTCGCGTTCGCCCCCGGCGGGGCGTCGTCGAACCTACTCCCGGCCGATCAGGTTGACGTGAAACTTTCGTTCAACGACCTTGCGAAAGCCGGGTCGATGCTAGGGTCCGGGGCGCTCGTCGTGGCCGCGGAAGGAACAGACCTTCTCGCCCTGGGCACAAACGTGGTGAAGTTTTTCCGGAACGAGTCGTGCGGTAAGTGCGTGCCGTGCCGGGTCGGTTCTGAAAAGGCAGTGGCCGTTCTCGAAGACGTGCTATCTGGCCGGCAACCCCGCACCGCACTCGATATTCTCCCCGACCTCGGTGAAACTCTCGCACTGACCTCAATCTGTGGTCTCGGTCAGGTTGCGGTCAACCCCGCGCTTTCGGTGCTGAAGTTGTTGCCCGGCCTTTAGCGCTGGGTTCTTTCTTGCTTTTCGCGTCCGCGGACTTACGCTGAAACGCTTCCCCGGAGAACCTGCCATGCGTTGCCGTTGGATCGCGTTCGTCTGTTTCGTCGCGGCCGTCCCGTTCGCGTCCGCCCAGTCTCCCATAGACCTCGTCGGCGTGGCGAAACTGACCCCCAACGCAGCAAGGGGGATCACCGCGTGGTTCGATCAGGATCGGCTCGGCTTGACGCGGGAGTATCCGTTGGCTTCGCCGGCCCGGGATGCACGGTTTGCGAAATTCTTTGCGGACTGGTCGGCGGCTCTGGTGGCACTCGACGTTTCGAAGCAGACGGACGAGACGAAAACGGAATTGTCAAATCTGGCGAAGAAGGTGCAAGGGTTTACCGTGGACCTGGAAAAACGGGCCGGAGAGCGGGCGCGAATCGCGGCGTGGACGCCTTACTCAGGGACGATTGTCGATTTGGAAGCGGCCCGGCGCCGGGCTTCCACGATGGACGCCCAGAAGGATGCCGCCGCGTTGAACCAATTGAAGAAGGACGTGCACGCGGTCAAGGATAAATTCGCGGAGGCGGTCAAGGCCGGTCGAGTGACGAAGGCGGAAGCGAAGACCCTTGGCACGGTCGTGGCGGAGGAGATTCGGGTATTGAAGAATTGGCATGCGTTCTACACCGGATACGACCCGATGTTCAACTGGTGGTGCAACCAGCCGTGGAAGGAAGCGGACGCGGCCTTGACTCGGTACGCGGACGCGATCGGGGGGGCGAAAGATTTGAAAGACGGTCCGGCGGCAGACCCGGTCAAAATTAAGCCGGCTGGAGGACCGAGCGACGTGCCCGACCTCGTCGCGCTGCTCGCCGAACCGCGGAGCGATTTCGTTCCGGTGCTCGATCGGTATCGGGCGGATTCGAACGGGGGCCGCGGCGGACGGGGCGGCCGCGGCGGCGGGAGGGGCGGGGCGACGAATAACACGGACCGCGCCAAGTCCTGGTTGGCGGCCCTCACGGGCGTCGAGTTCGATAAACTCACCCGGCCCGGTCAGATCGACTACCTGCTCTTCAAACATCAATTGGAAACCCAGATCAAGGTGTCGGCCCTTCAGGCCAAGCTCGGGCCGCCGCAGTCGAGTCCGCCGGGCGCTTCGGGCATCCGCGGCCGACCGATCGGCACCGAAATGATCGAAGCCGAACTCGCCGGCGAAATGATCCCCCAATCGCCGCAGGAACTGATCGACCTGGCCGAAACCGAATACGTCTGGTGCCTCGCCGAAATGAAGAAGGCGAGCCGCGAAATGGGCTTCGGCGACGACTGGAAAAAAGCCCTCGAGAAAGTGAAGAACAGCTACGTTCCGCCGGGTAAACAGCCCGAACTCGTCCGCGACCTGGCCCGCGAAGCGGTCGCGTTCTGCCGCAAGACGGACATGATTACCGTCCCACCGTTGTGCGACGAGACTTGGCGGATGAGCATGCTCAGCCCCCGACAACAACTCACCAGCCCGTTCTTCCTCGGCGGCGAACGGATCCAGATTTCCTACCCCACCGACGACATGCCGTACGAGGCTAAGATGCAGTCGATGCGGGGGAACAATCCGCACTTCTCGAAGGCCACCGTCCACCACGAATTGATCCCGGGCCACGGGCTTCAACAGTATTACTCCACCCGCACCAACACCCAGCGAGGCGGTTTCGGCACCGCGTTCTGGACCGAAGGGTGGGCGCTCTACATGGAATTCGTGCTCTACGACAAAGGGTTCCCCACCAGTCCGGAGGACAAAGTCGGCATGCTCTTCTGGCGGATGCACCGCTGCGCCCGGGTCGTGTTTTCACTCGGGTTCCACATGGGAAAAATGACGCCGAAAGAGTGCGTCGATTACCTGGTGGAGAAAGTCGGGCACGAACGGGACAACGCCGCGGCAGAAGTACGCAGGTCATTCGAAGGCGGTTACGGGCCGCTGTATCAGTGCGCTTACCTCATCGGCGGCAAACAGTTCTGGGCCCTGCGAAAAGAGCTGGTTGATTCCGGCAAAATGACCGAGAAGGCGTTCCACGACTTCGTGATGAAGAACAACCGCATGCCGGTGGAGATGGTCCGCGCCGGTTTGACAACCGAGAAATTGACGCCGGATTCGTACGGGAAGTGGAAGTTCTGGAAGCCGTAACCAAAGCGTGAGAGGTACTTGTTTTGCCAGAGCTGTTCGTAATGGGGCGCCTGAAATCCTGGCGTTCACGGATATGACGGCCCCAGTCCATCGGCCTAGTCCTACATTAACACGCAACACCACGACGCTCACCAAGGCAGTTGCCCCCATGTCGGACCCTCTCGACCCTACAAACCCCGAACTCCGAGTCGAGTTCTACAAGCTCTACCGCGATTTCTTCGACCGGGCCGAGCGGAAGCGGCGCTGGACGGTGGCGGAAGACATTCCCTGGGACGAGGTGAACCCGAACCTCGACCCGGCCGTGGCCGACGTGGTCGAGGCGTTCTGCACCGTCGAAATGTATCTGCCGGACTACATCTCCAAAGTGATGCCGCTCATTCGGAAGAACCGGGGCTGGGCCTGGTTCCACGCAAACTGGGGGTATGAGGAATCGAAGCATTCCCTGGCGTTGGGCGACTGGCTGCTCAAGTCGAAGTTACGTACCCCCGAGCAGATGTACGACATGGAAGACCGGGTGTTCGACCACGAATGGAACCTGCCGGAAGACAGCCCGCAAGGGATGATGGTCTATGCCATGACCCAGGAACTTGCGACCTGGGTGCACTACAAGAACCTCCGCCGGCGATTGGACGAACTCGGCGGCGACCCGTGCCTGTCGAAGCTTTTGGATTTCATTTCGATCGACGAGCGGGCACACCACACGTTTTACCACCGTGTAGTCCAGATGTTCCTGAAGTTGGACCGGGAAACGACGGTCGCAGCCCTCAAGCGAGTGCTGGTCGGCTTCTCGATGCCGGCGGTTCATCTGATGGCGGACGGTGCCCAGCGGGTGGCAGACATAAAGGAGTTGGGCATCTTCAGTCAGGATATCTTTATTGACGACGTACTGAGGCCGATTCTGGAAACACTTGGCGTAAACACGAAAGAGTTTCGAAAGCCGAAGAAAATGGTCGTTTAGTGGAACGGTCATGCACTACTTACTCTTCTACGAAGTGGTGCCGGATTACCCGGACCGAAGGTCCGTTTACCGTCAGGCCCATTTGGCTCATGCCCGGGCCGCCGTGGACCGCGGTGAATTAATCCTCGGCGGCGCCCTCGCCGATCCGATCGACGGGGCCGTTATACTCTTCCGCGGCGATACCCCGGACGCGGCAAAAGCTTTCGCCGAAACCGATCCGTACGTGCTCAACGGCTTGGTAAAGAAATGGACGGTTCGGGAATGGACGACGGTGGTGGGGAAAGAGGCGGTGGGAAGGGTCTAGCGCGGAAGGCGGTTGCGAATAGAATGCCGTTAGATGACCGTGAACCTGTCCGTATCAGGTGGCGGTGATGGCGAAATCTGAATTCAAACTCGACTTGAACGAGGCGTTCCCGCGTCTCGCACGTCCACCAATTGTGGAAGCGGTCATTCACTGGCAGGCTCGGGCTCAGAAGTCATTCGAACCGGAAGAGCTTCGTTCGGCTTTGGCTCAGAAATTGCCCGAGTACCCGTCTTGCGAACCGCTCCAGCACGTTGAGTTCAAGGCAATGGTGTCGAGCGAGGATGTCGCTCCGGTCGTTCATCATAAGAAGGGCTGGCAGGGATTCCGGCTGAAATCGGAGGATGGCCGGTACGTCGTACAGTTCAAGCGGGACGGAATCGTTTTCAGCCGAACTCAAGGATACGAGCATTGGGAACCGTTCACAACAGCTGCCGTCCATGTTTGGAACGCCTTTCTGGAACTTGCCGCTCCCGTGGAAATCCAAAGGCTCGGGGTTCGGTTCATCAACCACTTCGCCGACGCGAAGCCCGAAACTTTGGCTAAAATTCTCGACGAACCGCCGACATGTCCGGCGAACCTGCCGTTGAAGGAATTCGTATACCAGAGTACGTTCACGGTTCCCGGACACCCGTTCGGGATCCGTGTGATCAAAGTGATGCAACCATCGATACCTGAACAGTCACAAAGTTCTGGCCTGTTTCTCGACAATGACGTTTTCACAACTACGGTTATTCGAAACGCGAGGGACGAGGCGGAGGTCAACGACGCGTTGACCAAAATGAGGTGGTTGAAGAACAAACTTTTCTTCTATCTTGTGACGAAACAGACTGTCGAATCGTTTAGGTGAGGAACGGCATGACGGCCCAGCAACCTTACACGAGCAGCGTCGCGGAACTGATCGACCGGGCTGCGCGGCGGTCACGCGAGCAATCTCGCGACTCGACCCTCGGCCACCGGGAAGCTCTGGAGGAACTCAGCGACGTGTGGGACGAATGTCGAAAGACCGGTTGGGATGGTTACGGGGCGTTGCCGGTCGAACAGGACACGCTAAGGATGGCATATACCCTAGTTGAATCATTGCCACTTGGATTCCCTCGACCGTCAATCGGCGCGGAACCCGACGGGCAGTTGACGCTCGAATGGCGGAAGACGCCGCGGCGGATTCTGTCCGTGAGTGTAGATCCTGACGGTTACCTGCACTACGCGGGCCTGTTCGGTACGAATAAGCGATACGGATCACTAGCCTACTTCTCGACCGCCCCGGTCGAATTGCTCCAACTCGTTCGAGACCTGTAACTTGCTTGATCCTACGCGAGTTCTGCCCGTCAATCCGGACGAGGTGTTGGCTCGCTTCGTACTGTGTTCCATTCACTTTCGAAGCTCAAATCAAACGGTTAGACCCGAGGCATTCATGCCTCACCCGCATGTGGAGGTATCCTTGACTCGCCATCGGGAGGCCACACTGGATGAATTGTGGAAAGAGGGAAAAAGAGTCGCCAGTCTGCGTGTGAAAACGCTTTACGGACGAGCCGATGTGATCGCGGCGGCTTTTATCGATCAGGGTTTGAAAGTTGAGCCAAAGCCTATCCCTGAAAATCCGGTGCTGCCCCGCTATCGCGTGTTTCCAGAGCGTAGCACGGTGATAAGGGATGGGTTTACAAGCTGGCCGATTTGCTGTTAGACATCAGGCGCAGGAGCGTAGATGGGATTTGAAACCGCAATGGATTGTCCGTCGTGACCTTCGGCTTCTGTGCCATCCTCTGGTGTCAGTTTGAGTATTGAGAAGTGATTCGCCTCATTCGCCTTCGTCGTCCCATGATCGCAAGATGGAGTCGATTGACCAGAGGGTTCCGACTGGTTCCATGTCGAAGATGACATGCGTTATTCCTTTGCTTTGAAATTCCTTAAACCACCGAATAGCCTGTTCGCGAGTTGTAAAACAGTAATTCGCCCACCGAGAATCCATTTTCGCTAAGTGGCGTTCGGCCAAATCTTCGTCCGTGAATACCGGCACAAATCGTCTGCCGTCATGGGTTCCAGTGTTGATGTCAGGGTGATCGCCTAGAACCTTGGTAAAGGGCAATGGCCCGGTCACAAATGAATCCTTCGTGACCTGTATCCAAATAGGGAACTTGACAAGGAACTCTTTCATTTAGATTTATTCCCAAGCTGGCGGGCCGGGGCCGCGACGGTCGGCGGAATATGTTCCGAACGCCACGGCCCCGGCTTTCGACGGGTAGCTACTCCCGCCGGCCGGTTGGCGGGATTATAGCCGATCCAAGAGTTCCCGAACCGACCACGGTTCAACCGCCAGTCCCGACGCCACGGCCGGAGTGGTTCCGAGCGTCATGTGAACACGGCAGAAATTGAAGTAAGCGAACCAGAGCGCGAAGGCCGCTTCGTGGTTCTCCCACTTCTTGCTATGCCCGTTCGTCAACCGGGTCATCCGTCGCATTCCCATCCGAATCGACAGGTTTTGCCGTTCGACGTGGGAGGTGGAAACCCGGTCCATGTCGGGCTTGCCTAAGCCGACCCGGGCGTAGCAGTCGATCACCACGGGCGGGCTGTACCTCGCCTCCCTCGCCTTCATGTGCGGATCTTTGCCGTAGACTTTCACCAATTGCGCCATGTCGATGTTCTGCCCGAAAGCGTACCAGACGGCGGGAACGTAAGGGCGCCACCCGTCCGTACTCAACTGGAATCGGCCCCGGGTCGCGTCCTTCAGCTTCCGGGCGAATGCTTCCGTCGCCTCTTGGTTCCGCTTGTCGAGGTGCCACGCGACGACGAGTTTGGTGTCCCGTTCGGTTGCCACGAAAACCCAAGAGTCCCCTACGCTGGCGCCTTCGTCGATCCGCCGGAGTTTCCGGGTCCGGTCCTTCATCCCGACAAATCCCCATATTTCGTCGGCTTGCACGTTCTCCACTTCCACGTCTTTGACCACCCGTTCAAGGAATGCCTTGCAGGCCGTTCCCGCTTCGACTACGGCCGCGACCACGGTATCCACTTTCACCCCGCACAATCGAGCCGTGGATCGGCACGAATTGCCCTCAAGGATCATTCGGAGGACCATGACCCGTTTGTCCTGGCTCAGTCGCCGGTTGTCGTGGGGACGAGTGGCAGGATCGGTGAACGTCTTTCCGCATAGACCGCACCCGTAGCGGCGCGATCCGTTCCGGTTGCGTCCGGCCTTAAAGGCCGGTTGTGAACAGTCGGGGCAGAGCATGGGATCGCCTTCCCGGAATGGGACGGCGTGCTAGAGTGGTGGTGTGAGCCGCACTCTGGCGCACGTCGTCAGGTTGTGGAACAGCCCCCGATTCTGCTTCAACAGAGTCGGGGGTTTTCGTTTGGCCCTCTCGGGCCAAGACGGACAGGACGAGTAGGGGGCGGGACTGGTTCGGGCTAAACCAATTTGGCTAGGTGCTGCATAAAAGCCCGGACGGACTGGTAGACGTTCTCGCCTTCCAAGCGGGTGTAAGAAACGTGGGGGTGCATTACCTCATTTCGCCACGCTTCCTTGACGGTGAACAAAAGCGAGGTGGCCTGGAAATAGGGCTTCTTCTCGTCGTCCGTGAGAGGTAGCGGATTGGCGTTTCGCCGCAACGCGCCTTCCATGAGGTTGATGATTCTTGCCCACACTAGGTTTTTCACGTCCGTGTAACCGAATCCGAGTTTTCCGGCGAGCGTTTGCACTCCGATTTCCATAGTCCGCATGAGGTGAAAAACAGCCGCCGTGGGTTGGTCTAGGGCAAGGCAGTTTCCCGCCGAAACAATCTCATCGGCGACGACGGGGGAATCGGGGGACGGTCGCGGGAACTTAATGTCTACCTCATCACCGAAAGGCGATTTACGTTGCCAGTAGGCGGCGCGGTCGTTCGGTCCAATCCACAATATCTTTTGATCGGTTAGCTCTTCCTCGAATCGGAATCGAAGCTGGTAAAGGTCGTCGGCAGCAAGTGCGGCCGGGTAGGCAAGGTCTGGCCATTGCATTCTGCCCCGGATCGTTTGCGACTGCCGGACCACGGATTGAAGACCCAGCTTGTTCGCAAACTCTTCAAATGTGTCCAAGAAAAGCCCGTTACCACCTCTGGCCAACACTTCACGGCCGTCTTTGTACGTGGGATTGCGGAGTTCGTATTCCATGAACCGGATGTATTCCGGGTGGACGACGAACGTGCGGGCGTAGTGTTCCAACATTTCCCACACGCTTGCGAGATACGGCGGGGGCCAATCGGCCGCACACCGGAAGGCGGGCACGATGGGAAGTTGATGCACCTCTGAACGGCAGCGTAGGACGGCGGAACGGTCAATGGCGGCGGGCATGGGATCGACTCGACTGCAAAGGAATTGTCCCGGCCGCTACGGGCCGTACAACCGATCCCACTTAGCAATCCGTAAACCCGAACCGATCCAAATATTTCAAACAGAAAGGTTCGCGCGAAAATCCAAGATCGAAATGCACCGGCAATCACCACTTAGATCGACCACGCAAAAGCGGGGCACTACCGAAAATCCCAATCATGCCGATGCGATTGGCTGGCCGGCCGAAAAGCCGGCGCAGAAGATCAAAGCCATGGAAATCGCAGCCAATTCACGATTTGTGGCTGCACCGACGTAAAGGACCTACCCCACCTTCTTCCGTCCCGCCCAGTCCTCGGCGGAGACAATCACGTCGCGGGCGTTTGAGCCGTTGTACCCGCCGACGATGCCGTCTTCGGCCATGAAGTCGATCAATCGGCTGGCCCGGCCGTAACCGATGCCGAGGGCGCGTTGCAATAGCGACGTGCTCCCCCGCCGTTCGCGGATGACCACTTCGATCGCCTGTTCGTACATGGGATCCCGGTCACGAAGCGTGTCGCCGAATCCGGCGCCCCCTTCGCCGGCCGTTTCCTTTGCCTTCACGTTCAGCAGTTCGGTGTCGTAATTCGGCGTGTCGCATTCCAGGAATTCGACCACGTTGGCGATCTCGGTGTCGGAGGCGTAGGCCCCCTGGGCGCGGACGAGCATGCTCGTGCCGGGTTGGAGAAAGAGCATGTCCCCCTTGCCGAGAAGTTTCTCCGCACCCTTTTCGTCGAGAACGACGGCCGAATCGGACCGACTGGCGACCTGGAAACAGATCCGCGCGGGCAGGTTGCTCTTGATGAGTCCGGTGATGACGTCCACTGTCGGTTTTTGCGTGGCCAGAATCAGGTGAATCCCCGCGGCCCGGGACTTCTGCGCGAGCCGGATGATGTGGCTTTCCACTTCCTTCTTCATCGCCATGAGCAAGTCGCCGACTTCGTCCACGACGATGACGACGTAGGGCATTTTCACCGGTATTTGCTTCCGTTCGTCTTCGCTTTCCGGATGGACCCGTTTCAAGATTTCGTCGTGGGCCAGTTCGTTGTAACTGGCGACGTTCCGCACCCGGGCCCGGCGGAGGAGTTCGTACCGTTCCTCCATTTTGTCCACGGCCCAAGCCAGGATCGCCTCCGCCTTGCGGTCGTCGGTGACGACCGGGTGCATGAGGTGCGGAATTTTGCTATAGTCCGCGAGTTCGACTTTTTTCGGGTCGATCATAATGAGCCGGCATTCGCCCGGTCGGCGGGTGAGAAGCAAACTCAAGATGACGGCGTTGAGACAGACCGATTTTCCCGTGCCCGTTCGGCCTGCGATGAGCAGGTGGGGCATGTCGGCGAGGTCGTAGACCAGCGGCCGGCCCTCGGCGTCCTTACCCAGAAAGATTGGTAGTCGGGCCTTCGCCGACCGGGCGACCGTCGCGGCGATCAGCTCTTTCAAGCGGACCGTCTGCCGGTGTTCGTTCGGCACCTCGATCCCCACTGTGTTTCGCCCGGGCAGCGGTGCCACCACGCGGACACTCTGCACTTTCAAATTCAACGCCAGATCGTCTGCCAGCGTCGTAACCTTGCTTAGGCGGAGGCCCGTTTCCAAAGCGATTTCGTACTGCGTGATGACCGGGCCGGTGTGAATGCCGACGACTTTCACACTGAGGCCGAAGTCTAGGAACGTCTTTTCCAGGAGCGTCGCCCGTTCCCGAAGGGCAACTTGGTGGTCGGTCACCGGATACGGGTCGGCGTCGGCAAGAAGCGAAAGTGGTGGCAGTTCATACCCGTCGTCAAAAGACGGGTGGGGCGGTTCCTCGGAGTCATCCTCATTGTCGGCGGGTCGTGGAACGAGCTTTAAGGCCGTGATCGGAATGGCCGTCGTCGTGGTAACGTTCGGGCAGGGCGTATCGAATTCGGTGTCCAGGTTTTGACAGGAAGTTTCAATCTCGGCAGCGACTAACGGGATCATCGGCTTCTTGACGAGGGCGCCCCCGACTTTTTTCACCCCGGCAATCATGCCGTTTGCACCGGCCTCGACCGCGGCATTGGTCTTTTTCGCCCCAACCGCGACTTTGCGCAAGGAACCGTACGAGACCTTTGCCGAAAAGAACACGAGCCGATCCGCAGAAAGTAGGAGTGAAAGGGCGAGACCGCCAATCCAAAGCATCCAGCAGGAAAATGCCGGTAGCTGGTCCCCGGTCGTGAGACGAAGCCAGGCCCCAACCGATCCGCCCCGTCCGTATGCCGAGGCTTTGGGGAGCCTCAAATTCGGATCGAGCCAGTCAGCCCCGGACGCAATGACTGCGACGAGACCCGCCCAGCCCAAAGTCCGAATCAACGTGCGTCCCGGCCCTCGCCGCCGAATGTACAGCCAGGCCGTGGCGAACCATGCTCCGATCACGCCGGCGGCTCCATATCCGACCGAATCCACGACGGGGGAAACAAGATCATCGGCCAAAGCGCCGAACGGGCCGGGGATGCGGATGAGAGGGAGATATGTGACAACGGCAGTCGCGGCCAGGACGCCGGTCGTCAGCATAAGGATAGCCACCGCATCCAGCCGCAACCGGCGGGGAGGTTTCGGGGTCGGTGTGAGAGGTTTCTTGGCTCGGCTCACGGGTGCCAGTCATGGGTGCGGGTAGTCTGTGATTCGTATTCTCCCCCGCCGCATGAATGGGTTGAACGGCAGTTGAACCCCGAACAGCTTGTCGGTCCCATCCCACGCCCGCACGGCCGCTACAACGGACAGAGAAGGGATATTTTGCCATGCTTCACATTGCCCTCTGGGAACCGGAAATTCCTCCGAATACGGGGAACGTGGCCCGTCTCTGTGCGGCTACGGGGGTAACGCTTCATCTCATTGGTCGGCTCGGATTTCGGCTCGACGACAAGACTTTGAAACGGGCGGGGTTGGATTACTGGCCGCACGTGGCATTGCAAAGACATGCGTCCATCGACGAATTCCTAATCGGGTTGGACCGAGGTCATCCCGATCGTATTCCCCATTCGGCCGAAACGGTTGCGAAACGAATTTGGCTTGTCGATAACCCGGCCCCCCTGAATTACACCCAGGCGAGTTTTCAAAACGGGGACACGTTGCTTTTCGGCAGCGAATCGAAGGGATTACCGCCGGGACTCAAGGCGCAATACGCCGAACGGCTCATCGGCATCCCAATGCCAAGTGGTGTCGTTCGCAGCCTCAATCTCTCCACCGCCGTCGGTGTGGTCTTGTACGAAGCCCTGCGCCAGATTCACGAGTGGTAAAATCGGACCAGCTACCGCCCGTTTCCCCAATTCTTCAATCTTCGTCGATTACCTTTTGATGCCCGGCCGGCCGATGGGTGTGGGGCATGACACACACCGCGCCCGACCTCCCTTCGTTGGACGAACTCGGCGAGTTCGTCCGCCAAACCCTGTGCGAACACGACAACCTCGATCCAACCCAGACCGCGTTTTACCGCACTCCGGTGGTACGCGGGGGGCGGGTGACGGGGTTCGTATTTCACGTGGAAGGGCCGCGGTTGTTGCGAACCTCGGCTGTGTGGGCCGCGGAAGACGGTCGGCTCGTCTTTTACGATTCGACCGGTCAAAAGGTCCAGGCGGTCACCCTTCCGGAAGGGTCCCCGATCGGGGAGACGGTCCGGCCGAGACGGGTGGCCTGACCGCATAACTTCCCCAAATTCGCCCGGCACCGGATCGAATCGGGGGGTATAATCTTTCACCCGCGCGTGAATTCGGGGAGAATAGGCGAACGCGACCGCCGGTTCGACCGTCCATTTGGTCGGGAAAACGGCCCTTTCCCGCACGTATAGAATGGGACGTCCTCTCCGTCCCGCTTTCCGAAAGGACTCTTCCGCTTCCGCTCCGACCCCGACGGGTCGGGACGACGGACTACGCCGATGACGCACCGGACTTCACCCCCGATCGACCGTCGCCGCCCGACCGATGCTCATGCACCGGTCGCGGACGATTTGGATGAGGACGACACCGACCTCGAAGAGGATGAAGACGAGGAGAAGGATTCGACGGAATTCGCGGCGTCCGGTATGTTCGCTCCGGGTGAGTCACGGTTCGACCCGGCCGAAGCGGCAGCGATCGAAGCGGACGCTACCCCCGACCACGCGGGCGGTCCGGACGATGCGCTCGGCCTCTACCTCCGGCAGATGGGGGCAATCAAACTACTGACCCGCGAGCAAGAACTCGTTCTGGCCGTCCGCCTGGAACGTCTCCGCAGCCGGTTCCGGGCATCCGCCCTGCACTGCACCCACATCGTAGCCCGTGCGGTTCATCTGTTTGAGCGGGTTGCCGCCGGCCAAGCCCCGATCGATCCGCAGATCGACGTCTATTCGACCCCGGACTTGAAGCTGAGCCGGGCTGACGTGTTGGCGCGGATGCCGGGACACCTGCCGCTGATGAAGCACCTTCTCCGGTTGGAAGCGAAGTCCTTTGCCGAAGGGATTGTGGTCGATCCGGTCACGACCCGTGGGGCCCGGCGTCGAACTCGGCTGAATCGGATTGTGAAACTCGCCCGATTGGCTGCCGAACTCACTCCGCGGACGGAACTTCTCGAACGGTGGGTGGATGAAGTCAACGACATGGCCGACGAGATGGGCCATCTGGCCCGCGCCGCTGCGTCCGCCCTTCCCATTGATCGCGAGAAGCGGGCCACCGCCCTTCGGGAGGCTCAGGAAAAGATTCACCTGACACCGGACGAGATGTCTGCCCTGGTGCGGGTGCTCCGCCGACGCCGGCAGGCGTACCAGAAAGCCCGGCGGGAACTGGCCGAGGCGAATCTCCGCCTGGTGGTGTCGATCGCCAAGAATTACCGCAACCGCGGCCTGCCGTTCGCCGACCTGATTCAGGAAGGTAACCGCGGCCTCATGCGGGCGGTGGATAAATACGAACACCGACTCGGGTACAAGTTTGGCACGTACGCCACGTGGTGGATCCGCCAGGGCGTTCAGCGAGCTTTGGCCGATCACGCCCGCACGGTACGGGTGCCATGCCATCAGATCAGTCTTTTGGCTAAGCTCGAGCGGACGCGGACGGAAATGACCTCGGCGTCGGGCCGGGAACCGACGAACGAGGAACTTTCGGCCATGCTTGGGGTCAAGGCGGAAGACACGAGGTCTCTGCGAGCCGTCGGCCGGGCACCCGTCAGCCTGCACGAACCGGTCGGTGGCGAAGGGGAACGGGCGCTCGAAGACTTTCTCAGCGACCACCAGACTCCGACGCCGGGGGAACACGCCGACCAACGACTGCTCAAGGAACGGATTCACGAAGTATTGAAGAGCCTGGCCCCGCGGGAACGCGAGGTCATTGAGTTGCGGTACGGCCTATCCGACGGACAGCCGCGGACACTCGACGAAGTGGCCAGACAATACGGCATCACGCGCGAACGTATTCGACAAATCGAGGCCCGCGGACTGTTGAAACTGCGCCAGCCGACGCGGTCGAGCCGGCTCGAAGAATTCGCCGACGGCGAAACGGAAGCCGTCCCGTCAGCGGAACCAGTCGACGAAACGACGCCCGTCGCGGAATAAGTACTATTGCTAGTTGCGGACCGAATGCGGAGTTTTCAGAAATCCGAGAAGCGGCGTAGATTTCCTTACACCCTGATTTGTGATTAAGGGAATTGGCAGCAGGAAGACGACTTCAGAACGGTCGGGTTGTGTCACGATTCAGTCGATTTGACCCTCTTCACCGGTTCCCGCCAAGGGTAGATCCAGAATAACAGTCGTTCCTTCCCCCGGTGCGGATTCGACGGCAATTCGCCCCCCGGCATTCGACACCACCTCGGCCACAGTGGCCAACCCGATCCCCCGCGACTTGGATTTTGTACTTACGTTCGGCTCGAACAATCGGGTCCGGACAATCGGGTCGATACCCGGTCCGGTGTCATGCACGGAAAGTACAACTCGGCCGGTTTCTTCGAGCCGGGTCGATATTGAAACGGCTCCTCCCGCCGGCATGGCATCGCGGGCGTTAGCGGTGAGGTTGAGCAGAACCTGACTCAATCGGGCAGGATCGACGGCTACGTGGACGGGCTCTTCGACGGCGTCAATGGTTAGTTCGCGGGAAGTGCCCAAAATACCTCGCATGACGGGAGCCATTTCCCGCAGGACGGCGGTCAGGTCCGCAAGGGAGGGGAGTGACGGAACGTCGGACGTCAGCCCAGCCAGTTGCCGGACCAGTCGAGCCGCGTGAAGCCCGGCTGCATAGATCATCTCCGAATCGGTTCGCCTCGGATCGCCCATCGCATGTCGTTCGATCAGGGATTCACTCCCGCTGCATACGACCGTGAACAAGTTGTTGAGGTCGTGAACGACGGCCGAGATGAACCGCTTCATACCCGCTACGTTATCGGTCGAACCGCCCTCGTCGTGAGTCGCCACGGGATGTAACGCCGGGCGAATGGGGGACGAGCGTTCCGGAATGGGATCGGGTTTCACCACGAATGCCGCCCCGTCGGCATGCCCCACCGCCGAGATTCGCACTCTTACCAAGGACCCGTCTATTCTCTTACGGACCGACGGCACGTCCCGCACGGTTTCGCCCCGACACGCCGCGGCGAGAAGTTGGGCCTGCTCCATTCGTTTGTCTTCCGGCAGAAAAGGCGGGGGAAATCCGATAACGTCCAAGGCGGGCCAGCCGAAGGCCAACTCGGCTGCCGGATTCCACACGTTGACGCATCCGTACGAATCGAACCCCACCAGCGGGTCCGCGACAAACCCTGCCGTTGCCCAGAGTACGTCGGTTTCAGACGCTTCCGGTTTCGGAGCGGCAACCGGCCTTGGATTTGGATGGGAAGGAAGCGCAATCCGTTCGACGGGCCAACGAATGTCGAGTGGCGTTTGCGCCGACATTAGCCGCGGGGTCTGCGTCATTGTCTGCTCGGGAACGTCATACCGTCTCGCACCGTCCGGCAGTCGGGCCAGCGCATAGAGTGTGGCTTCCAATCGGCGGGAAGTCTCCTCCTGTCGTACGAGCCGGTCGGTCAACTCTGAAAGTCGATCTTCCAGACCCGGCAACGAGGCGGGCGGGCTCATCCTGTCTCCATTACGGCGTCAATTTGCCAGGCGACGAAAACCGGATGCCGAACGCCGGGCGGGTTTTCGGACAACGTGTCCGTCTCCCTCCGCCGGATCAATATGTCAGAAATTACTTGCGGAAACTTGGGCGGAATGAGACAGAAATTGCGAATTCCCACTTCGCGGCTTCAAACCGTACCACTTACGGGAACAGTTCGGGCATGAGACCGAGGTCAGAATGTTTGTTCACCGCGTCGCATTCGACGGATTGTGGTGCTTTATGGGTTCGAAACCTTAACTCGGCGGACGAACCAGGCAAGGGCGACCGCGAAAAGCACCATCGCGATGGCGGTGGCCGTGAGAATGTAAGGCATCCTGGGGGACGCGAGGCCGATTTTCCCGCGGGAAAGGATTTCACCCGTGGCCGCGTCGAACGTGATCTGGTTCTGGTCCTGCGTGTTCAGGACGAACTTCTTACCGGTCCTGTCGAGGACTTCGCCGGCGATCCAGATGACGTGTTTGATCGAATGCTTCAAGTCCTCGGGGTTCGTCACCAGTTCGTCGACCCGGTATTGGCGGAGGAGTTTGCCGCGTTCGTAAAATCCGACGCCCGGCGACTCGAGTTGGAATTTCTCTTCGGCCTTTGGTAGCCGCGAGGCGACGTATTGAGCAGTCAGTGTGGAATCGGCGTACATGCGGACCAGGTGGATCGCGTCCGCCAAGGGGTAAACGCGGAACGCAAACCAATCGACCGTCCAGAGCGGGGTCGTTCCGTCCTTCGGATAAAGGCCACTTTTCGGATAGGTCGCCGCCAATCGATTAGACTCTTCCCGGTACTTTTCCGGTAACTTGTTCAACCAGCCGGACGGGGCGAGCATGACGAACAGGTGGGCACCGTCCGGCGTCGGTGTGGAATATCCGTACGGGATGACGAGCGGCGGTTCCTTAATGCCGGTGATTGCAGTCGAACCGAATATCAGCGCCGACGTGACCAGAAATTGCATGCCGTCTCACCTCTTACCGGGCGTGAAACATAGTCGTCTACAAGCGGACACTATCAAAATATGTGGAAATCCAGAATGACGTGAACGGTTGGTCGGTGGGGGAGGGGAAAAAATCTCCCTACAATCCGATTTTGCGGCTTGACTGGCCATTTTGGTGAGCTTTACAGTGAAATTAGGATTCTCTCCGGACAAGGTAGTTGCGCAGGATCGCGCCTTCCTGATT
>DASXPC010000234.1:0-9790 GCA_036493815.1 Fimbriiglobus sp. | reverse complement strand
CGGGGAATGGATTGCGTTCCTACTCGGAGCGTGACACCGAGTGGCAAAATGCTTCCAGCCGCGGGAAGGCGTTCGCTGCCCGCCAATCGAAAACTGCCATTTCGCCGTAACGTATTCATTCCCTTCAACTTGCAACTTGGTTCCAGAGTCGGGAAATGCTTCCAGCGACCACTCCCCCGGGTGCTGGAAGAATAATCTTCTCAAAAATGGGACAGCCATTACCTCGCCGCATTGACGACGGGTTTCGCGTAGTCGTTTGTCACGACCAGGACGTCGCAGTTCCGCTGCAGGTCGTATTTCCGGGCCGCGATGCGGTACGGGCCTTCGCACAGCGGTTCGACGCGGGTCCAGGCCGGTTCGGGGACGAAGAGGAACGCGGGGCGGGGCAGTGCCAGGAACTCGGCCGCCGCGGCGGGCGTGGCCAACCGCTGCACTTCGCGATGGGCGTAAAACGTCACGCTCGGGACGGTGAAGTCGAGGCTGGCGAGCCGGACGTCCCGCGTGTCGTCCGCGGCCCCGGAGGTGCGGACGAGGTCGCGCGGGGCGTTGTACCGGTCGAGCGTGCGGGGAATGCCCGCGGCGAGCAGGCCGACGAAGAGAACGGTCGAAAGGCTTACCGCGCGGAGGGCGCCGACCCGGTCGTGCCGGGCGAGCCGCCAGGCGAATCCCGCGGCCCCGAGGATCGGAATGCCGCCGAGGAACGCCCAGTTTTCCAACCCGGGGAGTGTACGCAACCGCTGGACGGGAATCGGCACTGCACCGCCGGCGACGAGCAATCCGCCGGTCACGAGTCCGCCGACGACGGCCAGCGACGCCGCGACCGCGGGCATGTACCACCGGGCCGGTTGCAGAATGCCCTGCCGCCAGTTCACCAGGAACGCCGCGGTTAGAATGGCGAGGGCCGGGTAGAGCGGGGCGATATAGTTGGGCAGCTTGGTCGCCGCGAGGGAAAAGAACACCAGGTACGATGCGACCCAGCAAAGTAGAAACCGGTACGCCCGGACCGGACCGGCGGCGGGTACGGCCGCGACCGGCTGGCGCGCCGCTGCCACCGCATACCAGCCGGTCCCGCCGAGGAAGAGGCTCCACGGAACGAAAAAGGCGATCACCGCCCCGAGGTAATACACGACCGGGCCGCGGTGCCCCTCCATCGGGGCGAGGAAGCGGTTCATGTTCTCGTGGACGAAGAACGCCCGGGCGTATTCCCCCCGGGTTTCGGTGGTGACGAGGACGTACCAGGGTGCGGCGACGGCGAGGAAGACGATCCAGGCCCAGAGGAAGCGGCGGTCCCAGAGGCGGTGGAGTTCGCGCGTCCAGAGGAGGTACGTGGCGACGACGAGTCCGGGCATGGCGAGGCCGACGGGGCCTTTGGTGAGCACGGCAAATCCGCACGCCGCCGCGGCCGGAACGAGCGACGCCCAGCCGGTCCGGTCGAACCCGACCCAGAACAGGTACAGCGTGAGGACGGAAAAGAAGATCAGCGGCGCGTCCGGCGTCGCGGCGTGGGCGAGTTGGCAGAACGTGACGGCCGACGCCAGGACGATGCCGGCCTGCACGCCGACCGCCGCCCCGAACATCTTTCGAGCCAGTTCGTAGACGAGCAAAACAGTTCCGAGTGCCAGGATCGTGGCCGGGAACCGGGCGGCCCATTCACTCACACCGAACGCCGAATAACTTGCCCGCTGCAGCCAATAAAGTAACACCGGCTTCGCGGTCCGCAGTTCGTAATTGAACGTCGGCACGATCCACGTGCCCACTTCCCCCATTTCCCGGGCCGCCTCCGCGTTCACGCCCTCGTCGTCGTCGAAGAGCGCGGGCGCTCCCAGCCCCGGCTGGGTGACCGCAACCACCACGGCGGCCAACAAGAGATAATGCCCAACCCGCCCGGCAAATACGGCACGCATCCGGACCTCCCTGTCCCCGAGTGGGACAAGGTTACCCGGAAAAACTCGGGGCTCCAATACCACCCGTCGCTAAAGTAAGGGGACGAGTTTCCATCCCCTTGTGCCAGTGACAGGACAGGTCATGCCCGACCTCGCGAAATACGTCGGCCTCGACGTCGGCGGCACGACGATGAAGGCCGCGGTGGTGGACGCCAACGGAACGCCGTTCCCCCACGTGACGCTGCCGACCAATCCGGAGCGGGGACAGGATGCCGGATTGGAGACGATGTGCGAGGCGGTCCGGCAGGCGGTAGCGGCCGCGAAACTGACCCTGGCCGACATCACCGCCGTCGGAGTGGCCACGCCCGGCCTCATGGACATCAAACTCGGCCTGATCCTCGACCCGCCGAACCTGAAGCCGTGGCGGAACGTCGAAGTGCCGAAATTCCTCGGCGGTAAACTTGGCAAGCCGATCGCCTTTCAGAACGACGCCAACGCCGCCGCACTCGGCGAATTCTGCGTCGGCGCCGGCAAGGACGTGGACAGCTTCGTCCTGTTCACCCTCGGCACCGGGATAGGCGGCGGGATCGTGGTGGACGGGAAAGTGCTGGAAGGGGCGCACAGTCACGGCGGGGAAATCGGGCACATGCGGATTGCACTGCCGGACACCGGCCGGTTGTGCGGGTGCGGCCGGCGGGGCTGCCTCGAAGCCTACGCCAGCGGCACCGCCGTACTCGCCCGCACCCGAGAGGAAGTGCCGGCGTATCGCGGCCCGACCCGCCTCCGCGGCCTGCTCGCCAAAAAAGGGGAAGACCTGGAAGCCAAAGACATCTTCCTCGCCGCCGCCGAGGGCGATCCGGTGGCCCGGAAGGTCGTCGAGGACACCGCCTACTACCTCGCCCTCGGCGCCTGCTCCATCATGGCCACCGTCGACCCGCAGATGATCGCCTACGGCGGCGGCATGATAGCCGCGGGCGAATCCTTCCTCAACACGGTCCAGGAATACGTCGGCCGGTTCGGCCTGAGCTACCCCGCCTCGAAAGTCCAAATCCGATACGCTCAGCTCGGCTCCGATGCCGGGTTCATCGGGGCCGCGATGGGCGCCAAATCGCTGGCCAAGGGATAGTTCGCCGACAATCGAAATCAATACCGCCGGTCGTACCGGCTGTGCGAGCCGCTCGGCCGATTCCGCTGCGGAATGACCGCGGCATTGATGGAATCACAGCGAAAGGATTTCCGATCCGATTGATACGCACGGGCGTTTCAATTACGGAGATATCCCATGGCACGGATCGTACGCCCGGCAGTTGCTTCCGGATTATCGACGCTGGCCGTGTTGCTCGGTGTATCCGTCACATCGGCCGGCGAACCGCCCCGCGAGATGGCCGACCTCGTGCGAATGTCCGCACCGGACCTCGAAGCGTTGTACCTCGCGTCGCCGCCGGCGCCCCGGCCGAGTGGATATCTCCCGGGCCGTGCCATCAAATCGCCCGGCTCCCGGTTCACCCCGGCCAACGCCCGGCTCACGCGGCTCGTTTGGCAGGGCAAAATCTTCCGCGACGACGGCACCATGGTCAATCGCGTCTTCGGCGGCGCAAAGGCAATCCCCGCCGACGTCTACTACGGCGAAAGCCTGCTGGACGGGAAGCCGTCGTTGATCCTCGACTACTCGCAATCGAAGCTCTGGCCGAACGTGCGGGACGAGATCCGCGAAGTATTCCCGGGCCTCTACCTCGGCGTCATGTACGACGGGAAGACCGTCGCGAAACAGAAAATGTACTTCACGCTCGACGCACGAAAGTAGCACGACTCGTCCCGTTCGGGACTCTGCTAACTTTTGGGTAGAAAGAGGAAGAAAAGGGGGCAGCGTACCTTTTTCTTTGAATTCCGCGGGACCGGAGGCGTGCCGATTAAGTCACGCTGTCCCCTTTTCTGTCGCGAGGGGTTGCGGGTGCCGATCCCGGAGAAGTGTTTGGCACCGCCGCGGCCCGCGAGGGCCGGATGAGCGAGTGCGAGATTCGAATCGTCCCGATGCGGCGTGACGGTGGGTGCAAGGTCTTCCCGAAGGTCAACCCAAAACGCCGGGGGATTCGTTCAGGAATCCACCCCCTCGTCCGTCGTTTTCACTTGACTCGGGGGCCATGAGAAGGGTTCGGCGTGCCTTTGCTCAGATGGCATCGGTGCCGAACCCACCCTCCCACGACCGCAATGCCGACAGCGACGGCATGATGATCTGGAGGCACGGGCTACAGTAGATGTCGGTTGGATTGTCCGGGGCCAAGAACCCATACTTGCCGCGACGGTCCAAGGCCGCGGCGCACGCAGGACACTTGTACTCTGCCGAAGGCCCGTCCTCGGGAACGCCGGGCAGCGCGGCCAGTTCCGCAAGTGACCGCTCGAGTCCGTCAATGGCCGGTGGGATCGCCGGGCAGTCGGCGAAGTGGTCGCGGGCCAGCCGCCGCAACTCGGCGAACGCGGGCGCGCAGCCGTCCTGCAAGCGGACCCGCTCGCGGCGACCGGCGGTGGTCATGTGGCGGGCGGCCATCAGGACCGCATCCTCGGCGCGGGCTGCGGCGAAGACGTGCTTTGACATCTGGTGGTCAAGGTCTAGCATCGCACACCCTCCGCCTTCTGCCGCCGAACCAGTTATTCTGCCGCCCGTAAGCGACATATCCCGGGAGAATCGTACTGTGGAATCGACGGTATCGCAAGCAGGGATGTCGGTTGCGGCGAATTCCATCCGGAGAGGTTCCGTATTACCCTGCGGCCCGTCCGGCGTCGTCAATCTGCTCGACCAACTGGAACCGAGGCCCTCGAACCCCTTGCGCTCTTGAGGATTCTCTCCAAAGTATTAATAAACATCAACTTGCGTCGGTATAACTTCGTTAGCGAGTGACTACTGCGCTGTTGCGCTCTTGGCGGGGCCTGAAATTCGTGAGATGCGGTCGTGCCGTCGCCCTCGCATTGACACCCCCGCCGGCCACGCTATACCCTTCCGCATTCTGATGGCCTATTTGCGGCACGGACGCCGGCCCCGCATGCGGGGCGGGGGCAGGGATGCTCGTTTCGCGGCGGGGGTTTTGGCTCGGGGGGCTGGTCGGGGCGGTCACGCTCGCGATCCCGGGCGCGTATTACCGGTCCTCGTACGCCCACGCCAAACGGCTCCGCGTCGTCACCCCCGGCCGGTTTTACCGGAGCGGGCAGATGACCGCCGACGGATTCCGCGACGCCGTCCGCCGCTTCGACATTCGCACCGTCATTAACCTCCAGGAAGAGAATAAAGACCCGTTCATGCCCGAGGCGTGGATGGGCAAGCCGCGGGTGCTGGAAAGCGACCTCTGTAAATCGCTCGGCATTCACTACGTGTCGCTCGACGGAGGGGAACTGGTTCCACCCGATGCGGCACCGGGGGACCGGCCGAAAGCAATCGACGAGTTTCTGAAAATCCTGGACGACCCGACGTCCTACCCCGTGCTCATCCACTGCAAGGCCGGGCTGCACCGGACCGGCCTGATGACGGCGATTTACCGGATGGAATACGAGCACTGGACGACGGCTGCGGCGGTGCGGGAAATGCGGGCGAACGGGTTCGGCGACTTCGCCTGCACCAGCGAAAACGTATACATCGCCCAGTTCGTTCAGTCGTACCGCCGGGGCATACGAATCGCGGCGGCGACCCCGTCGGGGACCGGGGGCCGGCAATGACCCTCCTCGACCGCACCTTATTCCTGGCCTTCCTCCGCTCGTACGCGATCGTTCTGAGTTGCCTGATCAGTCTGTACGTCGTGATCGACTTATTCACGAACATCAACGACTTCACCAGTCAGGGCGGGTTGGGCGCCATGCTCGCCCACGTGGGGAAATACTACGGGTATCGCATCTCGCAGATCTTCGACCGGCTGTGCGAGCCGATCTGCCTGCTCGCCGCGGTGTTCACCGTTGCCTGGGTCCAACGGAGCAACGAGTTGCTGCCGCAGCTTTCCGCCGGCATCCCTACCCGCCGGGTGATTCGCCCCGTGCTGATCGGCTCCGCGTGTATGCTCGCCCTCGGTCCGATTAACCAGGAATACATCATTCCGACGATCTCGGACGACCTGCAGGCGGCCCGGGACGACCCGGGGGGGGAAAAGCCGTTCGAGGTTCGCGGCGGATTCGACAGCACCGGTGCCCACATCGAAGGGATGATCGGGTTCCGGAACGAGCTGCGGGTGAAGTGGTTTTTCGTGACGATTCCCGAAACTTCCCCGTCCGGAATGTTGCACCTGTCGGCGGAAGAAGCGATCTACGTTCCACCCGGCACCGCACCGTTGTCCGGCGGCTGGCAGTTATACAACTGCACGTGCACGCCCGAAACTCAGGATGAAAGCTCCCTGCCGCAAACGCTCCGCCCGCTCGGCCCCCACCGGTACTTCCTGATCACCCGCGACGTGGATTTCGACACTCTGGCCCACGGACCGGGCTGGTTCGCCCTCGCGTCCACGACCGAACTCCGCGAAGTCTTGAATAACCCGGACCCGCGGCGGATGGCTCCGGTGGCCGTCTTGTTCCACATGCGTCTGACCCGGCCACTCGGCGGAATTCTTCTCGTTTTGCTCGGGCTGGCCGTCATCCTCCGCGACCAGAACCGGCACGTGTTCATCAGTGCCGGGCTGTGCCTCGGGGTTTGTGCCGTCTTTGTTGTTGTGCAATACGGGTGTAAGTACTTGGGGGATAACGACCTGATTTCCCCGCCGCTGGCGGCGTGGCTGCCGGTGCTGTTATTCGGTCCGGTCGCCATCGCCCAGTTCGACGCCATTCATACTTAACCCCCTCCGCCCAGAAATTGCCCTTTCGCCCGCCGGCCGGGGCGGGTATGTCTCTCGCCGGTTATTCCCCCTCGGAGGAGGCGCAGGATGCGCTCGTTTACCCGCCGGGCGGCGTCGGCCGTCCTGAGTCTGTCCGCGTCGGCGGCGTTGGCCGCCGCGCAAGGAACCGTCACCCCCCCGGCGACGAATCCGCCGCCGATCCCGTCGTTGACGCCGCCCCCCGCCCCGCCCGCGGTTCGGCCGACCGGCGTGGCCGCCAAGGTCAATAATCTGGAAATCCCCGAGGTGGCCGTCTACCGGGCCCTGCGTCAGTTTCCACCGGCCGAGCAGGAGATCGCCCGCCGCGAAATTCTCAATCACCTGATAGACAACGCCATCGTCGACCAGTACCTGAACGCGTTGAAGATCACGGCCGAACCGGCGGAAGTGGACAAGCTGATCGCCGAGTTGAAGGACGAGTTGAAGAAAGCGACGCCGCCAAAGGATTATGCGACTGAGCTTCAGGGGATGATGCTGACCGAGGCCGAATTCCGGGCGGAGGTGACCGCCCAGATGAAGTGGGACAAATTCGTGAAGCAGCAGACGCCGGACGAAACGTTAAAGAAGTTCTTCGAACAGCGGCCGAGCCTGTTCGACGGTTCGATGGTCCGGTGCCGGCACATCCTGATGAATCCGGGAAGCGACCCGGCCAAGCGGGATCAGGCTCGTGCGACGCTTCTGAAGATCAAGCAGACGTCGGAGGACGAGGGGAAGAAGGCCGCGGCCGCGCTGCCCGCCGGAACCGACGCCGTGGCCCGGGAGAAGGCCCGCGGCAAGCGGATCGAGGAATGCATCAGCGAATACGCCAAACAGTTTTCCGTCTGTCCGTCCAAGAAAGACGGCGGCGATCTGAACTTTTTCCCCCGCGTCGGAGCGATGGTCGAACCGTTCGCCAAGGCGGCGTTCGCCCTGCCGGTTTATGGCATGAGCGACGTGGTCGAAACCGAATTCGGCCTGCACCTGATCCTATGCACGGAAAAGAAGCCGGGTGTCGTCCGGCCGTTCGAGCAGGTAAAGGAAAACGTCCGCAGCGTCTACGCCGTGCAACTCCGCGAAGCGGTCCTCGGCCAAATGAAACCCAAAGCCTCAATCACGGTTACGCCGGTCACGACGACGACCGGATTAATAAAGTAAGATCGTCGTTCGACTTCGAGGCGAGGTCGATCGCGAGTTCTATGCGATCGACCTCGCCTCACAACTTGAGCCCGGGTCAGCCATGCGAACTGTCCTCGTCGTCATCGGCTTGCTCGTTGCTTCGAATTCGTTCATGACCATTGCCTGGTATGGGCACCTCAAATATCGGGACAAACCTCTCCTGCTTGCGATTCTGGTAAGCTGGCTGATCGCATTGCCGGAGTATGCCTTTCAGGTTCCGGCCAATCGTTTTGGATACGGAACGCTGTCGGCCACTCAACTCAAAGTTGTTCAAGAAGTCGTTTCCGTAAGCGTTTTCGTACTCTTTGCCTGGGCCTATTTCGGCGAACGGCCGTCCTGGCGGACCGGGTTGGCTTTCCTGCTGATCGCGGTTGCCGTGGCTCTTGTGAGAGGAGAGAATAAACCAGTCGCTACCGCCCCGGCCGATGGGTCCGCAACACGTCCAGCGTCCGTCGCATGTCCCCCGGGAGTGGTGCCTCCGCTTCCAGGAATCCCCCCGTCTTCGGATGCCTGAACCGCAACCGGAAGGCGTGCAGCCCCTGCCGGCCGAGAAGCACTTCGTCGTCCCCGGCGAATCCCGAAATGACGTCCGAAATTTTGAACGAATCCCGCCCGCCATATAGTTTGTCCGCAAGAACCGGGCAGCCGACGTGGGCGAGGTGGACGCGTATCTGGTGCGTGCGGCCCGTTCGCGGTTGCACCTTCACGAGCGTGAACCCGCGGAAGCGTTCGAGCACTTCGTAATAACTGCTCGCCGGCTTCGCGTCCGCGTCGTGCGAAACGATCATGCGCAGCCGATCGTGCGGGTGTTGTTTGATCGGCCCGTCAATATAGTCGGTGTCCCGGTCGAGTTCCCCGGCCACGACTGCCACGTACTCCTTGAACACCTTGCGGCTTTCAAACTGCGTGGCCAGGTCTCGGTGGGTGACCCCGTCCTTCGCAACCAGAATGACCCCGCTCGTATCCTTGTCGAGTCGGTGAACGATGCCCGCCCGGAACGTGCCGTTCTCCAGGCTGAGTTGGTCGCGGAAGCGGAATTGCAAGGCGTTCACGAGCGTGCCGGACCAGTTTCCCTTGGCCGGGTGAACCACCATGTTCCAGGGTTTGTTGACGAGGGCGAGCCATTCGTCCTCGTACAGGATGTCGAGCGGAATGTCTTCCGGCTGGGGCAGGTCGTGAGTCGGTTCAGGCAGTTCGATCCGTAGTCGGTCGTCGTGGCGGACCTTGTAACTGGATTTGACGGTCCGGCCGTTGATCGTGATCGTCCCGGCCGCGATCGCCCGCTGGATTTCCGACCGCGAAAAGTCCGGGAAGAAATTGGGAATGTAGTGATCGATCCGCATCCCTTCGGACTTGACTTGAACCCGCATTTCCACCGGTTCGCGGGTCCGGCGGACGGGAATCTCCACGTCCGGGTCGGGAAGCAGGTCGTCGTCGGGATCGGAATCTTCGGACATGATAGCAGTTTAACCGCGCAACGAACGGGATCACTACGCTCGATTCGCGGCTAAACGGGGAACGGTCACTTCTTGACTACGGGCTTCGGGGGAGGGGCAACTTCTTTCTTCCCCGGTTCGGCGGCCGCCGCCCCGCCCACCACTGCCGTGGCCGGTTTCGGCGGGGCAGGAACGAGGTCCGGAAGCTCCGGCTTGGACGACTTCGGGGGTGTAGTGTTTCCGATGTCACTCGGAACCAGCGGAGGCAAGACGTCCGGCGAAAGCATGCTGTTCAAATGCACGCCGAGGAGATGTATCGTCTGGCTGTTGGCCAAAAGGTCATCGGCCTTCTTCTTCGCCGCCTCTCCCGTCGGCGTCGTCGGACCAACGGCGGACGCCAACTGGTTGAAATACTCGACCGCCTTCTCCACCGTACCCCGCTCCTGATTCTCCTTCGCGCCCGGAATGCCCA
>DASXPC010000233.1:0-3707 GCA_036493815.1 Fimbriiglobus sp. | reverse complement strand
GGCGTTCACATGAACGCGGACGGGGATCAGATGGTCGGCACCCTACTCGACGCCCGACTGTTCGGGTCGGAAAACCCCGGAGCGAAGGAAACCGCCAAAGTCGAAAAGCTCCGGGCCGCGGTGAACGACAAGAGCTGGATTCACAAGCAGGACTACCGCATGATCAACGGCTGGTACGTCTACGGCGGCCGGCGGACCTACGACACCGAAACGTTCCCCCGCGAGTTCGTGAAAATCCGCAACATGGCGGCGGTCCGCGACAAGTACGTCTGGGACATCGCCCAGAACAAACCGGTCGCCGACAAGCCGGACGACTCGAACACGGGCGAACTGATAGTTCCCCCGACGCGGTTCGGCACACCGTCTCAGAAATACTCCGAAGCGGACACGCTCCGTTACCTGTCGCCGGACGTTTTCATCAAGACCTGCACCGTTCCTCCCGGGTTCGAAATCAAGCTGTTCGCGGACGAGAAAATGTTCCCCGAACTGGCCAAGCCGGTGCAGTTGAGCTTCGACGACCGGGGCCGGCTCTGGGTCGCGACCATGCCCACGTACCCGATGTGGAAGCCGGGCGACCCGAAACCGATGGACAAAATCCTCATCCTCGAAGACACCGACGGCGACGGCAAGGCCGACAAGTGCACCGTCTTTTACGACAAGCTGCAATGCCCCACCGGGTTCGAGTTCTTCAACGGCGGAGTGCTCGTCACCGACCAGCCCGGGATGATCTTCCTCAAGGACACTAACGGGGACGACAAGGCGGACGTCGTGACGCCCGTGATCGACGGCTGGGCGACCGACGACACGCACCACACGATCGGGGCGTTCGAGATGAGCCCCAGCGGCCTCTTGCACATGCTCGAAGGCGTGTCGATGAGCACAGCGGTTGAAACCCCGTGGGGCCCGTTCCATAACGCCAATTCGTCCGGGGCGTACGTGCTCGACCCCCGCACGCTCAAGGTCAGCCACTTCAACACCCCGGGGTACGGCAACCCGTGGTGCTACGTGTTCAACGAATGGGGCCAGGGGTTCTGCGGCGACGGCACCGGCGCGACGCAGCACTGGGACACCCCACTTTCCGGAGCCCAGTACAACGGCCGGCAGAGTCTCAGACCACTGTTTAATACGGAAAGCATGCGGCCCGTCGTCGGCAGCGAATTCCTCATCTCCCGCCAATTCCCGGACGACGTGCAGGGTCAATTCATCTATGCTTGCGTCATCAACATGAACGGCATCCCGCGGTGGACCATCGCCAACGACGGCGGCGGGTATCACGGCACGCGGGTACGACACGACCCGAACAACCGAAATACCCCGTTCGACCTCATCCGATCGACCGATAAGAATTTCCGCCCGGTCGACCCGCAGATCGGCCCGGACGGCGCCCTCTGGTTCGGCGACTGGTCCAACGCCCTCATCGGCCACATGCAGTATTCCCAGCGGGACCCCAACAAGGACCATACCAAGGGTCGCATTTACCGGCTCGTTTACAAGAACAAGCCGCTCCTCAAACCGGTCACGCAGTACGGCAAATCCGAAACCGAACTACTGGACCAGCTCCGCGAATACGAATGGCGGACGCGGTACCGGGTCCGTACGGAACTGCGGGGCCGGCCGGAAGCCACCGTCCTCGCCGCCGTAAAGGCCTGGGCGGCCAAGCTCGACCCGGCCGACCCGGCGTACGACCGGCTCCGCTGCGAAGCCCTCTGGGCCCAGCAATCGTGGCACAAAGTGGACCCGGACCTGCTGAAATCGGTGCTGGCGGCGAAGACGCCGGACGCCCGGGCCGCCGCCGTACGCGTCGCCGCGGACGAGCGGGACTATTTCCCGGGCACGTTTGAAATTCTGGTCAAAGCCGCGACGGACGACAACCCGCGGGTGCGGTGCGAAGCCTGCAGGGGTTTGAGCTTTTTCCCCACCATCGAGTCCATGAAGGCGGTCACCGCCGCCCTGCAGAAGCCGGCCGATTATTGGGTCCGGTACACCGCCGAAGCCGCGCTCGGGGCGAACCTCGGCGTGTGGCAGGCGGCGCACCTCAAAGGCCAACTGGCCAAAGGGGACGCCGATGTCTCGCGAATTCTCGACGGTGTCATCGCGACGGACCGGAAGGGGGCCCCGGCCGTGCCGTACCTCAAGAGCCTGCTCAGCGGCGAATTGGTCGGAGCCGAATCCCGCAGCAAGGCGATCACGGCACTCTCCACCATCCCCGGCGGCGATCCGGCCAACGGACGCAGAATCTTCCTGCAGACCTGTACCGCGTGCCACAAAGTGGGCGGCGAAGGCCAGACGTACGGCCCGCAAATGGACGGAAATGTCGACGGAAAAGGCCCGGTCGGCAAACGCCTCACCCGCTACAAGATCGTCGAATCGATCATCGACCCGAACGCCGACGTGGATGCCAAGTACCTGTCCACCAAGATCGAGACGCTCGACGGGAAAACCGTCGTCGGCCTCGTCATCAGCGAAACCAAGGACGCGGTCGTACTGTTCGATGGAAAGGAAAAGAAGACCGTTCCGGTCAAGCAGATCGACGTCCGCACGACGCTGAAACAAAGCGGCATGCCCGAAGGTCTGGCCGGTACCATTTCCGCCAGCGAATTCCTGGACGTCGTCGCGTTCCTGGCGTCGTTGAAATAACATCTTGGCGTACGCGGGAATTTTCCCTTCCGTACGCCTTCAAATTACAGGTTTTCAAAATCCACCTTCTCCGCGGTCGCAGCCCAGAGTGCATAGGCGAGGGGTGCGCAAACGCAGACGAGTTGGACTGTCCGGAGTTTCCACCCGCCGAGCCGATTGACGATTGGCAGGTACGCGACGGCAAGCAGGAGCGGGGCGCCGGCCACGAGCAAAAACGACGAAGCCGGCACCTTGCACTCTTCGTCCATGTCGTAGTACGCGCTGAGAAGCACGCCTCCCAGCACGACGGCCGCACCGGGAAGGGCCCCACTGACGTCGACGCGGCAGAACAGGCAGACCGCCGCGAGACCGAAGAATGCCGAGCCGGAAAGAACGGCCAAGTCCATCAGGAGGGCCGAATGGGCAAAGAGGGCCACGCCTCCGGCCGCGAAGAGGCATGCCGAAATCGCGAAGGGGATACACGCTCCAGGGTTTCGACGGGACAGTACGGCGGGAATGAACCCGACCAGCGAAACGAGCATCGCCCCGCTCGGCACGGCCCACCACGGGTCCTGCAGATATTTCCCCGGGCAGACCTTTGCAATGCCGAGTGCGACGACCGTCGTCCACAAGACCGTTTGCCAAGCGAAACCTGAGCAGCGGCCGAACATTCCGGCCAAAGCCCCCCCGGCCGCCAGCACCGGGATCCACTCCACCCGCTTCAACAGGTTGGGGATCCACGGGACGACCGGTTTGGCGTAAAGGGCCACGGCCAGCGCGGCAACGAACGCAACTGCTGACGCGACCGGGGCGGCTTTCCGCCCGAAAGCGACGAGGGCAACCCCCAGCACGACCGCGGCCGCCCCCGCCGGCGGAAGCACCCCGTGAAGGACCGCGTCTTCGACCAGGTGCCGCGGGGGGAGAGTCATGGCACGGCCTCGCGGACGAAATTATTTCTTCGCCTTCAGATCCAACTTCAGGGCCACGTCGTTGTCAACTAGGCCTTTGCCGTAGGTCATGCCGTAGTCGGTTCGGTCGATTTTGAATGAGGCTTTGAGGGTGATCGCATCGCCGGTGGTTATCGTGGCCGG
>DASXPC010000232.1:0-49275 GCA_036493815.1 Fimbriiglobus sp. | reverse complement strand
CGTCCTCGCCGTGGTTGCCCTCGGAATTGGTCAGCCCGAACAGACGTTCCTTGAGAATCGGGTCTTTCCCGTTCCAGAGGGCAAGGCCGAAGCAGAGTTGCTGTCGGTCGTCCGAGATGCCGGCCAGTCCGTCCTCCCCCCACCGGTACGCGCGGGACCGGGCCTGGTCGTGGGAAAAATAATCCCACGCGTTCCCGTTCTCGCTGTAGTCTTCCCGGACCGTCCCCCATTGTCGTTCACTGAGGTATGGTCCCCACTTCTTCCATGCCGCAGACACCTCCCGCGTGGCGGTGAGACGGGCTTCTTCTGCGGACATGTTCCCCACTCCCGGTTAGCAAGGCAAATCGAGCAGGTATCGGTAATGCCCGGGGAGGGGTTCCAACACCGTCTCCTCGGACGGGGAGTACGGCCGGCGGTCGTCCCACGAGCCTTCGGACTGCGGCATGGCCCAAAAGGTCCCGTCTCCGTCGCGAACGATCAATTGCCGATTGGACCGATCCACGTAAATCGCCAACGCATCTTTCCTTTGCGCTGCAATGGCAACTCCTCCTGATTTGATCGTAAAAAGCTCCGTACGGTATCGTCAGCGGTAAATTCCATACAGTATCGATCCGAGGGTCGAAATCGCCGGAACAATCCGAACTGTCCGGCGACGACCCCCGGAACACGCCAACCGTATTCACATGCACCGACACTATTTCTTCTCCCCCGCCGGCGGCGTTTGACCCTCCGGCTGTTCGATCCGGAACAGCGTAAACTGCTGAGACTTCTCCTTCGAATAGTGGACCATCATCGTCGTCGATTCCTCGGTCAGGTTGACGATCCCGGCTTCGTAAATGGGGTACTTCTTGTCGGCCACCGTCCACGCCGCCCGCTGGGTTTTCTTGTCCACGTTGCCGAATACCGGTTCGGTCGAATCGGTCAGGGCGTTGTAGTAGTTGCCGCGGATCACCCCGGCTTTGTTGATGGCGAGTTGGAAGATGTTGTTCGAGGTCGTTTCCTCACCCTGGACCATGGCGAAGACGCCGAGGGGTCTCCACTCTTCGTCCTTACTCGTCTCGGCCTTCTTGCCTTCTTCGGCGATGGCGGCCGCCTGGTCGGTGTACTCTTCAGCGGTGGCGACCTGCTCTCCGTTCACGTAGACGCCGTCGTCCTGGTAGACCGCGGAACTGCCGTAGTCGTAGCTGGTGGCCGTCTCGGCCGGGTAGCCGCACCACCCGGAGAGGGCTCCCCAGGCGACGGCGGTCCAGGCGGCGACGCCGGCCCACTTGGCCGGGTACCACGACCCGGGGTACTTGGCGTACCACGACCCGTGGAAACAACCGTAGTAATTGGACGCCCCGGCCCGGACGACCGCCCCCTGCCCGCTGACCGCGGCCGCGGAGCGGTAGTAGGTTCCGGTCGGTGTGGAAGCGATCCCGCCCCGATACCCGGCGGTGCCGCCGGGACCGGTGGCGACGCCGGCCTTCCCGACGGCGGTGCCGCCCGGTCCGGAAACGGCGCCGCTCCGTGAGGCCGCCGCCCCACTCCCGGCCGGACCGTTGGTGCCGGTGATGCTCGACTTCCCGGCCGCGGCGTTTCCGCCCGGGCCTGCAACCGCCCCGCCTTTGCCGACCTTATTGATTTCCTGCCCGCCAGGTGTCGTGACCTGCACGCCGCCAAGGTATTTCCCGCCAGAAACGCCGCCCCCCGTCGTGCCGCCGGCGCCGGCTCCCTTCCATTCGATTGTTGACCCGCCTTGAGTGGTGTAGCTGCCGTCTCGTTTGCCGCTGTTGGTGTTTCCGCCTCCCGAGCCGGTAGCGTTCGGTCGGGCGACCGGGCCGGAGGGGAGTCCGCCACCGCCGGCGGGCCGGGAAGGTGGTGCCGCGGGCCGGGAAGGTGGTGCCGGGGGCCGGGAAGGAGCGGCCGCCGGGCGGGCCGGGGCGGTGAACCCTCCGCCACCCCGTGCCCCTCCGCCACCGCCACCGCCGCCCCGACCACGCTGGGCGAGCATTTCGGAATCGCCGAGCAACAGGATGGTGCCGGTTACGAACATCAGCATAAGGGATCGTTTCATCGGTGTATCTCCGTGTAAGTTTGGGAGTTGATATCGGCGGGCTGCTACTTCTGAATCCGCGTCAGTTTTGTCGGCGGCAAGTTGCCAATCGGCTCGCCGTTGAGGGTTAGATTGATCGGTTGCCAAGCGATCGTGTTCCGATCGACAGGGACCAGAATGTTGGTCGTTTCGAGGACGCTTCCGTTGGTCAACGTTGCCCGATTCTCGAACACCCAACGGTTTCCGTCCTGCGAGCAGGTGCCTTCGCCATACCCGCCGTCGTGCTCGAAAGTCCAAGTTCGGAATTCGCCGGTGGCGGGGTCGGTTCCGATGAGTTGCATAGCAGTGAACGTCTTCCCCTTGGCGTGGACGGACACACTCGCCTTAATGAACCCCTTGTTTCCGAACCATTCGTAGGTGTTGGTGATTTCTCCGTTTTTGCCCTTGGCGGTCCAAGTGCCGATGAGCCAGTCGAGGTCGTCCAGGCCGGAGGTCGTTTCGGCCGGCCATTCCTTAATGACGGAGATCAGCCACTTGCCGTCTTCCCGGGCGTAGAGCACCTGGTAGCGGTTCGTCTCGGCCGATTCGCCCTCCCGGGCGACCGTCATGTGGCCGTCCTCGATGGCCGTATCCCGTGAGGTGAACCGGACGGAGTCGATGTCGATCGTAATTTTCGGCTTGTTCCCCTTCGCGAAATACTCGGCGTAGGCTTTCTGAATGGCTTCGCGCCCTTTCAACGCCGTCCCTTCGTCGGAAATAATCTCGGCCTCGGCGGTCATATGCCCGGCCGCGGCTGCCGCGTCCCCCTTCTGGAACGCTTCCTTGAACTGCCCCATCATCGCCCGGATCGCGTCGCGGTCCGCCTGTCGGTTGTCCGTCCCCTTGGCGGCGGGAGGCTGTCCGGCAGTCCCGGTCCCGCCCGAGCTAAAGGTAAACCACGCGCCGGAGGCGATTGCCGCGCCCAGCAGGGTGATTCGGGTGAGAATCCTAGTCATGGAAACACTCCTGGGTGTGAAATCAGGCGATATCGAGTCGTGTCGCACGGCTCAGTAAATCTCCGGCACGTACCGTCGGCGAGCCATTGCCGCGTGGTCGTCGTACTCCCCTTTTTGCGACCGCTTCGGCAGCTTGACCTGCTTACGGGGCACTTCTTTGTGGGGAATGAGGTCGAGCAGCCGGGCGATGCAGTTCAACCTCGCCCGCCGCTTGTCGTCCGACCGGACGACGTGCCACGGGACGTCTGCCGTGTCGGTCGCGTCCAGCATCGCGTCCCGGGCGCGGGAGTATTCGTACCAACGAGCGAACGATTCGAGGTCCATCGGGCTAAGCTTCCACTGCCGCATCGGGTCCGCGATCCGCGCCTCGAACCGCCGCTTCTGTTCCTCCTGACCGACCTCCAGCCAGAACTTGATTAACAGGATGCCCGACTTCGTGATATGAGATTCGAAGAGCGGACAGTCCGTCAGAAAGTGTTTGTATTGCTCCTTGGAACAGAAGGCCATGACGTGTTCGACACCGGTCCGGTTGTACCAACTCCGGTCGAAAATGACGATTTCCCCCGCCGCGGGGAAATGCTGGATGTACCGCTGCACGTACATCTGGCTCTTCTGTCGGTCGGACGGTGCCGGCAGGGCGACGACGCGAAACACCCGGGGGCTGACCCGCTCGGTGATTGCCTTGATCGTACCCCCTTTTCCCGCGGCGTCGCGGCCCTCGAGGACCACGATCACTTTCGCCCCGTGCTGGATCACCCAGTCCTGCAGCAGGCAGAGTCGGACCTGGAGCTTGCGAAGCTCTTTCTCGTAGTCCTTTCGCTTCATCTTCGACTTGCCGGTTTCGATTTCGTGTTTGCCCATGACTGGCTCCGTGGGAGGTCGAATTTATTAAAGGCCTCCGGCCGAAACCACTTCCGTATTGTGGATTTTCGCCACGCCCGGGTCTTGGGTCCGTTTGGCGAACCACCGGGCGGAGATCGCGAGCACGACAACCCCGGCGAAGGTCGTGACGAGTAGCATGACGACGACGCCAGGGTCATCGGGATAGTTTTGAGTGGCGAGGAGGAGCGCGGCCGCGATGTTTCGTTGCCCGGTCCCCAGTCCGAGAACGGACCGGGTGGCTGGGGTCGGTCCTCCGATTGCGTATCCGAAACCGAGACAGAGGGTGACGAACAGCGTTCCGACTGCGGCTGCGCCGGAACCGAATGTGCCGAGTATGGACCCGAAATTAATGCCGATCAGAAGGACGACGGCGAGCAGCATGGCCACGTTCGATATCGTTCCGACCGGCCCGATCAGTCGCCCGGCCAACCGCGGAGATCGGTATCGGAATGCGATGCCGGCGGCCATCGGGAGGAGCAGGGTAAACAGGAGCGGTTTTAGAATCGTCCAGGTGTCGGCGGCCAGGCCGGGAATCATCAAGGGCATGGCGATGGGAAGGAAGGCGACGCTTCCAAAGGTCAATAGAAGCATCATGCCGACGGAAAACGCGGCATCGCCGTCGGCCAACGCCGCCAGCTTGGGCAGAAACGGTGCCCCGGCTGCCCCGCCGAGCAACAACAGACCGATCGCGTACGACCGCTGCAGGGGAAGGACGGCAGTGAGGCCGTACGCGACCGCGGGGGCGAATACGAAGTTCGCGACTACGGCAGCAAGCACCAGTCGCCCGCGGCGTAACGGGCCGACGATGTCGCGGACTCCCAGGCCCAGCCCCGCCGTAACCATACAGGTCACGACGAAAACCAGGACGGCGACCTTCGAGAAGTTTTCCAGAAACTCGCCCACGTTCCGACCTCACGAATCCGACCCGCCGACCCCCTGGTAATCCGCAACTCCGGCCCGTTTGCGGTCCGCCTCGTCGGGAAACTTCCGCACGATAGCGCTATCCAGGAGGGCTAACTCATACTGCAAAGGCGGCTGACGCGATTCCGGCAGCACCTCGATCAGGTGCTGTAGCATGGCCCGCAGCCGGCGGGCCACTTGGAAACTACTGTCCCCGTACTGGCGGATTTCCGTGACCGCCAGCGTCACGTAGTCGGGCCAGTCCGGCGTGCCGTAAACGACGCGGACTTTCCCTTCGTGGTCGCGCATTACCCCTTCGTCGAGCCGCCGCTGCCCGAGACACAGGAGCAAATAATCGATCTGATCGATGGCCAGTACGGCGGTGGTCGGGTCATTGATCGCCGGGGAGAGCGCCTTGTTGGCAATATCCACCAAAATGCGAAACGCGAAGCGCGGGTCCTGCTCCATTGTCCGCTCGATCCCAACCGCGACGCACCCGCCGAGCGCCTCTCGGGAAAGGGGTCGGGTTCCGCCGAAGACCCGGAACAGCGGTTCGCCCCGGGATACGGAGTCGCCCACTTGAGGGACCAGGTCGATGACCGTATCCGCCTCCCGGGCTAATCGGCTAAGGTTCTCAAGGTTGAACGCCAGGACCACCCCGGACCGCCCGTCGAATTCGACCACCTGCCCAGGAGTGGACGGGAGCGATCCTGTCGTCGCCCCCTCCGGCTGCTTCGGGTCGTAAAGTGCCGGATAGACCTGTTCGAACACCCGCAGGGCGTGGTCGGACACGAGGAGCATCACGGAAGCGGGTCGTAAGCCGGTCGAGAGTCGCTGGACGAACGCGAAGAACACGAGGATGCACGCCAAATTAAGGAATACGGCGACGCTTACGTGCAGGTCGGGGACGCGGTCCTCGACCCGGCCGAGAGCGGCGAGGGTGTAGGTGTAGGTGAACGTGAGCGCCCCGAGGGCGAACTTCACTCCGGGCGTTGCGAGAACCAGGGCGATGACGCGGGGGGTCAATTGCCCGCTGGCCAGTTGAACCACGATGAGTGTCGCCGAAAGAACAAAAACGATGAACGAGAGCATCGACCCGACGAGCGTTCCGAGCACGGCTCGGGCACCGTCGGGGCTGTAGTGGAACACCTTCCAGTCGGTCTCCTGGTCGAGCCACCGGACGGCCGGCGCGAAGACCATTGCCGCGACCAGCGATAGTGCAGCCCAAGGCACCAGTGTGGTGCGTGCCGCGTGCCACAGGCGGTAACGTTGTTCCCAGGTCATGGTTTCCCCAACTCGAGTCATTCCACCGGGCAGGGTTCCACGTCCCAGATATCGCCGGCGTATTCCTGGATCGTCCGGTCGCTGGAGAATTTCCCGGACCGAGCAATGTTATGAATCGCCCGGGTCGCCCATTGGTCGTGCTTCCGGTACGTGGCCCCGACCGATTCCTGAGTTTTCACGTATTCCGTCAGGTCGGCGAGGTGCAGGTAATAATCCCCCTTCGTGAGCAGCGTGTCCCGGATCGGCTCGAAAACACCCGGCTCGGAGGGGCTGAAATGATTGGAGAAGATGAGGTCCAGTGCGGCCTTCGTCTCCGGCTCGTTTTCGTAGTGCCAGTGCGGGTTGTACCACCCTCGATTGCCGAGCACCTGGTCGGCGGTCAGCCCGAACAGAAAACAGTTCTCCTCACCGGCCTGCTCCGCAATCTCGATGTTAGCCCCGTCGCGTGTGCCGACGGTCAGGGCCCCGTTCATCATGAACTTCATGTTGCTCGTTCCGCTCGCTTCGTACCCGGCGGTTGAAATCTGCTCGGACACGTCCGCGGCCGGGATCAGGTGCTCGGCCAGGGTGCACGAGTAGTTGGGGAGAAATTCGACCCGGAGCTTGTCGCGGGTTAACGGGTCTGCGTTGACTACCCGGCCGATGTGCGTGATCAGTTTGATGATAAGCTTGGCTAAATGGTACGCCGGGGCCGCTTTGCCCGCGAAGAGAACGGTCCGCGGGGGGACGTCGAGCTTCGGGTTCGCCCGCAATCGGTTGTACCAGACGACGCACTGGATTGCGTTCAGTAGCTGGCGCTTGTATTCGTGAATGCGCTTGATCTGGGCATCGAAAAGCGTGTCGGGGTCGAGCATGATCCCAGCCGAGGCTCTGATCCAGTCCACGAACCGCGCCTTCGCCGAGCGTTTGGCTGCCAGGAATTTTTTCCGGAAGCCCGGATCTTTCGCCAGCGGATCGACCTTCTTGAGCAAAGTCAGGTCGGTTATCCACCCGTCCCCGACCGCCTCGGTGAGGAGTTTCGCCAGGTCGGGGTTGGCGAGTAGGAGCCATCGGCGTGGGGTGACGCCATTGGTCTTGTTGTTAAAGCGGTCGGGAAACAGCTCGGCGAAGTCGGGCACCGTCTTCGTGCGGAGGAGGTCCGAGTGGATGGCCGCGACGCCGTTGGTGCTGTGCGTTCCGACGATCGCAAGGTTCGCCATCCGCACCTTCCGTTCCCCGCTCTCCTCGATCAGGTTGACGCGGGCCAACTTCTCCCCATTCCCGGGGTGTTTGGCATACACATCGTCGAGGAAGCGGCGGTTAATCTCGTAAACGATTTCGAGGTGTCTGGGGAGAAGGGCTTCGAATAACTCGACCGGCCACTTTTCCAATGCTTCGGGCAGTAGCGTGTGATTGGTGTAGGCGAGAGTGCGTACCGACAGGTCCCACGCCTCGTCCCAGCCGAGTTTCGCTTCGTCGAGCAGAATGCGCATGAGTTCCGGGACTGCCATGGCCGGGTGCGTGTCGTTGAGTTGAATCGCAACCTTGTCCGGCAGGGTTGGCCAGTCGTTGCCGCGGCGGCGGAAGCGGGCAATGATGTCGGCCAACGAGCAGCGGACGAGAAAGTATTCTTGGAGGAAGCGCAGCGATCGGCCCCGTGGAGTCGAGTCGTCCGGATAGAGGACGCGGGTGATCGATTCCGCCAGGACGCGGTCGGAAACGGCACCGAAGAAGTCGCCGCCCGAGAATTCGCCGAAATCGAAGACGGCGGGAGTGGCCGCCTGCCACAGGCGCAGCGTGTTGATCGTATGGCCGCCGTAACCGACGACCGGGCGGTCGAACGGCACGCCTTGGAGGGTAGTGGAGGTTTCCCGCCGGACGAGGATGTCTCCGCCGTGAATTTCGAACGACGAGGCGAGGGGAACGGATGCCGTTTCCGCAGGGCGGGCCACTTCCCAGGGGTCGGGCCGGTCGAGCCAGCGGTCGGGGTGCTCGACCTGCTGGCCGTCCCGGAGTTCCTGCCGGAAGATGCCGAAGTCGTACCGCAATCCGTACCCGATGGCGGGGATTTGCAGAGTCGCCAGGGACTCGATGAAGCAGGCGGCGAGTCGGCCCAAGCCGCCGTTGCCTAATCCGGCATCCGGCTCCTGCTCGAACAGGTCGGATACGCGCAGGCCCTTCGCCTTTTCGAAGGAGGCGACGAGGGGTGAGAGTAACAGGTTCGAAATGTTATTCGCCAGCGAACGGCCGATTAGGAATTCCATCGACAGGTAATAGACCTGTTTCGGATTGGCCCGGTCGTATTGTGTGTTGGTTTTGACCCACCGTTGAGCCAGGACGTCCCGGATCGATGCCGCGAGTGCCTCGAACTGCTCGCGCGGCCCCGCGGACTTCGCGTCGGTCACGTGATCGAAGACGAGCCTCCGATCGTACAGGGCGTCGTCGTTACCAGAGATAACGACCGGTCCGCAGCCATACCTGCGGAGCAGTTTTTCCGTTTCGGAATCCGCCCGTTGATGGCCCGCCGTTTTTACAGTGCTCATGATTTCTCCTCGGTCTCGATTCAGGGTGTAAGGGCATTAGGGGCGACTTGCCGTGCGCGAGCGCCACTTCCCGTGGTGTTCTCGGATGGCCCGAACGACCGTCGGCCCGTCGGGAAGGATCTGCGGAATGTGGACGTCTTCGGGACTGATTAACGGATTATCCGACTGCAACATGGCCGTACGGACCCAATCCAACAATCCGTCCCAAAAGTGCCCGGCCAGGATAAGCGGCGTGTCGCGGAGGTGCCGAACCTGGAGGAGTTGCCAAATCATCAGGGTTTCCAGCACTGTGCCGATTCCGCCCGGGGTGACGATGAATGCGTCCGACACGAGCACGAAGTGGTGAAGTCGGGTGAAGAAGGTTTTGTGTTCGAACGACTGAGTTACGAAAGCATTTACGTCTTGTTCGAAAGGCAAATCGACGCGGATCCCGACCGAATGCCGTTTCGACCCGTTCGGGTCGGCGAGTTTGACGCCTTCGTTCGCGGCCTGCATCAATCCCGGGCCGCCACCCGTCACAATGTCGCAGCCGAGGCGGGTGAGTTCGGCCGCGACGTCCCGGACCGCGGCATAGACCCAGTGATTCGGATCGACCCGCGCCGAACCGAAGATCGTCACCCGGTAGCGGTCGCGGGTTGTGGGGCGGAGTCGGGTGAGGTCGTTGACCGTTTCCCACAATCGGAGGACCGATCGCGTGAGGATTTCGAGCGCCGCCGGCTCGTCCGACAAGGGCACGAGGTTCTGGGCGGTCGTCGTATCTTGGATTGGCATATTTTCCTCAGTACGGCCACTTCCAATTGGCGGCGTCCGGCTTGTCCACCCCGTGCTCGTGGGAGTAGTTCTTGCACGCGATCTGTTCGTTCCGGAACTTCTCCTTGGCGTGCGCCCCGGCTACCTGGAGCCGCGGCACCCGGTCGATCGCGTCCATCGCCAGGGTGAACCGGTCGATTCGATTCTGGATGGCCAGTTCGAGTGGCGTATTGATGTTGCCGCGTTCGACATAGCCGCGGACGTGCATGTTTTTGTGATTCGTCCGCCGGTACGCCAGCCGGTGAATCAACCAGGGGTAGCCGTGAAATGCGAAGATGATCGGTTTGTCCACGGTAAACAGGCCGTCGAAGTCGCTATCGGTGAGACCGTGTGGGTGTTCCGTGTGCGGTTGGAGCTTGAACAGGTCGACCACGTTGACGAATCGAATCTTGAGGTCGGGGAACTCCTTGCGGAGCATATCTATGGCGGCGAGGGCTTCCTTGGTCGGGATGTCGCCGGCACAGGCCATCACCACGTCCGGTTCCAGTCCGGCGTCGGTGCTCGCCCTCGCCCAGATGCCGATCCCCTTGGTGCAGTGGGCGATCGCCGCGTCCATGTCCAGATATTGCAGGTGATTTTGCTTGTCCGACACGATGACGTTGACGTACCCCTCGCTCCGCAGGCAGTGGTCTGCCACGCACAAAAGCGAGTTGACGTCCGGCGGGAGGTAAATGCGGGTCACCCCCGCATTTTTGTTTGCAACAACGTCGATGAACCCGGGGTCTTGGTGGGTAAACCCGTTGTGGTCCTGCCGCCACACCGTCGAGGTGATGAGCAGGTTGAGGGATGCGATTTTGGCCCGCCAGGGGAGGAGGTCGCAGATGGTCAGCCACTTCGCGTGCTGGTTGAACATTGAATCGATGACGTGCGCGAACGCCTCGTAAGTGCTGAAGAATCCGTGCCGGCCTGTAAGGAGGTAGCCTTCAAGCATCCCCTCCAGAGTGTGCTCGCTGAGCATTTCGATGACCCGGCCATCGGGAGCCAGCTCCGTGCCGTCCGCGTCTTCTGGAAAATACTCCTCCAGCCAGAGTTTCTTAGACACCTCGTAGATCGCGTTGAGTTTGTTCGACGTGTTCTCGTCCGGGCCGAACACCCGGAAGTTCGTCATGTTGGCCTTCATCACGTCCCGGAGGAATACGCCGAGGGGCCGGCAGTTCTCGGCCTCGGCCGTCCCAGGCTTCTCCACCTTGATGCCGTACTCGCGGAAGTCCGGCATGCGGAGGTTCTTCTTCAGTCGCCCGCCGTTGGCGTGCGGGTTCGACCCGATCCTCCGCGACCCGGACGGGGCGATCGCCCTGTACTCCGCTTTCAACCGCCCGCCCATGTCGAACAGCTCTTGCGGCTTGTAGGCCCTCATCCAGTCTTCGAGCTGCTTGAGACGGGCCGGGTCCTTTTTCACGTCCGCCATCGGCACCTGGTGAGCCCGCCAGCTCCCTTCCAGTTTGTGGCCGCCTACTTCCCCGGGGCTGGTCCAGCCTTTCGGCGTGCGAAGCACGATCATCGGCCAACTCGGCCGTGATGCCAAACCTGTCATGCGGGCATTCGTCTGGAAACGGCGGATGTCGGCAACGCACTTGTCGATGGTCGCCGCCATTGCCTGATGCATCGACTCGGCGTCAGACCCCTCGACGAAGTACGGCGTCCAGCCGGTGCCTCGAAAAAACGCCTCGATCTCTTCGTGCGGGACGCGGGCCCAGATCGTCGGGTTGTTGATCTTGTACCCGTTCAGGTGAAGGACCGGCAGGACCGCGCCGTCGCGGACGGGGTTGAGGAACTTGTTAACGTGCCAGCTCGTGGCCAGCGGACCGGTTTCGGACTCGCCGTCGCCGACCACGGCCGCGACGATCAGGTCCGGGTTGTCGAACGCGGCCCCGCAGGCGTGCGACAGGACGTAACCGAGTTCCCCTCCCTCGTGGATCGAGCCCGGCGTCTCGGGCGTGCAATGGCTGCCGATCCCGCCGGGAAAGGAGAACTGCTTGAACAGTCGCTGCATCCCCTCTTCGTCTTCGCTGCAATCCGGGTACACCTCGGTGTACGACCCTTCGAGGTAACACGGGCCGAGGACGCCCGGTGCGCCGTGGCCGGGGCCGGCCATGAACACCACGTCCAGGTCGAGCGCCTTGATCGCGCGACCTAGATGGATGTAACAGAACGCCAAGCCCGGGCTGGCCCCCCAGTGACCGAGAAGGCGGTCTTTGATGTGCTCGGGTTTGAGCGGCTCTTTCAGAAACGAGTTGGCTTTCAAATAGGTCATACCGAGGGCGAGGTAGTTGCTTGCCCGCCAGAAGGCGTCGATCTTCCGAAGTTCGTCCGCATTCAGCGGTGCTCCGGGGACAGTGGACCGGGCCTTCCCGAAGGCACTGATAGAGGCAGCCGGTTGGCCGCCGGACGAGGGGGAATTGGGTGCCGTCTCCTTCGTTGCCATCTCAAGCTTCCTCGCGGAATTTAGGAAATTTCGGCCTGAATCAGCCCTTACTGGGCCCGACGAGTTCGTCGAGTGCCTGTCGGATCACACCGGCACTGGTCCGCAGTTGGGCCATCTCGGTTTGGTCCAACGGCAAGGGGAAGGTCTCGATCACGCCCGACCCGCCGACGAGTCTGGGCAGGGCAACGGTTACGTCCTTGACACCGGCCACATCCGGGGTGGGCGCGCACACGGTCAGGAGGGAGCGTCGATCGTGCAAGACGGTGTCGACAATGCGGGCCAGTGCGCTGCCGATGCCGTAGTAGGTTGCTCCCTTGCCCCGGATGATCGTGTACGCGGCACGGCGGACTTTTTCGTCGATATCTTTCCGAATCTTGTCGGAAAGTTCGGTCCCCCGCATCCGGACGAACGATTCCAGCGGGATACCGCCGACGGTGACGAGCGACCAGGTGAGGACTTCGGAGTCGCCGTGTTCGCCGACGACGTATCCGTGGATGTGGTGCGAATCGACCCCGCAAACCGAACCGAGCAAGGTGCGGAATCGGGCCGTGTCGAGCGTGGTACCGGAGCCTAGAACTCTCCCGGGCGGCACCCCGGCCTCGGCCGCAAACCGGGCCGCAAGGTGTGTCATCACGTCCACGGGGTTCGTGGCGACCACGATCGTGGCATCGGGAGCGGCTTTCAAAACGGCCGGCACGACTTCGCGGAACACGTCGGTATTTCGACGAAGAAGTTGCAGCCGGGTTTCGCCGGGCGCCTGATTAACCCCCGCACATAAGAGAACGACGCGGCAATTCAAAAGGTCCGCATACCCTCCGGCCCGAACATTGAGGGGGTGGGCAAAGGGTACCGCGTGCCGGATGTCGTCCGTTTCCGCGACCGCCCGGTCCTCGTTCTTATCGACGAGCACGATCTCGCGACCCACGCCCCGCATGACCAGGGCGTAAGCCGCGGTGGAACCCACCAGCCCACTTCCCACTACCCCGACCTTCATGGGCGGGTCCTCCGAAATGATTTAGGGAGTTGAGTGGGTTATCCCTTGGCCAGGCCCTTCTGCTTCGCGAACTCTTGCCTCGTCTTGTCGTCGATGAAGAAATGCGTCTGGCCGCCGTGTTCGAGGGTGGCCCCGGCCGCGAATTTCGGAAACCGGACCTTCGCGACGGGGTCCTCGACGTACTCAGCCTTTTCCAGAATCTCGCCCTCGTGGATTTGGACGTACAGTTCCACGAATGCGACGATGCGGTCGTCGAGCCACTTCTTCAGCCCGGCCTCGTCCAGCGGCGAAATACGGGACGTAAACTCGGAGTGGGTATCGAACTTCCACAGGACCGGAACGATCCGGAGGTCCTGTTCGACGATGACATTCTCGACCGCGGCGTCGGGGGCGACGGAAAAGCTGAGGGTGATGTAAGCTTTGGTCGATCGGAATTCGAAAGTTGCCGCCCGGCGAGTCTGGGAAACAGTTGGCGTTACGGTTGCCCGATCGCCGGCTTTCTTGGCCAACGCCTCCAGCCGGGGCTTGGCGATCTCAATGACCTTGGACTGGGCCTTCTCGTACTCCACCAGCAGCTTTTGCCGATCCTGATGTTCCTTCAGTCGGGATTGCTGCTCTTCCTTGGTCTTGTCCTTGACCCGGAACAGTACTTTGTCCATCCGGGCGGAGAGGTCTGCCACGTCACTCATGATCGCACCTCAAAGGGGTCGAACATCCGGGCGAAATCTATCCCGTTGCCCCGTCCGTGGAGCGTCAACGCAAACCGAGTACGCTTGCTGTTATTGAGGAAAATGCTGATACGGGATCACGATATCCATGCCTTCTCTTGCGGGCCAACGAATTCGCGACAAAAAAGATTCTAAAGCAATGACCGGGCTGCAAAAAATGTTGTTGGTCTGAAGATAAAAGTGCCGCATTTCTTATTGAGGCCGACGGCAAACAGTCATAGACTCCATGTAAGCATTCGACCGACCCATCAAGATCTGCCCCGAACCCGGGAGTTTCAACATGAACCCTGCAACACCGACAAATGAAGAAGCATTGCCTCAAACTTCGCCCGCGGAGTCCGACGTCCCCGCCGGCATTGATCGGCGGTCGTTTTTCATGCGGCACGCCGTCATCGGCGCGTCCGCGGCGTTGACCGGAGCCACTTGGACGCCTCAAGCTCGCGCGCAACAGGCGGCGAAAGAAGCAGAGAAGCCCAAGATCGCCACCATGCACTCCCCGAACCTGGAAGTGGAGAAACAGTCCAAGGGTCCGGTGATGACCCTGGCGGACGAGTTCTACAAAGTGGGCCCCGGCCCCTCGAGTTCGCACACCATCGGGCCAATGCGGATCACGTACGACTTCTATCAGCGGTGTACGAAGCTGCCGGCCGACCAACTGGCCAAGGCCACCGGACTGAAGGTTCACCTCTTTGGCAGCTTGAGCGCCACGGGCAAGGGGCACGGCACCGAGCGCGCCGCCCTCGCGGGATTGTTGGGCAAGGAACCGGCCACGGTCGACCCGCTCTTCCTCGACCAGATGAAGGAAAAGCCGAACGAGACCTACGAACTGAAGCTCGGCGACAAGACCCACAAGTTGACACTCGCCGACATCGTCTACGACGCGACCAAGGGGGACTTCCCGCACGCCAACACGATGACGTGCAAGCTCCTGGCCGGCGACAAGGTGCTGCTCGAACAGGAGTACTACTCGGTCGGTGGCGGCTTTTATGAGTGGAAGGGTTACACTCCCCCCAAGAAGGGCAAGCCCAAGTACCCGTACGCGACGATGAAGGAACTCCGCAAGCACGCCGAGGATAACAAGCTCTCGATCGCCCAGATCATGATGGCGAACGAGGTGGCCGTGTCCGGCAAGACCGAGGCCGAGATCAATGCCTTTCTGGACAAGATTACCAACGCCATGCTGGCGACAGTCAAATCGGGTCTGGCCGTAAAGGAGGGCGTATTACCCGGGCCGATCAAGCTGCAATCGAAAGCGGCGACGGTCTATGAGCGGTCCAAGGACGACAAATTCGAGACCGATCGGGCGATCGCGCAGGTCTCGGCGTTCGCGTTGGCCGCGTCGGAGGAGAACGCCCGCGGGCACCTGGTCATTACGGCCCCCACCGGCGGGTCGGCCGGGGTGATGCCAGCGGTCGTTTACGCCCTGGTCGAGAGCCGGCGGAAGGTGCCGATGGAAAAGATGCGCGAGGGTCTACTCGCCGGCCTGGCGATCGGGTACCTGTGCAAGCACAACGCCACACTCGCCGCCGCGGAGGGCGGGTGCCAGTCCGAGATTGGCGTCGCCTCGGCCATGGCTGCCGCGCTGATCGCCCAGGTCATGGACAGCACTCCCAGGGTGTTGGAGAATGCCGCCGAGTCGGCCCTCGAACACCACCTCGGCATGACCTGCGACCCGGTCGCCGGTTACGTGCAGGTTCCCTGCATCGAGCGGTGCGCATTTGGCGCGGTGAAAGCCTGGGTCGCATTCATGATCGCCACAAACGAAATCGAATCCCGGCACCGGGTCGACCTCGATACGACGATCAAGACCCTGGCCGACACCGGCAAGGAGATGAATTCGAAATACAAGGAGACGAGCGAGGCCGGATTAGCCGCCAATCTTGTTCTCTGCTAACCCAATTTCGAAATAGAACGGCGCGGGTCCGAACAACCGGACCCGCGCCGTTTTCGTTTACCGCCCGGATGCCCTCAACTGCCTCGGTAAACTCATTTCCCCAATTCGCCGCGACGTTCTCCGACGGGCGAAACTTTAGCAAAAAATTGATTGCCGCGTTAATTGTTAATCAAAGTCTGCCGATTAATCCTGCCATACCGACTTGGCACTCGCGGCCGAGTGAACGGGAGGGGACCATGAATCGAATCATTCAATCCGCCTGGAAGCACGGCGTCGCCGCGGCCGTTATCGGCACCGGCCTGTCGTCAACGGCTTTGGCTCAGCAGTCGCCTCAGCTACCGGACTTCCAACCGGTCAAACAATATCCCGGTCAATTGCCCTACCAGGCCGTTCTGCCGCCCGCAGGCTATCCGGCTCAGACGGCCATTCCGGGCATCCCGCAACCGCCACCGGCGTTCCAACCGGTCAACCAATATCCCGGCCAAGTGTCCTATCAGGCCGTGCCGCCCACGGGCTATCCGGCTCAGACGGCCGTTCCGGGCATCCCGCAACCGAATCCGGCGTTCCAACCGGAGATGCAACCGACGCGGATCCTGACTCAAGCTCCGGCCCCAACCCAACCGCAGCCCCCGATCTTCTCGCAGCAACCGCCGCCGTTCCAGGTAACCCCGGACACAGCAGCAGCTTCGAACGATCCCAATTTCTATCCTGGGAACAAGCCGGTCCAGGACCTGTCTTCCCTGCTGACCGGCAACTTCAAGAGCACCAAATACAAGTGGTACGGGTTCGTCCGACTCGACGGCACATACGACTTCAAGCCGATGGGCGGGACCGACAGTTTCGTCACGTCGCAGATTCCCGTCCCTCAGGGTCGCGGCCAGAATTTCGCGATGAACCCGCGGTATACCCGCTTCGGGTTCGACACCGAGACGCCGATCGAGAGCATGGATTGGACACTCAAAACCCGCCTCGAAGTGGACTTCTTCAACGGCAACGATTCCGGGGCGTTCGGTTCGTTCCCGTTACGGCTCCGATTCGCCTGGGCTGACTTCGGGCCGTTCCTGATCGGTCAGGCCGCGTCGGTGTTTATGGACTACGACGTGTTTCCGAATGTCCTGGACTACCAGGGCCCTCCGGGCATGATCCTCATGCGGCAGCCGATTGCCGCAATCCATTTCCCGGTCGGCGAGAAGTTGCAAGTCAGTATGGGCATCGAACAGCCGTACTCGGACATCCAGTGGCTAGAGAACGGCGCCTGGGTGTTGAACCCCGGCTCCGGCGTCATCACGACGCCGGCCGTCGGGAAGAACGTTCAGGACGTGCCCGACGTCACTTCGAACGTCCGGTACAAGGGCGACTACGGCCACGTGCAAGTGGCCGGCATCTTGCGGAAGCTGACCTTCCAGCCCGCCGCCGGCGACTCGGCTTACGACGACGTCGGCTACGGCATCAACGTCACCGGTACTTTCCACCCGTGGGCCTATTTCAGCGGAACCTCGACCAGCGGCGATTGTGCGACGAACCTCTCGAAAAGCCGGTTCCTCTGGCAGTACGCGGCCGGCCGAGGGATCAGCCGCTACTACAACGACGTCAACGGGCTCGGCCTCGACGCCACCTGGGACCCGGCGAACGGACTGCGGACGATTCCCAGCGAGGGCTGGTTCCTCGCGTACGAACACTGGTGGACGAACAAGTGGATCTCGAACTTCACGTACAGTGAAACCCAGCTCGACCTGACCAACACGCTGCCGGGTAACACCTACAACCGGGCCAATTACGTGACCGCAAACCTCATTTGGCTGCCGGTGGAACGGATGGGAGTCGGCCTCGAATACCTGTACGGAACCCGCAAGGATAAAGACGGGGAGAAGGGCGACAACACCCGCATCCAGGTTGGTTTCCAGTATCGGTTTTAGCCGGGCGGCGGTCGGTCTGGTCGACGACTTCGTCCTTGGTTGAACCAGCCTTGGCCGACGGGGAATTCCCGAGTTTCCCGGTCCAATGTTCCGTTCCACCCGGCCGCCGATGCGTTCAGGCCACCGGCAGATGTGAGGCACGGGTATGGAGTTCCTGAGGACGGTCCTCGAACAACAGCCGCTGTTGGCACTATTCCTCACCGTCGCGACCGGTTACATCCTGGGAGAGGTCAGCGTCAAAGGGTTTTCCCTCGGCATCGGGGCCGTCCTCTTTGTCGCATTGGGAATCGGTTGGTTCGCACCCAAATCGGCCCCACCTGCCATCCTTGGGACGTTCGGCCTCGCGATGTTCCTTTACACTGTTGGCATCCAGTACGGAAAACAGTTTTTTGCCGGCCTGACGAGCTCCTATGGACTGAAGGCCAACATGACGGCGCTCGTCGGGGTGATGACGGCCGGGGCCATCTGTGTGATTTTTATCAAGGCGGCAGGTCTCAAGACGGGATACGCCCTCGGCCTGTTTGCCGGGTCGGGCACGTCCACGCCGACGCTTCAAGCGGCGATCGCGACGCTTGGCAACGACGACCCGGCGGTGGGCTATTCGGTCGCTTACCCGTTCGGCGTGGCCGGGCCCATCCTGTTCCTTTACCTCATGGCCCGGTTCCTGAAGCCCCGGGTCGACGTGCCGGTGAACGCCGGTTTGGAACTGAGCGAAATCGCCGTCCGTCAGCCGGAGTACATCGGCCGGCGTCTGGGTGATTTGACGGCCGCCCTGCCTGCGGACGCCCGGATCGTGGCGGTGCGACGCGACAACCGCAATCGACCTGCGACGCCCGACATCGTACTCGCCGAAAACGACGTCCTACTTGCCGTGGCCCCGACGAAGGAGATCCTCGAGGAGGTGCGCGAGTCTTTCGGAGTGGCCGCGCCCGGCTACGTCATCGCGGACCGCGGAGACCTCGACTACCTCCGCGTATTCGCGTCCCGGCCGGCCGTGGTGGGTCGGCCCCTCGACGACCTCGCCCTGCCGGGGGACCACGCGGCGGTCGTCATCCAGGTCCGCCGCGGCGACGCCGATCTCCTCCCCCGTCCCGACCTCATCCTCGAATTCGGTGACCGCGTCGGTTTACTGTCTCATAGGGCGAACTTTGCAGCCCTAAGAACGTTTTTCGGCGATTCGATCCGCGGTACCGCCGAGATCAGCTACGTTTCCGTCGGCCTCGGCATGGCACTCGGCTTTCTACTCGGCGCAGTCCACCTGCCGATTCCCGGCGTCGGTTCGATCAACCTCGGGCTGTCGGGCGTCCTCATCGTTGCTTTAATCCTCGGCCACCGGCGACGCACCGCGGGGTTGAACTGGACTCTGCCCGCCTCCGCTAACCTGGTCCTCCGAAACCTCGGCCTGACGGTGTTCCTTGCCCAGGTGGGCTTGGCGTCCGGGCCGAAGTTCGCTCTTGCGGTCGCGGACACCGGTCTTCTGATGCTCGGTCTCGGTGCGGTCGTCCTGGTCGGTCTGGTCCTGCCGATCTTCCTGCTGGGATTGTTCGTGTTTCGAATGCCTTACGACGAGGTGGCGGGGATCGTGGCCGGGGCCTGCGGCAATGCGGCCATTCTGGCGTTTGCGAACCAGCAGGTGCCGAGCGATCGACCGGACGTCGGGTACGCCATGATTTTCCCCGGCATGACCGTGGTGAAGATACTCTTCGTCTCGGTCGTGCCGGCGTTATTGTGACGGCTGCGATGGACCGGTCTCGTGTAACCAGGCGACCGCCTCATCCCGCCGCGACGGGGGAAAGTGCCGAATCTCCGCCTGCACGAAATGCGAAGCAAAATTCGGTGCGACTGTCAGAAAACTGCTATCACTGACCACGGCCAGCTTCTCGATTTTCCGATGATGGTCCCGAATGAATCGGAAATGAGCGACCATTGCGGCAAAATCCTTCCAGCCGGGGAACGCTTCGGCCTCGAGCAGCAGCCCTTGTAACCGGCCGTTGGCTTCGATGTAAGGATCGACCTCCCGGGCCACGTTTTCGAAATCCGAAGCTTCGAGCCGGCCCGTGGGGCGGATGATCAGGATCCCGTCCGACGGCTGTAGTTCGAATTCGATCATCGACGCACCCCTTTCGGAATTAATCCGTACTCAAAAAGCTTCCAGCCCGTGCCGGCGAAACACACCACAGGTCCGTTCGACCTCTTCAACCGTAGGCGGTTTGGCCTCTGCCAGCGTGTAGTCGAGGCCGAGTTTCTCCCACTTGAACCGCCCCATCTGGTGGAACGGCAGCACCTCGACCCGCTGGACGATTCCGAGGCTCGCGGCGAAAGTGGCAATGGAGGCGACATCCTCCTCGGCGTCGGTCAGCCCCGGCACCAGGACGAATCGTACCCAGACCGGCCTCTTCCGCGCCGCCAGGCGGCGTGCGAAGTCGAGCGTCGGACCCATGGCCTTTCCGGTAAGATCCTGATGCGCCGCCCCCCAGGATTTGAGCCCGAGGAGAACGAGGTCGATCTGGTCCAACTCGGCGTCGCTGAGCCGATCACCCAGGTAGCCGTTGGTCTCGACCGCGGTGTGAACGCCCATCGCCTTCGCTGCCGTACACAGCCGCATCGTGAACCGGTCCTGCACGAGCGGCTCGCCGCCGCTGATGGTGACCCCCCCAGACATCACCTGGAGCCCGCGGCGGTACTTCCGCAGTTCATCCACGGCGCGTTCCAGCGGCACGGCTATGCCGTTGATCGTGCTCCAGGTGTCGGGGTTGTGGCAGTACCGGCAGCGCCAGTTGCACCCGGCGGTCCAGGCCACGACCCGGACGCCCGGACCATCGACCGCGGAGCCGGTGGTGAACGAGTGCAGGAAGCCCACGTCGCCAGTTTCGACGGACGTTTTGATGAACGACTCCTGCACGCCGCTGCTCTGGTTGACGCGCAGCTCAAACGGGCTTTTGGCCTCCAGTGTGGGTGCTTCGGCGCTCATGGGGTTTGCCCCCCGTGGAACGTGCGGTTGATCACGTCCATCTGCTGATCGCGGGTCAACCGCACGAAATTCACCGCGTACCCCGACACCCGAATCGTCAACGACGGGTACTTTTCGGGGTGCTCCATCGCGTCCATCAGCATCTCCCGGTTCAGCACGTTCACGTTCATGTGGTAACCGGTCGATCCGAAGAAGGCGTCGAGGATGCCCCGCAGGTTCGCGATCCGGTCCTTGGGGATCCGCCCGAGCCCTTCGGGCACCAGGGTCGATGTGAGCGAGATCCCGTCCGCCGCGTCGCGGTAGGGGATTTTCGCCACCGACGCCGCCGACGCGTGGATGCCGTGCGAGTCGCGGCCGTGCATCGGGTTGGCCCCCGGCGCAAACGGCTCGCCGTGCCGCCGGCCGTCGGGTGTGTTCCCCGTCGCCTTGCCGTACACCACGTTCGAAGTGATCGTCAGCACCGACTGGGTATGGATCGCGTTGCGGTAGGTCGGGTACTTGCGGAGCTTGGCCATGAACGTCGAGACCACCCAGACCGCCATCTGGTCCACCCGGTTGTCGTTGTTGCCGAATTTCGGGAAGTCCCCCTCCAGCGCGTAGTCCGTCACCAGCCCCGTGGCGTCGCGGACCACCCGCACCTTGGCGTGGCGGATCGCCGAGAGGCTGTCGGCCACGACCGACAGGCCGGCGATGCCGAACGCCATCGTGCGGACCGGGTTGTAGTCGTGGAGCGCCATCTCGATCCGCTCGTACGCGTACTTGTCGTGCATGTAGTGGATCACGTTCATGGCGTTGACGTACACGCCGGCCAGCCAGTCCATCATCTTCTCGAACCGCTCGACCACGTCCCAGAAGTCGAGCACATCTCCTGTCACGGGGGGCGATGCGGGGGTCACCTGCTTACCGCTGATCTCGTCCCGCCCGCCGTTGATCGAGTACAGCAGGCACTTTGCGAGATTGGCCCGGGCTCCGAAGAACTGCATCTGCTTGCCGACGAGCATTGGCGAGACACAGCAGGCCACTGCCCCGTCGTCGCCCCACGTCCGTCGCATGATCTCGTCGCTCTCGAACTGGATCGAGCTAGTGTCGATCGCGACCTTGGCGGCGAAGTTGCGGAACCCCTCGGGCAGTTGGGGCGAGTACCAGATGGTGAGGTTCGGCTCCGGTGCCGGGCCGAGGTTGTAGAGCGTCTGCAGGAAGCGGAAGCTCGTTTTCGTGACCAGCGACCGGCCGTCGTCCCCCATCCCACCGATCGACTCCGTCACCCACGTCGGGTCGCCCGCGAACAGATCGTCGTACTCCGGGGTGCGGAGGAATCGCACGATCCGCAACTTGATGACGAAGTCATCGACAATCTCCTGGGCCTGTGCTTCGGTGAGCTTGCCTGCCGCCATGTCCCGCTGGAAGTAACTGTCGAGGAACGTCGAGGTGCGGCCGAGCGACATCGCGGCGCCGTTCTGCTCCTTGACGGCCGCCAGGTAGGCGAAGTACAGCCACTGGACCGCCTCCCGCGCCGTGCTGGCCGGACCAGAGATGTCGAACCCGTAACTCGCGGCCATCTGCTGGAGCTCTTTCAGCGATCGGATCTGTTCGCCGAGTTCCTCCCGGTCTCGGATGATGTCTTCGGTGGACATCCTCGCGTCGAGCGACTGCTTCTCCTCCTCCTTGTGGGCGATCAGCCGGGCCACTCCGTAGAGCGGCACCCGTCGGTAGTCGCCGATGATCCGACCGCGGCCGTAGGCGTCAGGCAGCCCTGTGAGGACGTGCGAGCTGCGGCACGCCCGAATCTCCGGCGTATACGCGTCGAACACCGCCTCGTTGTGTGTCTTGCGATACTTCGTGAACGTGTCCACCATGACCGGGTCCGGCTCGTACCCGTAGGTCTTCAGCGCCGTTACCACCAGCCGGAGGCCGCCGTTCGGCATGATTGCCCGCTTCAGTGGCGCCTCGGTCTGCAGCCCGACGATGATCTCGTTGTCCTTATCGATGTACCCGGGGCCGTGAGCGGTGATCGAACTCGGAATCTGCGACACGTCGAGCACACCCTTCTTGCGCTCCTCGACGAACAGCGATTTGAGCCGCTCCCAGATCTTTTGCGTCCGCTCCGTGGCCCCCGCGAGGAATGCCGCGTCCCCGTCGTACGGCGCGACATTCCGCTGGATGAACGCCCGGACGTTCATCTCTTTCTGCCACAGGCCGGGTTCGAATCCGGCCCAGGCGGCGGTCGCGTCCGGTAGCTTCGATTTGCTCATGGTGCTCCTCTGTATGGGCCGATGGCCCACTCCGTCATAGTCCCAACAAGTTCCGGGTGTGCCGGGCGATCATCAGTTCTTCGTTGGTCGGGATTACCCAAGCGGACACCTTACTCTGGGGTTTCGAGATCCGCGGCCCACGGGCGGCGTTCGCCGCCTCGTCGAGTTCCAGGCCCAGCCACGCCGAGGCTTCAGCGACCCGTTTGCGTATCTCCGAAGAGTTCTCGCCGATGCCGGCGGTGAATACCAGCGCATCGACCCCGTTCAGGACAGCGGCCAGGGCACCGATCTCCTTCGCCGCACGGTAGACGAAGTAGTCCACGGCGAGGCGTGCTTCCGGCTCGGTCCGGCCGAGGAGGTCCCGCATGTCGTTGCTGATGCCGGAAATGCCGAGCAGCCCGGACTTCTTGTAGAGCACGTCCTCGACTTGCTTCACCGTGAGCCCGAGCTTCTGGAACAGGTACAGCACGATGCCGGGGTCGAGTGCCCCCGGCCGGGTGCCCATGCACAACCCGTCCAGGGCCGTGAAAGCCATCGTGGTATCGACACTCCTTCGCTGCTTCATCGCACAGAGGCTGGCACCACTTCCCAGGTGGGCGACGATGACGCGCCCGTCGGCGATGTCGGGAGCGACGTCGGGCAGGACGGAGGCGATGTACTCGTAGGAGATGCCGTGGAAACCGTACCGCTCGACACCGCCTTCGCACAGGTCGCGCGGGAGCGGCACCAGGCAGGCGACCGGGGTGTGGCCGCGGTGGAAACTGGTGTCGAAGCAGGCCACCTGCGGCACGTCAGGCATGTGGTCAAACACGGCCTCGATCGGCGCGAGGTTATGCGGCTGGTGGAGCGGGGCCAACGGGGTCAGCTCGTTCAACTCGGCCAGGATTTTTCGGGTCACCACGACGGGTTTGCTAAACCGTGGGCCGCCGTGAACCACTCGGTGGCCCACGCCGACGATACGGCCGCCTGCATAGTTCGATCGGAGCCAGCCGGAAAGAACGTCGATGGCCGCCCGACCGTCGCGCACGGCGGGGTCGAGCTTCTCGTCGGCCAGCTTCTTTCCCGCGTCGTCCTTGACCGACAGCCGCGGGGCCGTTCCGATCCCCTCGATCTGACCCCGCGACGCCACCTGCCAGGCCAACCCCGTCGGCTGTTGGTAGACGCAGAACTTCAGGCTCGACGAGCCGGCGTTCAGAATGAGGGCGTACGTGTCCACGGCGACCCCCTACGGCTTGGACCGACGGGCGTGGGCAACCAAAGCGGCGACCGCACAACTGGCGATCCGCGACCGGACGCTGTCGGCCCGGCTGGTGAGGATGATGGGAACCTTCGCCCCCAACACCAGTCCCGCGCTGTCCGCTTTCGCCAGGAAGCTGAGTTGTTTGGCCAGAATGTTCCCGGCCTCGAGGTCCGGGGCGAGCAGGATGTCGGGGTCGCCGGCGACTTCTGAGGTGATCCCCTTCGTCTTCGCCGCCTCCTTACTGATCGCGTTGTCGAAGGCCAGTGGACCGTCGAGGAGACCGCCCTTGATTTGTCCACGATCGGCCATCTTGCACAGACAGGCGGCGTCGATGGTGGCCGGCATTTTCGAGGTGACTGTCTCGACCGCGGCGAGGATCGCGACCTTGGGTACCTTCACCCCTAACGCGGTGGCCAGGTCGATCGCGTTCTGGCAGATGTCTACCTTGTCCTCCAACGTCGGGGCGATGTTAATCGCGGCGTCGGTGACGACCAGCACCTTGTGGTACGTCGGCACGTCCATCAGGAACGCGTGGCTGATACGGCGGCCGGTTCGCAGGCCCTTGTCGCGGGAGACGACTGCCGAGAGCAACTCGTCGGTGTGCAGGCTGCCCTTCATCAGCACTTCGGCCCGGCCTTCGCGCACGAGGGCGACCGCCTTCTCGGCTGAGGCGTGACTGTGGACGGCGTCGATAATTTCCAGACCGGTGAGATCGAGGCCGGCCGCCTTGGCCGTCTCGGCGATCTTGGCCGCCGGCCCGACCAGAATGGGGACGATCAGTTTCTTCTGCGCGGCCTCGACCGCCCCGGTCAAGGCGGATGCCTCGCACGGGTGGGCCACGGCCGTCGGCACGGGTGCCAATCCTCGGCACCGCTCCAATAGGGCCTCGTATTTGCCGCTACCTGTCATTGATGTCTGTGCCATCTCGGCCTCGTTCGCTTATCCGGATCTAGTTAAGATTGCCGAGGCGAAGGTAAATTTAGCCGCCTCATTGAGGAAGATTATAAGGTGTTTTGCATGAGTTGGGAAAAATCCCGGCTAACTTGCTCCCGTCACATCCTTCGCCTTCGATATTCGCTTGGCAGAGGCCATTGACGGGCCGCCGGCCGCGTCCAATTCCGGTTTCAGCAGGGCAGAACCATTGCAACTCTCGGGATAAGATTGAGAGGAAGACCAATGGATTGGTGCAGCAAGTGGTGCAATCTACCTGCATGGGAGAGTTCCAATGGCAGATAATCCAATGAATTTGGAAGGAAAACAACTCGCCACTCTTGGCGGCGGTTGCTTCTGGTGCCTGGAGGCAGTTTTCGAGCAATTGAAAGGGGTGGAACGGGTCGTTTCGGGGTATGCCGGCGGGTCGGCGGGAGAGGCCGATTACAAAACCGTCTGCTCCGGCCGGACCGGGCACGCGGAGGTCGTTCAGGTCACGTTTAACCCGGCGGTTATCTCGTACCGCGACCTGCTCGACGTTTTCTTCGGCACCCACGACCCCACCACGCTCAACCGCCAGGGGGCGGACGTGGGCACGCAGTATCGCAGCGTCATCTTCTATCATTCGACGGAGCAGAAGGAGGCCGCGGAGGCGGCGATCAGCGAACTCGACGCGTCGAAGGTTTGGGCGGGGCCGGTCGTCACCCGGGTCGTTCCGTTGGAGACGTTTTACCCGGCCGAGGATTACCACCAGTGGTACTACCGGGAGAATCCGGAGCAGCCGTACTGCGTGGCGGTTGTGGGGCCGAAAGCGGCCAAGGCGAGGAAGGTATTCGCGAGACTATTGAAATAGGACGTACTTGCCGCAACGGTTTCCCGTTCAGCGGCGCTAGCGCCTTGGTCGACCACCGTCATCCATTTTTCCCGGGGAAAACGCCAAGGCGCTAAAGGCGCTAAGGCGCTAGTGACACCCCCTGCTTGGACACTTGGTTTTCAAGACGCCGACTCGCCCAGGAACCATTTCATAAGACCCCACCCCGGGTCGAACGCTAGCGAACCCGCCTCGGCCGTTGGTTCGTCGTAAGCCTGCTGACCGGACGGTTTGATGCCGGTGCCGCAGACGGCCACCGGCACTTCGCCGTAGGCGTGGGCACGGGTTTTCAGGGTCGTCCGGTGGTCGGGGGAGACGAAGAGGCGATAATCGCCGTGCTTCGGCAGGGCTTCGAGCAGCGGGCCGACGACGTGCTCGTCGATCCGTTCCAGGGCCTTCACCTTCTCGTCGGCTTTCCCTTCGTGCGACGCCTCGTCCGGGGCTTCGACGTGGACGCAGACCAGGTCGTGGTGGTTCAGGGCCTCGACCGCGGCCCGGCCTTTGGCGGCGTAGTCGGTGTCGAGGTAGCCGGTAGCGGTGGGGACGTCGATGCGGTGCCAGCCGATGAGCTGGCAGACGCCGCGGACGAGGTCGACGGCGGAGATGATCGCCCCGCCGAGGCTGTACATCTCGCGGAACGGTCGGACCTGCGGGGCCTTCCCCTGCCCCCAGAGCCAGACCTGGGTGGCGGGTTTCTTTCCTTCGGCGATTCGCTTCCGGTTGACCGGGTGTGCGGCGAGGATCGGCTTCGACGCGTCCATCAGATGGATCAGCAGTTCCCGCCCCGGCCCCTGTGGCAGATAGTCCGCCACGGGTTTATCGGGTATGTCGTGCGGCGGCTGGGTCTTCATGCCGTCGAGTGGCGACGTCTTCCCGGTGCCGCGCCAGACGAGGATGTTGCGGTATTGCACCCCCGGGTAAAACTCGATGACCCCCCCGGCGACTTCCTTCCCGCCGAGCTCCTGGTGCAGCGCCTCGATCAGCGGCCGGCCGTCTTCACTCGAAATGTGCCCGGCGGTGAAGTCCCGCATATGCCCGTCGGGAACGTACACGAGATTGCACCGCACCGCCCAGTCGTGCGGGCCGAGGGGGATGCCCATCGCCACGGTTTCGAGCGGCGCCCGGCCGGTGTAGCATTCGAGCGGGTCGTAGCCGACGAGCGAGAGCGTCGCGACGTCCGACGCCGGGGTGAGCGACGGCGGCACGTTGTTGGCCCGGGCGACGAGTCCTTGCCGGACGACGCGGTCCATGTTCGGAAGGTGTGCCGCTTGGAGTGGAGTCTTCCCGCCGAGTGATTCGACCGGCTCGTCGGCACAGCCGTCGGGGATGACGATGGCGTATTTCATCACAGCAGCTCGATGACTTGCTGGCCGTTGTGGGCCGGGTTGCCGATCAGTTTTCGGCCCTGCGGATCGACGACGAAGTCCATCATTTCGAGCGGGATCTGACCGATGAGCACCCCTGTCTCGTCGGGAACTTCGATCGGATCAACCGTACAATCCCGACCCATGATTTCGACGCGGACGGCGTCGTAGACGCCGATCGATCGAAGACCCACGGCGGTCCGCGCCTGTTTCTCGTACCTCTTTGTCAGCCCGAGTTCCCGGATCAGCGACGCAGGCAAAGCCACGGACGTTGCCCCGGCGTCGACCAAGGCGTCGGGCACCAGCTTGGTCCGGACCTTGTCGGCCCCGAGCCGCCCCTGCTGGGCATCCCAGGCATCTCCCAAGTTCGTGATTTTCACCTCGGTCAAAACTCGGCCCATGTCGTCGGTCCTCATGGCACGGTCCTCCGGCACCATCCTATCAGGTTGCTGTCGTGCCCTCCTTCAGCCTTCGCACTGCCTCCGTCGCGTCCCAGTACTTCGGGTGCCCTTCATATGCGGTCACCGTTTCGTAGAACTGGATCGCCTTTTTCGGCTCCTTCATCGCCTCGTAGCACTGGGCGATTTTGTAGAGCGTATCCGCCCCGGCTTTCTGGTGGTCCTTGAAGTCGAGGAAGCACTGCACCGCGAGGTCGGGGCGTTCGAGTTCGTTCAGGTACAGGTCGCCGAGGATGCGGGTGGCCGTGTACCACGCCTCCTCGTCGTCTACTTTCGACTTCGGGATTTCGCGGACGTCTTCGAGGATGCGAATGCCGTCCTGCCGATCCCCCTTGCGGAGGAGCAACCGGGCTTTGGCCACCATGACGCCCGCGTGTTTCGGCTTCACCACGCCGGCCAGGGTGACCAGATGGTAGCCCCAATCCAGAGTATCGAGGTCGGGTTCTTTCTGGCTGAGGATCTGCGTCGCTTTCCCGACGCAATAATCGACGTCGAAATACCCCTGCACCTTGTCCCGGACTTTCTCCAGCCGGTCGGGTTCGACGGAGTAGTAGTACTTGTCCTTTTTCGCAAGGAAATCGGGGTCCTTGCCGTTGTAAATGAGGCCCGTTTCGGTCATGAGCAGGGCGTTGAGGGGGTCGCGGTTCTTTTCGTACAAGCCGGCGAGCTTGCGGTAGCCGTCGAGTTCGTTTTTGCCGTTCTCCATGTAGAGGCGGAGGTCGCCGATGGCGGCGTCGTAGTCGCCGCGGGCGTCGGCGTCCGTGACGAGTTCGCTGAGCGTCTGGAAATACGTGGCGCGCATGTCGGGGGCCAGGTTTTTGGGGCCGACGGTGACACCGGCACGCTTGACCTGTTCCTTGTATCCGCGGGCTTCGTCCGGGTCGTCGGTGGCGTCGGCGAGCTTGCGGAAGATGGCCGGGCCGCGGTCGGGGAGGCCCCGGCCGGCGATGCGGAGGAACGCCTTGCCACGGGCCTTCTGGCCGGGGTCGGCGTCGTCCACCAAGGCGAGGCCGAGTTGTTCGACGTAATCGTAGTTGAAGTCGGTAGGCGGGCCGGACGCCGCCGCCGAGACGAATTCGGGTTCCGTCAGGTTGGCGTAGAGCAGTCGCTTCAGTTCGACCGCGGACGGGTCGTCCGGCGCATTGCGGAGAATTCGTTCGACGGCCCCGATCGCTTCGATCCGCCTGCCCGGCTTGGCAACTTCGGCCTCGCCGAGGCGGCTGACCAGTTCGGGGTGCAGCCTCAACGCCAGGTCCCACGCCGGGAAGAGCACCGACTTCCGCAGCCGGGCGTCGTAGGGCGTTTCCGGGTCGAGCAGCCGGCGGAGCGTATCGGCGGCGGTGTCGAAATGCTTCGCGTGGGTCTGGGACACGGCCCGGAGGTAATCGACGCGGGCCGCCGTATCTGGTTTCTGCCGGGCGACCAATTCCAGCATGCCGTCCGCTTCCGCCCGGGCCTTTGCGGTCGGCGTGCCCGAGCCGATCAGCAACGTCCCGGCCCGGTCGAGGCAGAATCCATAGTCGAGCAGTTCGAGGGCGGCCGGGTCGTTCGCCAGCGACTGGATGTCCACCCGCTTGTGGAGTTCCCACAGCCCGTCGGTGGCGAGTTGGCTCTTCGGGTTGATTTCCCGCGCGCGTCGAAAGGAGGCGAGGGCGTCGCGGATGCGGCCGACGTGCAGGTGCCCGTAGCCGCGGAGCGTGTGTTTGAACACTTTGAGGCCGGGCAGCCAGCGGGTGGAATAGACAAAATAGAGCAGGGCGGGGCCGAGAAAGCAGACGCCTTCGAACGTTCCTTTTGCCGCCTGCGTCAGCCAGAACCCCAGGGCCATGGCGGCGCAGAGGGCGGCGATTTCGATTTCGCTCTCTTCGGCGTCGCCGCAGAAAGTGAGCAGGTAGAAGAACGGCAAACCGAGCAGGACGAAGTAGCCGAGCGTGTGCCGGGCGGTTTGGTCGGTGATGTTGAGCCGGTCGGGTGAGTCGATGGAAAAGATGGCGACGGCGACGAGCAGCGCGCCCATCGCGGCGGCCAGGCCGAACCGCCAGGTCCAGGCCTTAACCTGGCGGAGTTGGTAGAACCCGAACCCGAGCACGGCCCCGCCCACGGCACAATAGCCGAGCCAGTAGTCGTGGGGATTGGAGGTGTCGGGCCGGTCGTCCAGGATGCCGGCGGCGAGGCCGCCCACAATGCCCAGGTATATCCAGAACGACCCTTCCAGAAGAACGAGAATCAGGAATCCGACAGGGTTCGCACCGGGCCGATACCCGCGGACGAGCTGCCAAATGCACGAGACGCACAACCCGATTCCCAGGCCGCCCGACATCCATGCGACGACTCGCAGCAGGTCGTTCCAGCTCGGATTGGCGGGGTCTTGTCTCAGGCCGACGAACGTCCAGAGACCGAGGAAAACGCCTTTGAGTACGTACTCGAATTGAACGGATCGCATGGGGGGTGGGAGGTCCGGCGGAGCGAAGCACGAAGGTGTCTATTTGGTTTATGGCGCCGGGCCGTCCCGGCGAGCGGGGAGAATTTCGGGTGAATCCGATTTCCGCCGACAGCGTCTACGGGTATAGTTTCGGGGCGTGCCCGCGGCGTGTCCGCCCGGGCCGGTCACTCATCCTCCCACCGGAGACGGCCAGATGAATCGGACGGTACGACGGATTTCGGCGGGGTTCGGGGTCGGCGCCCTGGCTCTGATTCTCGGTCTCGCCCAGAACGCGAAGGCGACCATGCCGGCCGATGAAGTTCCCGCGGTCGACGACATCATGAAGAAGGTTTGCAGCAAGAAGGGTGCAGCCGGCAAGTGCACGACCGCGATCGCGGCCGAAAAGTGGGAGGACGCGAAGAAGCAAGCCAAGATCATGGCCGATTTGGGCAGCAAGCTCGGGAAGAACGATCCGCCCGCGGGCGACAAGGCCGACTGGGACAAGCTGACGAAGAAGTTTGCGAAGGACGCCAAGGCCGTGGCCGACGCGACCGAGAAGAAAGACAAGGAAGCGGCCACGACGGCGATCAAAGCGTTCACCAACAAAAAGAACTGCAGCAACTGTCACAGCAAGCACAAGGGATAAGTTTTCGCGACGGAGTGAACGCACCGGCGGCGGGATTCTTCCCGCCGCCGGTTCATTTTCCGGGAGCCGAAGGCGTGGGGCGTTTCGGCCTACGCCAACGGCTTATAGAACGTCCGTTCGATAAACGTCGTGTCGACCGTCCCGTTTATGAACTCGGCGGTGTTGAAAATCTGCTGGTGGATCGGGATGGTGGTGGCGATCCCTTCGACGGTGAATTCGCGTAACGCCCGCCGCATGACCGTCAGTGCTTCCGCTCGGGTCGGCTGGTGCACGAGCAGCTTCGCCACCATGCTGTCGTAGTTCGGCGGCACCTTATAGCCGGTTACCACGTGCGAATCGAGTCGCACGCCCGGGCCGCCCGGCGGCTCCCACTTGGTAATCGTCCCGGCACTCGGCCGAAAATCCTTCGCCGGGTCCTCGGCGTTGATGCGGCATTCGATGGCCGAGCCGCGTTGGACGATGTCTTTTTGCCGGTACCGCAGCTTTTCCCCCGCTGCGATGCGGATCTGCTCGCGGATGAGATCGACGCCGGTGACGAGTTCGGTCACCGGGTGCTCGACCTGGATGCGGGCGTTGACTTCGATGAAGTAGAAGTTGTTGTCCTTGTCCACGAGGAATTCGCAGGTGCCGGCGGAGTAATAGCCGGCGGTTTTGGCGAGCCGCACGGCGGCGTCGCAGATGGCGTCGCGGACTTTTTCCGGCAGGTTCGGTGCCGGCGATTCCTCCACCAGCTTCTGATGGCGGCGCTGGAGAGAGCAGTCCCGTTCGTACAGGTGGATGATATTGTTGTGCTTATCGGCGAGAATCTGGACTTCGATGTGCCGGGGCTGATCGAGGTATTTTTCCAGGAAAACCGAGCCGTCCTTGAACGCGGTTTCGGCTTCCTGGCGGGCCTGCTGCAGGCCCGAGACGAGGTTGATGTCGTTCCGGGCGATCCGCATTCCCCGGCCGCCGCCGCCGGCCGCCGCTTTCACTAAGACCGGGTATCCCACCTGATGGGCAAACCGGAGCGCCTCTTCGTCCGACGTAATCAACCCGTCGCTGCCGGGCACCACCGGCACTTTCGCCTTCCGGGCCAACTGCTTCGCCTTGTCCTTGTTTCCGATCGCGTCCATCGCCGATTCGGGCGGACCGATGAATTCGATTTTGCATTCCCGGCAAATGTTGGCGAACTTCGCGTTCTCGCTGAGAAACCCGTACCCCGGGTGCACCGCCTGGGCGTTGGCAATCTCCGCCGCGGCAATGATACGGTCCACCTTCAAGTAACTTTCTGCCGCCGGGCCGGGGCCGATGCAGATGGCTTCGTCCGCCAGTTTCAGATACGGCGCGCCGCGATCCGCTTCCGAATACACCACCGCCACCTCAACCCCAAGGTCCCGGCAGGCCCGGATAACCCGCAAGGCGATCTCCCCGCGATTCGCGACCAGAATCCGTTGAAACATGCTTCACCAGTGCGGAGTGCGGAATGTGGAATGCGGAATGATGGCGGAAATCCTTTCTTCACTCCCCACTCCGAATTCCGCACCCCGAATTACGATGGATCGACCCGGAACAGCACGGTGCCGAATTCGACGGGTTGGGCGTTTTTCACGCAGACTTCGACGATCGTTCCGGCCACGTCCGCGGTGAGGTCGTTGAAGATCTTCATCGCCTCCAGTTTGCAGACGACCGTATTCGGCTGGACCCGCCCGCCGACGGAAACGTAGTCCGGCTTCTCCGGGGCCGACTTCGAATAGAACGTGCCGACCATGGGCGATTTGATTTCGTGGTAAGCTTTGACCGGCCTGACGGGTTCCGAAGGCGCGTGCGGTGGCGGTGCCGACGACTGCATGGCGGGCACGGGCCCTTGCGGGCCGGGGGCATAAGTGGCGGGTGCTCCGTACCCCTTTCGGAGACGAATCCGGTGCTCCCCTTCGTGAAGGTCGATTTCGCTCAACTCATTTTTGGTCATCAACCCGATCAGGTGTTCGATCATCTTGGCGTCGAACGGCCTGGGGGGGTCGGGTTTATTCTCGGCGGCCACGGCAATCCCTCGTGAGGGTCGGGTCGGTTTCGTGCCCGATGTTCTAGCAACGGCGGGGTTAACGGCGAGGCACGGTCGGCCTTGCGGGCGGGTGTGGGTTCGGGGTAGGTTTTCGCAGCGCGGCCGAGCGCCGCCTGCAAGGATCCGCACGCGTGGCCGACAAGTACACCCCGCTGATTGTCGCCGCCCTGAACAAGGCCGCCGCAACCCATTCGGGCAATGGACTATACGGATCCAAAACCGCTCCGGGGCTCTTTCCCAATACCGTCGCTGGCAAGGCGGCGGCGGCCCGGGCCGTTAGTGAAGGATTCTTGTCCGTTGCCCGTGCCGAACCCAAGGGGAAAGAAGCTTATTCCGCGACCGACAAAGGGCTTCGGTTCCTGCTCGAGCAATCGAATCCCAAGGCCGTGCTCGAAGACCTCGTTCGCGGGCTGGAAGCCCGGCAGGGGCAAGTCGATGAGTTGTTGACGGCCGCCCAGACCATGACGGCCGAGCTGACGACCCTGAAGGCCACTGTCGCGGCCGTGCTGCCGGGCGTGGTGCAAACGCGGGTGGGTATTCCCCCGCCGCCCATGACGGTGCTGATGCCCGGGGAGCGGAGTGAACCCGGCTCGGAAAACGCGGCCGATTACGGACGGGTGTTACCCTTCGCCCCTGCGTTTTCCCGTTCAAGGGACTCGGGGCACGGAGTCGCGATGGTTCGAACCCCCACCCGCAAAACGACGGACAGCCTCGCCGCGACGATTCTCGCCCGGCTCGCCGACTGGTCGAGCACGGCCGGGGCCGGCCAGGACTGCCCGTTGCCAGACCTGTACCGCAGCCTGACCGTTTGCGACGATCTGACGGTGGGTCGCTTCCACGACGGCCTGCGAAGCCTTCATGCCGAGAAGAAAGTCTACCTGCACCCTTGGACGGGTCCGTTGTACGCCATGCCGGAACCGGCGTTCGCTCTGCTGGTGGGCCATGACGTCTCGTATTACGCGAGCCTCGGTGGTTCGTAGTTTTTGGTCGGATAGCGCGGCAGTTTTTGGCATTGGATTACCGGCCACTTCTGGGAGGGTCACGGATGACCGCCGTTATGGAAAGCCTTTTGTCTCCGACGGTCCGCGACGGGTTGAAGCGGGCCGGGAATCCGTTCCGCAACTACTTCGCCCGCAACCCGGACGACGACGTGTGCGCGCGGTATCACGTCCCCGAACTCTACGCGGCCGAACGCGACCTCCTGCTCGCGGTCGTCGACCTCTACCGGTACGACCCGCTGGCCCACTCCGAAGTGGTGCCAATTCTGGGCAACAAGGGCGCGGGGAAGACGCATCTTTTGCACAGCATCAAGCACGGCGTCGGCGGACCGTGGCAATTGCTGGTCACCCCCGGCGTCTACCAGAAAGACACCGACTTTCTCGAATACCTGCTGTACCAGATCGTCGACACCCTCCTCGGGGGCGGGCGGCAGAAGGGTTCGCGGCCACTCGACTACGTCGGCGAAGTTCTCGTCCGCCGCTACCTGGCCGCCGCCCTGCGGAACCTCTCCGCCGACGACAAGGTCGAACTCTTTCCGCCCCCCGGCCTGGGTCGCTGGGCCCGCCGGCTCGGCCTCGGCGCCACCCAGGCCGCCGAACGCGCCGAATGGCTGGCCGATACCCTCACCAGTCCCGCCGGGCGGACGCCGCTCCCCCTCGCCCAGGCTCTCAATGACAGCGGACTGACGCCCCAGCGCGCCTACGACCTGCTCCTCGCACACGCTCAGAAGGCCGAGGCCCACAATACGGCCGGTGTCATGCGACGGGCGGTGCTCGCCGGGTTCGCCAAAGCGACGTTGCTGAAGGACGAAGCCGATCTCGCCAACTTCCTCACGTACGGATTCGCCGAAATCGATTTCCAGGTCCGCCCGACCCGGCAGGACCTCGTCCTCGCCCTGTTCAAAGTGCTGATGGACGTTTTTCGCGGGCTGAAAGTCCCGGTGGTGGTCGCGTTCGACCAGCTCGAAGACCTGCTCCTCTCCCGTCGGACCGACAACGATCACAAGACGGCCGAGGCGTTCTTCGCCGGCATCGTCCAGCTCATGCACCAGATCGACGGCCTCTGCGTACTCGTCTTCGCCGAGCGGGGTCTCTGGAACCGGTTCGTGCCGAGCCTCGACGGATACATTCAGGACCGGCTGAATAATCCGGTCCACGTTCCCGGTCATGGCACCGTGAAGGCCGTGCGGCTCGAAGCCCCGGCCCCCGATCTCGTCCGCCGCGTCGCCGAAGCCCGACTCCGCCCCGTGCTCGACGAACTCCCCGGCGGCGGCGGACTGCCCGAACTCTACCCCTTTGTGGACGAACAAGTCGACCGTATCGCCCGATCCGAACCGACACTCCGCGACATGCTGCAACAGTTCCGCCACCTGTTCGATCACCTCGTCTACGGCCCGGACGACGCCGCCCCGGACGCAACGAACCGCATCGCTACCCTCGTCGAACCGCCGGCAGAAACGACTTCCCGCATCGATTCGCTCCTGGGGAAAGACCCGGCATTCCCCGAACCACCGTTTGCGTTCAAGAATGTGGACGTCGTGACCGTCCCGACCGATGGATCCGGCCGGGTCGCGGACGTGAATTCGCCGGTGCCACCGGCCGTGGAGTTCTCCGACCCGTCCGCAATCGGCCGCCTTCCCGCCGCGGGCCCGGATTTCAGTCCGTCCGCACTCTCCTTCGACACCCTTTCCGATCTCTGGGATGTCGAACTCCGGTCCGCCCGGCGAAAGCTCGACCCCGATGGGGCCCTGACCGGTGCGGCGCGGGAACTGCAAGCCGCGATGGGCGCCTTCCTCACCACGTGCCACGAACACGGGGTGAAAGTGGGACCTTGGCGGCTGCAACACGTCGTGCCCGAATGGCCGTTCGGCGACCACCCGACCTATGGGGCGGTCTCGCTCGCACACTGGGCGTGCAAGGACGGCCCGCCGTGGAAGGTCGGCATCGGCCTGTTCCTCGCCCGCGGACCGGGCAAGCCCAAGGACCTCGAAATCAAACTCGGCGTCATGGATTCCGAACCCGCCGTGCTGGATCACCTGATCCTGCTCCGTCCCGACGACGACGCCACGCTGACGGGGAAGAGCAAGTCGATCTGGCAGGAGGCGGAACGGCAGGGCAAACACGCCCGGATCGAACCCGCCAGCCTCGACACGTTCGCCCTGCTTTCCAGCTTTCCCCGGTGGATCGCCGCCGTCCGCGAAGCCCTGCCCGAGGGCACCCCGCTTCCAAATCTCGCTGACGTCATCCAGTCCAAAGCCGACCGGCTCCTGGAACAGGTCTGCATGCCGGTGCAGGGGTGACGCATCAGGCATCAGTTTGGAATGCCAGATCAGCCCTTCGATATACCGCGGCCGGCCTCCTGAGAGGCCGGCTTTTTAGCTGAAAACCTGACCATTGAATGACATCGGTCACTTCTGTTTCAGTTTCCTTTCCGGGTTGCATGGGGTTGGTGGGTGATCGGCGGTCAACTCCGACTGCACGCCCGAATGAGGAGGACGTCCCGTGTCGATCAACTGGGGCCAAGCGCAACCCGCACCGCTGGCGTTCTGGAATCTCGCCCACTCCTATTTCCCGGTCACCCGCAATCTGGGCATCTTTAACAGCCCGGGGCACGAAGACCACGATGAAGGCCGGGCACTCGACCTCGGCCTGCTCGTCGTCCGGCGGAACGAGAACGAAATTGCCTGGGGCATCATCGATAAGGTGCTCAAGCCGAATCACGACGAAATTGGATGGAGTTATTTCATTTACGACCAATGGATCTGGTACCCGGACGTGCGGGGGCAGAACAAAGGCGGGTTCGTGGGGGACCATACGAACCACATCCACATTTCCTGGGGACAGACGTCGAGCCAGTGGACCAACTTCCCGAAATCGCGGGTTGCCATGTCGAAGTTATTGATGGCTCTCACGGGCGGGATTGAGGACGACGCGACTCAGACGTCGGAAGTGCGGCCGTACTGCCAATAGGCAGGGGCGTCATCGACCCGCCGAATTCTCATCCGTTCTTTCTGGAGGCGTGGTGGCGGGGCGGTATACTCGTCGGCGGGGCGAATGCCGCGTCAACGGGGTGCCGAGCCATGAAGCGATGGATATTGTCGGTTGCCGTGATCTTTGCGACGGGGTTTTCGTCGTTCGCCCAGGATACGCCGAGGGGCCAGCGGCAGGGCCGCGGGCGAGCGAATGCGGGGCCGTGGCAGGGGGCCGGGAAGAACGGTGCGGTGGCGGCCGGGGGGTTGGCCGCGACCGAGGCGGGCATGGAAATTCTCAAGGCGGGCGGCAATGCAATGGACGCCGCGGCAGCCACCATTTTCGCCCTGTCGATCACCGACGGCACGCTGTTCTGTTTCGGCGGCGAAGTACCGATCCTCGTTTACGACGCCAAGCGGGGCGTGGTCGAAGTCGTCTGCGGTATGGGCACGGCCCCGCGGCTCGCGACACTCGCCCATTTCGCCAAAACCGGCATCCCGGGCAAAGGGATCGAACCGGCCGCGGTGCCCGGAGCCGTCGACGCCTGCCTGACCGTTCTCGACCGCTACGGCACCAAGTCGTTCGCCGAGGTGATCGCCCCGACCCTGCGACTTCTCGATAAGCACGTTCAGCCGTGGCACGCCCAGCTCGCCGTCACGATTCGCAAGATGATCGACGCGGAGAAGGGATCGCCCGCCAACCGCCGGCGCGGCCTCCGCCTCGTGGCCGACTACTTCTACCGCGGCCCCGTCGCCCGCGAGATCGACGCCTGGAGCAAGGCCAACGGCGGGCTCATCCGCTATTCCGACCTGGCCACGTACGCGACCCACATCGAAGAGCCGGTTACCACCAAATACCGCGGATACACAGTTTGCAAGTGCGGCGTCTGGACCCAGGGGCCGTACCTCTTGGAAACGCTGAACATCCTTGCCGGCTATGATCTGAAGGCGATGGGCCACAACACGCCCGAGGCGATTCACACCGAGGCTGAGGCGTTGAAGCTCGGCCTCGCCGACCGGGACGTTTATTTCGCCGACCCGAACTTTGCGTCGGTTCCGTTGAAGGAAATCATCGACCCGAAATACGGCGAAAAGCGGCGGGCACTCATCGACCCGCAACATGCCTCGCTCGTCCAGCGGCCCGGCGACCCGGCCAAGGGATTGGCACTATTGGACAATTACCGACCCCACACCGGCCCCGGCGGTCCCAACAACGACACAACTACCTGCGTCACCGCCGACAAGGAGGGCAACGTGGTCGCGGCGACGCCGAGCGGGTTTACGGGGGCGCTCGCCGGCAAGACCGGCGTCTGGCTCGGGTCGCGGTTGCAGAGCTTCAACGTCTGGCCCGACAGCCCGAACGTGATCGAGCCGGGCAAACGGCCGCGGATCACGCTGACGCCGTCGCTGGTGCTTAAAGACGGCAAGGCGGTCATCGCCACCAGTGTCGCCGGCGGCGACATGCAGGATCAGTCGCACCTGCAACTGCTGACGAACATGATCGACTTCGGCATGGCCCCCGCCGAAGCCGTCACCGCCCCGCAGTTCGGCACCAATCACTTCCTCGGCTCGTTCCGCCAGACGGCACCGGAGTTGGGCAACCTGCACTTGAATCCGCGAATCCCGGCTGCGACCGCCGACGCACTGAAAGCCCTCGGACACCACGTCGTCATGAAGCGGCCCGGCCAGAATCCGGTTGCCATCCGAATCGACGCCCAAACGGGCGTCATCTCCGCCGCCGGCGACCCCGGTTCGCGGCGACATGCCTTGGCGTATTAGCGGGGCAAGAGGGCGTTGCACTTCACCCTCTCTTGCACAACGGCAGGAGGGATGCCGCCGCATATGCTACTTACTCGCCAAGCGATTCATTTCCGGTTATTCTGATGGCACTCTCCGTCACCCCAGGGGAACTGCCATGTCCCGATCACTGCTGCTCCTCGTCTTGATTGTTTCGCCCGCCTTCGCCAAAGACCCGCCCGGACCGGACCCGCGGACGATCCAGCGGTACGGCCCCGCGTACAAGTACCCGCAGGCCGGCTGGACCGTCCTGCACATTGAAGGCGAGCCGTACGAGCGGGGTTATCAGCACGGCCGGCTGATGGCCGAGGAAATCGGCGGTTATCTCAAGGCCCTTGCCGCGCAGCAATCGCACACCGCCCCGGCCGACGGATGGGCCCTGACCCGGACGCTCGTCAATGTCGCCTTTCTGCGGAAATTCGACCGGGAATATCTGGACGAAATGAAGGGGATCGCGGACGGAGCCTCGGCTGCGGGGGCCAAGGCGTTCGACCGGCCGATCGACCTGCTCGACGTCGTCTGCCTGAACGTGGCCGCCGAATACGACACGCTCGACTCCGCGCTGCACGCGCTGCCGACCGGACTTGAAGGCCGCCACTGGCCCAAACCCGGCCCGCAGGGGATGCCCAAACCGAACGACTCCCACTGTTCCGCCTTCGCCGCCACCGGCCCCGCCACTGCCGACGGCAAAATCGTCTTCGGCCACATCACCATGTGGAGCCTCTATTCCACGAACTTTTACAACGTCTGGCTCGACGTGCAGCCGGCCAAAGGCCACCGCGTCCTCATGCAGTCCTACCCCGGCGGCATTCAATCGGGCATGGACTACTACATCTCTTCGTCCGGCCTCATGGTCACCGAAACGACCATTCGCCAAACCCGATTCAACCCGGACGGCACCCCGCTCGCCAACCGCATTCGCAAAGTCCTGCAATACGCCAACTCCATCGACGATGCGGTGAAGACGCTGACCGAAAAGAACAACGGCCTCTATGCGAACGAATGGCTCATCGGCGACGCCAACACGAACGAAATCGCGATCCTCGAACTCGGCACGAACGCCTGGAAACTTCACCGCAGCTCGAGGAACGAATGGATCAACGGCGGTATGCCCGGCTTCTACTGGGGCTGTAACAACACCAAAGACCTGCACGTGCGGCTCGACACGTATCCCGGCACGAACGACCGCCCGCAGAACATCGCGTGGCGGCCCAGCGACCGGGACCAGGCCTGGCTCAAGCTGCTCTCGAAGCACTACGGTAAGATCGATGCTTCCTTCGGCCGGCTTGCCTTCACCACCCCGCCCCTCGCCGCCCACCCGTCCCTCGACGCCAAGGTGACGACCACGGACATGGTGAAGTCGCTGAAAACCGTTGCCCTGTTCGGCCCGCCGTTGGGAAGGACCTGGCGGCCGACGTTCGAGCAGAAACAAACCTACCCGGACATCAAGCCGCTGGTGTCGAACGACTGGACGGTGCTGTCCCCCCTTCCCCCTTCGGAATCGTGGGCGGGAACGGCTCCGGTGGATTATGCCGAACTGCCGGCCCCGCCGGCGGACCCGGCCACTGTGCCCGCCTGGCACGGGACGCTGTTGCCCAAGTCCGACGCCGACGTTTGGCTGACGGCCGCGTTCGCCGACTACGAGCGGATCGTTTCGCTGGAAGACGCCCTCCGGGAACGGTCGCACGGCAAAATGACGAAGGAGGACGAAACCCGTCTGGCACAGGAAATGGACCGATACCGGATCGACTACACCTCGGCCCTGGCCACGAAACCGAAGATTGTGGAAACGTCCCAACTCGGACCGACGGAAACCGAAATCGATCGAGCCCGTTGGCATAAGCAACAAGTCGGCTACGGCGTGCTCACGCTGGCCGCGTTGAGGGGATACGTGGGCGAGCGGCCGTTCGCCGACGCGATGGAAGCCTTCGGCCGGAAGAATGCCGGCAGCGAAATCACTGCCGGGGAATTTGTCTCGTTCCTGGGTCAGGCGACGAGCAAGGACGTGGTCGGATATTTGCGCAAGCACGACTTGGCCGCCAATCCGGGCCGTACGCGGTTCGGCATCAACACGTTCGCCGAGAACCTCGAGTATACGCTCATCGTCTACGGCACGCACGCGGACGTGGCGGCGAACAAGGAGGCGGCAGAAGAATTGCAAAAGCGGATCCGCGACGCCTGGAGCAACGTGACCGTAGCCGTCGAAACGGACGAACACGTGACGGATGACGATTTGAAGACGAACCACGTGATCCTCATCGGCCGGCCCGCGGCGAATGCGGTCGTCGACAAATACGCTAAGGCATTCCCCGTTTCGTTCACGCCCGGCACGTTTACCGCGAACGGCGACCTGTTCGCGAATCCGGAAAGCGCGGTGATCGCTTCGACGGTGAATCCGCTCGCAAAGAAGTATTCGTTCGTCGTCGTGGCCGGGCTGGGTGCCGACGCCACGTTTCATGCCGTCGAACACGTCATGAGTAGCCCGACCGCGGAACTGGTTGTCATTCCCGCCAAGGGCGGACCGCGGGCAATGGCGGTGAAGTGAATGGAGGCATGGACCTGTGAGGCCCGCTTTACAAAGTCCCTCACAGGTCCATTACTTGAGAATGTCGTCCGCACTCGACTGGATGGTGTGGCAGAACTTGCCCAGATCGAGGTCGTCGCCATTCGTGCCGAACGGCTCTTCCACATCTTCGGCCGTGAATTCGATACCGAGCAAGAAATAAGCGACGAGGCCGACGACGGCCACCGCCCAGAAACCGTAGTCCCCTGCCATGAACCAGGGTGCGGTAGCGAGGTAGAAAATCGTGCCGTGACGGAGCAGCGCCCGGTAGGAGAGCGGGACCGGACTGGATCGAATGCGTTCGCAAGCCCCACTCACGTCCATGAAGCCGCGGGCATGAGCGTCGAGAGTCAGGAACGCCACGTCGGACAACCGTCCCTGGTTTCGCCATTCGTGGAAGAGATCGTACATACGCCCGGCCAAAGCAAGAGGGACGTGGCTCGGCTGGGCCGGGTCCGTTTCAAAGCCGGGGACGAGCTGAAGAGGGCCTCCGCCCCGAAGGTGTTGCTGGAGGGCGAAGGCAAACCCCGGGATCAGGCGGCGGAGTTTCTCCCGGCCGACCGCGTCGGCAAACGGCCGGGCTTTCAAGGCCAGATTTCGACTATCGTTTACCAACTGGCCCCAGAGTTTGCGGCCTTCCCACCACCGCTCGTAGGCTTCTTTATTGCGGAACGCCAGCAGAACGCCGAGCAGGATCCCGTTGACCACGGCCATGTCGCCGAGCCACTGAGGCATGGTCAATTGGATTTGGTGCTCAATCAGGGTGACGACGAACGTGTAGACGGCGACGAATAGAACCGTGAGGTCCAATCGTTTCCAGACGAGCAAGGGAGGCCAGACTTGGGCGAGCCGGGACGGCCGGGGCGGAACGGTCGGGGCGGTCATCGGACGAGATCCCGCACCGATTGACTGGCGGCGATGAGCAGTCCGAGATTCTCGAACCCGGTATCGTCCGCTGGCGGTGGGGCGAGTTGGACGCCGAGGTTAGGGTCGGATTCGAGTGGAATGTGGACCCGTCGGCTCACGAGGTCGTACACGCCGTAGACGACGCCGAGCGTGGTACTCAACCGACCCATGAATTCGTATTTCACGGCCGCCGCCGTCATTGCCGCGTTGAGCGGAACGGCCGCCTCGATCAGGGCCCTCCGGTAGCGGGGGTGTTCTTCCACTTGCTGCCCATGAACACGGACGAGTGCCTGGTGGGCAGCCCGCACGGCGACAAAGGACCGATCGACAACGGCCCGTAGCGGGTGGGATGAGGCGAATTGCAGGTAGCGTGTCGGTTCGCGGAACGCATCGACGGCAGCGGCGATGGCTCCACATCCGGTGTGGCCGAGAACGACGATGACCCGGAGGCTGGTGTTGAGGTTGGATACGGCGAAGTCTAAACTGCCGAGGCACTCGCTGCCGAGGACGTTCCCCGCCACGCGGACGACGAACAGGTCGTTGCACGCCTGATCGAAGATCATCTCGACGGGTACGCGGGCGTCGGCGCAGCCCAGAACGGCGGCGAACGGCGTTTGATTCGGTGGCGACCCGTCGGGCATCGGCATGCCGAGAGCGTCGGCGTCGATCGGGACGACCCGCGGCAACCCGCCGGCCGGGGCCGAAAACATTTCCACGAATGCCCGGTTCCCGTCCTCCAGCCGACGCACGCCGGCCGCGAAATCCATCGGCGGTGTCGAAGTCCGACGCCCCTCCGGATCGAACCGATAGATCATGTCGAACATGGCAGCTCACTTCTCTTACAGTGCTTGTGTATCGCCGAGTCGGGGTAAGTCGTCCGGCGAGGACAGGCCGAACAGGTCGAGGAATCGTGGGGTGGTGCCGTAGGCGACGTCGCGTCGCCCCGCGTCGCCCCGTTGGACCACGGCGACGAGGCCGAGCCGGACCAATTGCCGCAATACCGAACCCGAGTCGGCCCCGCGTACCGTGTCGATTTCTCCTTTGCCCACGGGCTGTCGGTAGGCGACGAGTGCGAGCACGTCGAGGGCGGGTTGGGACAACCTGGCTTCCCGCGGCCCGCCGAAAAGCCGGTCGCGGACGGCTCGAAACGCCGGCTTCACGGCGAGGGTATACCCGTCCGCACTCGCCCGAATCGCATACGGTCGGCCCTGTGCCCGGTATTTCCGGTTCAGCCCTTCGATCGCGGCTTGAAGCCGCTCCGCATTCAGGCCCCGCACCGCCGACCGCGCGTGCGTGGCCGAGAGCGGCGGGCCGCCCACGAACAACAATGCTTCGACAATCTGTTCGACCGGTGGAGGAGCCTCTGCATACGGAATGTGTCGCGCGGAACGCGGAGTCGCAGCCGAAACGGATGGGGGGTCGGGGTCGAGTTCTGCGCCCGGGTCCAACGGCGGATGAAGGAGTGCGTCCTCGGCATCCACCTGCCATGCCTCGGGCAATTCCCGGGCGGTGGGATACGTCGGCTGGTTTTCCCCGGAATCCATTCCCCTGTTCTACCCAATTACCGCAGCGGCAGGAAGAACACCCCGGTGACGAACGTGCCGGTCCAGAGGGCGAGGAAGCCTACGCCGACGGAAATATGAAACGTCCGCCGCCGTTTGACGCCTGAAATTAGCATCACGGGAAGGAGTGACGCACTCGGCACGGCGAAACAGAGATGCACGCGGAGTGCGGCCTTGGCCTCGTCACTGAAAGTTGCGGCGACGTCGGTTCCGAGCCGCAAGAGCAGCTCGAATCCGAAAACGGTGGAAATCGTTAATGCAAAAAAGATTTTGTTGATGAGCCCGTGCAGCCTGGTCCGACCGGTTGCCAAGGCGACCAGCGACCCGGCAAACAGCACCGTGACCGCGGACACGAGGATTTTTAGCGTGAGAATGATCGTGGGACCGTCGGGCACGGGGGCTCCTTAAATGCACTAAACTGCCATGGCAGCCAAAATCGCCTCGCCCACCTGATCCGTCGTCGCCCGGCCGCCGAGGTCGGGGGGGAGCACGCGACCTTCGGTCAAAACAATGGCCACGGCAGAGCGAATTGCGGCGGCGCCCTTCGGCAGGCCCAGATGATCGAGCATCAGGGCGGCCGAAAGGATCGCCGCCAGAGGGTTGGCGATCCCCTTCCCGGCAATGTCCGGCGCGCTGCCGTGGACCGGTTCGAACATGCTAGGGAACGATTTCGTCGGGTTGATGTTCGCGCTCGACGCGAGGCCGACACTGCCCGTGACCATGGCACTGAGGTCGGTGAGGATGTCGCCGAACAGGTTGCTGGCCACCACCACGTCGAAACTCTCCGGCTTCCGCACGAAATCCATCGCCGCCGCGTCGACGAGGAGCGAAGACGATTGCACGTCCGAGTAATCCTTCCGCACGGCATGAAACACGTCGTCCCAGAGGCCCATGCCGTAGACCTGGGCGTTCGACTTGGTGATGCTCGTCAGTTTCTTTCGCGGCCGCTTCCGGGCTGCGTCGAACGCGGCCCGGAGGATCCGTTCACACCCTCGGCGGGTAAAAACCCCCGTCTGGATAGCCACTTCATTTTCGGTGCCCGGGTAGAGGTTCCCACCGACCGGGGCATATTCGCCTTCCGTGTTTTCCCGGTAGACGAGCATGTTGATCGAGCCCGGGGCTTTATCTTTGAGCGGGCAGGGGACGCCGGCGAAAAGGTAGGCGGGGCGGAGGTTGACGTACTGGTCGAACCGCCGCCGCATGGGGAGGAGGAGTTCGTGGACGGTGACCTTGTCCGGCACGGCGGGGTCGCCGACGGCGCCGAAAAGAATGGCTTCGTGTTTTGCCAGGATCTCCCATCCGTCGGCGGGGAGAATTCGGTCGTGCTGTTTGTAGTAGCTGCTGCCCCAGGGGAGGTGGTTCCAGGCGAGGGTTGCAGAATCGAATTTCGCGGCGGCGTCGGCGGCGCGGACGGCGTGGGTGATGACTTCGGGGCCGATGCCGTCGCCGCCGATGACGGCGACCGAATGGACTGCCATTGCGGGAGGTCCTGGGTTCCGGTATGCCGCCGCGTTTACCGGACCGGTACGCCTTACCCAGCCGGTGGGAGCGTTCCGGCCGCGGGGTCGCGGGACGGAATTCCCCCGGGCCGGGGTTGGCGCGACCCGCCGCGACGGTTCATGCTAAATGCGGGTGGCTTTCATGGTCTAGCCGCCCGCTGCGGGTGTTCAAGATGTCAAACCGACGGCCAGAGAGGGGACGGACGACGGCCCGGCGATTCGTTGCCGGGGCGATACTGGCCGCCGCGATTTTCGGTTCCGGCTGCAAGACCACCGGTTCGTCCAGCGGCGGCACCGGCAGCACCCACTCCGACCCCATCTTCGGCCGAAACATCCCCAAACAGGACATTCCGATACCTGGTTCGGACGGATACGGAGCCGATAATCGCGACCCGCTATTGCGAAACATGCAGGCGTCCCGAGACGGCAATCGGTACGACAAGGAACCGTTCCGCCCGAATGCCGGAACGACCCCCGCCGCACTCGCGGCGAAAAATGGCGACGGGCAGGCTTCGGTCCCGTCCATTGATGACCGACCCACCGGCACGCCGACGTCCCGAAATCCCGTCCCGTTCAAGCCTTCGGCCGACGCCACGGGAACTATCGAGCAGGCCCAGGACGAACTCCGCCGTATTGGCGTGAAATGGAACGCCCCGCGACGCGGGTCGAATGGGGAATCAATTTTCGAATGCGACGTACCGATGGGTCCGAACGGGGAAGGACCGTTCCGCCGGTATGAAGGGTTCGGTGCGTCCGACGCGGCGGCGGCGTGGGACGCCGTAAAACAGATCAAATCCGAACCCCGGCGATAGCCGTCACCTGCCCGGTCGCAACTTGGTGATCTCGGCTTTCAGCCGGTCGTTTTCCGCAGCCACGGCCGAAATCGTTTCGTCCTTTCTTTTGAGTTCCACGCTTGCACCGGGCGATCTTTTTCAGGTCCGCCCCTTTCGGATACTGCACCAACAACTCGCTGAAAACGTGGACGTCGGGTCTGACGGCGGCAACGAGGCCAGGCTTTCGACCGTGATCTTCCGCTGCGTGCTCGGTGCCGTGGATTCCATAAAGTGCTCCAGCGGCAAAGACTTGCAGCATTCGCTGGCAGCCCGTTCGTAGTGGTAACGCATTAGCGGCACGGGCTCGGGAACAAAAGTCGTCGGCATCGGATGCCCTCTGCGCGGTCTGGCTTTGTCAGAATGCCCGGTTCGAAAGTCGAGGAAAAAGGGAAGTTTGATGCCAATCCCAGCCGGCATTCGGCCGAAGAAAAAACTGCCCATCTATTTTATTCATTCAACCCATCTTTCCTTTTTCATCGCTATAACTAAACTCTTACCCACTTTACCCCGGTTTTCATTCAAAGTTTTATCCTCGTTACTTCTTTCAACTTACGTCCACAAATGGGCATTTAATGTAAGAGTCCGCGGCGGAATCGTCTAAAATTGGTGGCTCCGGTACCGAGTTGGTCGGTGCTGGTAGCAAAGTCGGTCTCACCCACGGAGGTTTCCCCATGATGATGACCACTGCGCTGATGGCGATGGTCGGTTCGTTAGCTGCGGCCCTCACTCCGGCCCCGGCTTGGCAGCCCGACTACCCCACCGCGTGCGCCCAGTCATCAAACGCCCACAAACCTTTGGCCGTCTTTATCGGTCACGGTTCCAGCGGGGCGTCATCCGTCGTTGCGAAGGGACTTACAGCCGACGAAAATAAGACCCTGGCTGACAAATTCGTTGTCCTGTACGTCGACGCCGAATCGACCGCAGGTAAGACCCTCGCTGCATCATTCCAGATTTCCGAAGGCCTCGTCATTAGCGACGCGACGGGCGGCCTGCAGGCGCTGAAGCACGGCGGCAGCTTGACACAGGAAGAATTGACCGGCTACCTCGTCAAATATTCGGACCCCACCCGCCCGGTCACTACCACCGACGCCGGCGGAACTTTCCACCCGGCTCCGGTCTCCGTCGACCCGATCGGCCGGTATATGACGTTCGGGGGCAAGTCCTCCTGCCCGAATTGCCGAAACTAAAACGCACCGTAGCCGGGGTCAACGGCGACCCCGGCTACTCCTGCACCATCGAATACATCCGCACGTCTTCGACATTTCCCCGCCGAACCATCGCCTGCCGCAACACGCCCTCGAACGCGAACCCCGCTTTTTCCAGCACCCGGCTGCTCGCCGCATTCGCCGCGACGACGTGAGCCTGCAATCGGTGGATCGGAAACGCCTCCAGCGCGTACCGAGCGACGGCCCGCACTGCCTCGGTCGCCAAGCCCCGGCCCCAGTACGGCTCGGCCAGCCAGTAGCCGCACTCCATTGTGCGGTGAGCTTCCGACGCCCAGCGGACCCCCGCGGTTCCGATGACGCCGACCGCCGGGTCGGATTTCAACACCCATCCCAACGGGTCGGGCAGCCCCTTCGCGTAATTCGGCCCGGCATAATCGCGAAGGAAGCGGAGCGTGTCGCCCATCGACCGGTGGGTGTCGAATCGCGTGTACCGCGTGACGTTCGGGTTCGAACACGCGGCGAAAATCGCGGGGGCGTCCGCCTCGGTGACCGGGCGGAGGATGAGCCGGTCGGTTTCGAGTGTGGGAATCGACACCGGACAGCCCCCGGGATGAAAGCCTTCGGGGGTAAGACGCGTGAGGCCGCCCGCCGGTTCGCAGGACTATTCCAGCCGCGGATCGACCCAGACGGCATGGGCGGCGAACGCCGGCCCGGGGCATTGGACTTCAAGCGTAAGGACCGAAATGTCTTTTACATCCAAGCGGCATTCGTCGCGGTCTCCCGATTGCTGAATCGGGTGGGAGGTCCAGAGCAGTTTGCCGTCGCCCCGGACGACGAACCGGATCGGGACGTCGGTGCGGCCGCCGTTGTTGTCGTTGAGTGCGACGCCGGCTTGGAAAGTCGAAAACTTCCTATTGATCCGGAACGATCCGCGGGCGGTGGTGCCGCCGGGGTGGGGACTGGGGTGCATAAACAGGCCGTGCGTCAGGTGCTTGCCCGCGACCCGGAGTTCGAACAGCCCATTCGGCGGGGGAAATTCGCCCGGCGGGTGCGGCCGGTCCGGCGGCGGCGGTGGCGGAGAGCGAAGCCAGTCTTCTTCCTCGAACGGTGTCAATTCGGAGAGGTGAACGACCAGTTTGGAGAGGTCGTTTGCGGCGGCATCGGCCGCCGCAGGGCGGCGGGAGGAGAGCACGGCAATGCCCATGCCGATCAGCAAGGCGGCGGCCAACGCGATTGCACCGTAAAGCAGCCAAGACGTTCGGTTCGCCGCGGGCCGCTTCTTCCTCCTCTTTTTCCGATGGATGGACCGAGCAGGTGATTTCGGTTCGGTTACGCCGTCTTCGTGCCCCGCCGCGATCCGGTCGAGCACGGCCGTCACCACCTCGGCCGACTCGGGCCGCTTGTCCGGATCCTTGGCCAGCAGCCGGTCGATCAAATCAGACAAACGCCGCGGCACCTCCGGGTTCACCTCGTGCGCGGGGCGGACGTGGTGCATCGCCAACGCGGTCAGCGTGGCGAGCGTGTTGGTCCCCGGGAAAGGGGGCGTGCCGGTGCAGATGCCGTACATCACGGAGCCGAGGCTGAACAGGTCGCTGCGTGCGTCGAGCTTCTCGCCGCGGGCCTGTTCCGGCGACATGAACGCGGGGGTGCCGAGGATGGTGCCGTTTTGCGTGAATTCGTTGTCGTCGACGCCGCGGGCGAGGCCGAAGTCGAGGAGTTTGACGGTGCCCGAGGGGCTTTCCAGCCAGATATTGGCCGGTTTGATGTCGCGGTGGACGAGGCCGTGGGCGTGGACGGCGGCGAGCCCGGTGGCGATTCCCCGGCCGATGCGGACCGCCTCGGCGGGTCGGCCCGTCGTCATCCGTGCCTGCCACGCCGACAGCGTTTCCCCGGTCAGCAATTCCATCGCAATGTAGGCGACGTCCCCTTCCTGCCCGGCCTGGTAAACGGTGACGATGTTCTCGTGCTTGATCTGCGCCAGGAGCCGGGCTTCCCGCAGAAACCGCGGCCACCCGTCCGTCCGCCCGGCCTGCTTCGGCGTCATGACCTTGAGTGCCGTGCGTCGATTCAACGCCACGTCCTCGGCCAGAAACACGAACCCCATGCCTCCCCGGCCCAACAGCGACAGCACCCGGTAATTCCCCAATCGGCCGATCTCGTCTGGAGCCGCGGGGGGAAGCAAAAACGAATACTCCAAAATCGTCGAATCCCCTGCCGGGTACGGAATGCCCGTCAGACATCCGGTAGGGGCCCCGACGTCGAGGCGTTCCGTTCCCGTACCGTGCAGGTTCATGTCGACCGATTCGGACGTCTCGATTTTCATTCGCGCAACGCTCCCTCCCCGCCGATCGGCCGACGGTAGCGGAACTCTAGTTCGCAAAACCTGCCGCGGGACGTCC
>DASXPC010000231.1:0-7407 GCA_036493815.1 Fimbriiglobus sp. | reverse complement strand
AACACAGCTTCCCGGATCGGCCACGTCGAGTGCGTAGTAAGTTCCGTGGACCGTTACAGAATCCCCCTCTCCGGCGACCAGTCGGGTGCGCACGAGCATTGTCCGAGAGCCAGTTCTACATCCGCGGAGGACTGGAACCGATCGATCGGATCCTTTGAAAGGCAGCGGGCAATGACCGCGGCCACTTCTTCGCGGCCGCCGCTCTCGCCATGCGCCGCATCCTCGTGGAGCAAGCGCGGGCGCGGAAGAGTCTGAAGGCCGGCGGCGGGCGCGCACGGGTCGAACTCGATGACGCGGCCAAGTCGGAACCCGGCGAGGAACTTCTTGCGGTGGATGCCGTGCTCGATCGACTGTCCTACCTGGAACCACGGGCAGGTTAACTCGTTGAGTTGCGCTATTTCGCCGGCTGTACTTTGAACGAAGCTGCAGAACTGCTGGGTCTGTCGCTGCGAAGCGCCAACCGCCTTTGGGCCTACTCGAAAGCGTGGCTGCTACAGGAACTGCAATCTTTGTGATTTTTTACGAGATTTTTGGCACACTTTCTGCGCTGATTTCGCATGAGGAGTAGGTCTGGCCGCGAGGATCCCTGTCATGACCGAACGCGAATTGTTCGAGGCTGCCGCCGAGCTTGGACCGGAGGCGCGCGCTCGGTTTCTGGAGAAGGCGTGTGTGGGCGACCACGCCGTGCAGGCACGAATCGAAGCCCTGCTGGCGCAACACGCGCACACGGACAGCTTTCTGGAGCAACCCGTTCTTATTAGCGGACAAACCAGTGCCTACCGGCCCCTCCACGAAGCCCCGGGCGCGATCATTGGACCTTACAAGCTATTGCAAAAGATTGGCGAGGGTGGCTTCGGCAGTGTTTACATGGCCGAGCAGGAAAGGCCCGTCCACCGTATTGTCGCGCTCAAAATCATCAAGCCGGGCATGGATACCGATCAAGTCATCGCTCGCTTTGAGTCCGAACGGCAAGCGTTGGCCCTGATGGATCATCCCAACATCGCCAAAGTGCTGGATGCCGGAACGACCGAGTCCGGCCGCCCGTACTTCGTCATGGAGTTGGTCAAGGGCGTGCCCATCACCGAGTTTTGCGACAAAAATCACATGGCGGCCGCCGAGCGGCTCAAACTTTTTCTCGATGTCTGCCACGCCATCCAACACGCCCATCACAAGGGCGTCATCCACCGGGACATCAAACCGTCCAACGTCATGGTCACGTTGCACGACGGCGTGCCGGTGGTGAAGGTGATCGACTTCGGCGTGGCGAAGGCCACGGTGCAGAAGCTGACCGAGCGAACGCTTTTCACTGCATATGGGCAGATGATCGGCACGCCCGCGTATATGAGTCCCGAACAGGCGGAGATGAGCGGCCTGGACATCGACACGCGCAGCGACATCTACTCGCTAGGCGTCCTGCTGTACGAGCTATTGACGGGGACGACGCCATTGGATTCGAAGCGGTTGCGCGAGGCGGGCTATGCAGAGATGCAGCGCCTGATCCGCGACGAGGAAGCGCCTCGGCCCAGCACCCGGCTTTCGTCGCTGGGAGAGTCGGCCACCATTCTGGCCGGTAACCGCGGCACAGATCCGAAGCAATTGGGACGGATGCTGGCGGGAGACCTCGATTGGATTGTGATGAAGGCCCTGGAGAAAGACCGCAATCGCCGGTACAGCACGCCGGGGGACTTCTCTCAGGACGTCCAGCGCTATCTGCAACATGAAGCGATCCTGGCCCGTCCGCCGTCGGCTCTGTACAAGCTGCGGAAGTTCGCCCGCCGGAACCGGGCCGCGGTGGTGACGGCGGCGCTGATCCTGCTAGCTCTGACCGGCGGCATTATCGGGACCACGCTGGGAATGATCCGGGCCAAAAAGGCAGAGGGGGCGACTGACGAGGCCCGCCGCATGGCCGAACAGGAGCGGGATACGGCGATCGCGGCTCGCAAAGAAACCTTTGACGCCTTGATTGAACTGACATCCAACGAGGCCGTGGTCGGCAACCTGCTCGCTCAGAAGTCGGTAACGCAGAAGGCCGATCCGCAGGAACGCGAGTTTTTCGGGCGCGTCGTCGCTCGTTTCGAACGGTTGGCGGCCGCCCTTCCCGACACGGCCGAAACCCAGGCGATGGTGGCCAAATGTCGCTTGCAGGTCGCCAACGGTTATTTTTACCTGGGCGACTTTCCTCAGGCTCTCGCGGCCTACCGGCGGGCCACAGATCTGTACCGCGGCCTGCACGACCACTCCCCCGATGATCCGGTCGCGGCCGGAGCGCTTATTAACTGTCTGCACATTGTCAGTGTTACGTATGATCGGCTGGGGCGTCCGGAAGACAGCGTCCGATACTTCCACGAGGCGATGCCCCTGGCCGAGCAACTCCATGACCGCTTCCCGGACAACGGTGAGATAACCCAAGTCCTAGCATTTCTCTACCAGAACCGGGCCGCCCTTTCCAAGAATCTAACCGCGCAATTGAGTGACATAAACCGGGCCATCGACCTGATGGAGAAAGAAGTTGGCCGCGGTCGGGAAGGATCAAGTGACCTGCTTGCGATCCTTCTATCCTCGCGGGCCTGGTGCTTCGCCGAACTTGGCGATGTGGAAAAGGTCCGGGCGGACACCGAGCGTGTAAAAGGCGTTTTTCTAAAAACCCGCTCGTCACGGGCGGCAGTCGAGTTGAGCCGCTGCGGTCGCTCACTTGGATCTGCGCTGATTAAGGCCAATCAGCCGGAGGCGGCCTGCGCCGCTCTCCGGGCTTCGGCTCACAACATTGAACAAATAGCGGCATCGAATCCGGGGTCGGCGGAAATATCCCAAGAACTCATCTGGACCTACGATCAATTGCAAGTCGCACTCCGCAGGGCGCGCCATATCGAGGAAGCCGACCGCTTCCAGCGTCAGGCGGCGTCCCTTCGCGAACGTCAACTCATACCGGGGCGGGAAACCGCCGCCCTCGTTGGGGAACTGGCCGAACGATCCGCCGCGCTGGCCCAGTCCGACAACGCGGCCGGACGAAAAGAGGAGAGCAACGCTGCCTTGGATCGAGCGGTGAAATACGGTCGACGACTACTGGAGATTGTCCCTCCATCCAAGCCGGCTGCCACCGCCGAGGGACGAACCGACCTCCGCCGCCACGCCAACTCGTGCCGCGCCGTCGCCCACGCGGCCGAAAAGATCAAACGCTGGACGGAAGCGACCGAGTTCTCCCGCCGCCAACTGGAGTATGCTCGTGTGGCGTCGGTTCCAGGCGAACGTCCCAACCTCGACCTCTACTATCTACTGCTCAACGGGAACTCGTGCTTGGTCACTGCCTGCACAGCGGCTGGACAGATGGACGAGGCGCTGACCGCTTGGGAGGAAGCCGTTCGGCTGATGGCTTGGTCAGACCCGAGCGGGGTCAACAATGGAGCCTGTGATGAATTGGCTCTGTACATCCCGAAACTGGCCGCGGCCGGCAAGACTGCGGATCCAGCCGCGGTCCTGGCTTCCGGGTTGGCCGAGCGGCGGACCAAGTTGAAGGCCGACCCGACTTCGGCCGAGAAACGCTTCGAATTGCGCCGAGGCTATCGCGTTTTGGGGCTGATCTGTGAAAAAGCAAACCGATTCGAGGCCGGGGTAGAAGCCTTCGACCAGGTCATCGCGGCCGGACCTATCCCGCCTGAGAGCGCGGACGCCCGAGTGAAAGACGAGCGCGTGCTGATTAATAATTCCCTGTTCGGGCGCGCCCTCTGTCTGGACAAACTCAACCGCCTGAAGGAAGCGGAGAACACCCGGAGCGCCCTGAACGAATTCAATAAAGGCATGGGGGATCCGATTTACCTCGCGGGATTGCTGGCTCGCATTGGCCAGACGGAAGTCGCCATCGGAATGACCGAGGAACGACTGCGGAGTTCGGACACCGGGATGGATTGCTACAACGCCGCTTGCGTGTACTCCTTGGCATCCGCATCGAAATCACTCTCGCCTGCTCGCAAGGAGGAATTCGCTCGCCGTGCCATTGCCTTGCTCGACAAAGCCCAGGCGGCCGGGGCCTTCAACAAACCTGGTCAGGTGGAACAAGCCAAGGTTGATGAAGACCTCATCCCGCTCCGCGGGCGCGGGGACTTCAAGAAGCGAATGTCGCAGTGGGAAACGGACAAAGCCAAGAAAGGGAAGTAGTTTCGAGTGTGATGACAGAAAGTGGTAAGGAAAGAGCGGGGTTTTGATCAAGCTGCAACTCGATGTCATCGACCGCTCCCCCGACGAATTCGCGGAGTCGGCCGCGAGAGTATTTGACCCATCGCAGACACTATGTCGGCCATGAATTGCGGCGACTAATCTGAAAAAGCGTCGATTGCTCGAAATCATGATTTTTTGAACTGCGCCCATGAAGGCGCAACAATGAGAGAGCCCTTCGACGTTCTCGCCGAAGGGATCGTTTTTGACAACAAGTGGGCTGATAGGGACTTGGCCATTACAGAACGTGGTTCCTGATTTCGGAGGGGATTCGCGGGGCCGTATTGATCGGACCCGACCGCAGGCCGGTCGTCTGCCTGCTCAGCGAACCGTCCACGAATGACTACCGGAACATGACCTAGCAGGAGGAACGGATGCCGGTGCTGGTCGAGCCGGTCATTTGAGTGATCAACGTGTCCGGTATTTTGCTTTGGTGTGCGCCATCCTGCGGGACGAAATTAGGGGCAACCAGGGGGGACGGGCATCGATCATGGGGCAGGTAAAATTCCGTCGCGGATATTTGGATTGCAGTTACTGACCTGCCCCCGAAAACTGATCCAGCCGAAATGAGAGTTAGCGGGTAACCTCGCGGCATCCCAGGGAGGGGACGTCATGGCGAAGCGACGGACAGCGACGCAGATCCAGGCGGTATTGAAGGCGGTCGAGCGGGACCGGGCGAAGGGCCTGGCGGTGGCGGACGGCTGCCGTCGGCACGGGGTCACGGACCAGAGTTACTACCGGTGGCGGGGTCGGGTGACGGCGGACGCAGACGACGCGACCCGGCAGTTGCGGGAGTTGGCGGCGGAGGTGGAGCGGCTGAAACAGATCCTGGCCGACGTGATGCTGGACAACCAGATGCTGCGGGAGGTCGCGAAAAAAAGTGGTGACGGGCTGTCAGCAGCGGTCGGCGGCGGGGTTTTTGCGGACGCGGTTTAAGGTGTCGGAGCGTCGGGCGGCGCGGGCGTTGGATCGGAGTCGATCGACGGTGCGGTACCGGCCGCGGACGCGGGGCGACGAGAAGGCATTGGTGCCGCCGGCACAGGACTGGCCGGCATACTGGCTTGTCTGTCTTGAACGAGCCTTTTCCGAGGGCAACTTCACTGAGGCCGCGACTGCACAACGAGAACTTCGGCGGCTAGTGCTCCGTCACACTTGTAAATTCGGGTAGGCGTGGCAAGTGATTTTGGCGATGGTGGGCTCAACCACGGAGGGTTGGGCCATGCGAAAGAAGTATGTCGTCCGGCTGACGGACGCCGAACGGGAGACGCTTGCGGGGCTGCTGAAGAAGCAACGCGTCGCGGCCCAGAAGGTGCGGCGGGCCCGCATCCTGTTGAAGGGCGATGCGGAGGGGCCGAACTGGACGGACGCCCGGATCGCTGACGCCTTCGACTGCCCACCGCGGACGGTCGAGGGGATTCGGGAGCGTCTGGTGACGGAGGGATTCGAGGCCGCCCTGCACGGCCGACCCAAGCTCCGGGTCCGCGGCAAGGCTCTGGACGGCGAGCAGGAGGCCAAGATCATCGCCCTACGGCTGGGCCGGCCGCCGAAGGGGTTCGCCAACTGGACGCTGCGGTTGCTGGCCGAGCAGGCCGTGGCGCTGGAGATCGTGGCGGCGGTCAGCCACGAGACCATCCGGCGGACGCTCAAAAAAACTCGATGACGAAGCGGAAGATCGAGTACTGGGTGATCCCGCCGGAGGCCGACGCCGAGTTCGCCGCGGGCATGGAAGAGGTGCTGGACGTGTACGCCCGGCCGTACGACGCCCGCCGCCCGGTGGTATGCATGGACGAGCAGCCGATCCAGTTGCTTCGGGAGACGCGGAAGCCGATCGCCGCGACCACGCGGCACCCGCGGCGGGTGGACTACGAGTACGAGCGGGCCGGAACGGCGAGCATCTTCCTGTTCTGCGAACCCCTGTCGGGTTGGCGGGAGGTGTCGGTCCGCGACCGGCGGACGAAAGTGGACTGGGGGCAAGAAGTCGAGCGGCTGCTGCGGACGCGGTACGCGTCGGCCGAACGGGTGATCTTGATTTGCGACAACCTGAACACCCACACCAAGGGGGCCTTCTACGAGGCGTTCGAGCCGGAGGCGGCGCGGCGACTGGTCCGGCGGCTGGAGTTCTGCCACACGCCCAAGCACGGCAGTTGGCTGAACGTCGCCGAGAACGAACTGAGTTCGATGACCCGCCAGTGCATCACCGGCCGCCGGTTCCCGACCGTCGAACTCCTCCGCGAGGAGACGACGGCCGTAACCGTTCACAGCTCGTCTGATTGACCTTGCGCTTTTTCGGCCGTTCAGCGACAACGGGGCATGGGGATTGTCGTCACGGACGAGATGATGGCGTCGTGGCCGCCGGAGGCCCAGGCGTTGGTCCGGCTGTTGCTGGCCCACAACGCCAAGCTCGAAGCCCGGGTGGCCGAACTCGAAGCCGAGGTCGCGGCGCTGAAGGCCCGGCTCAACAAGGACTCGACCAACTCGTCCGTGCCGCCGTCGGCGGCGCACCCGCACGCCAAGCCGGATCGGAAGAAGCGGCGGTCGAAGCGGAAGCGGGGCGGCCAACCCGGGCACCCGAAGGCGGAGCGGGCGTTGATCCCGGTCGAGGAGTGTCAGGACATGGTGCCGTGCGTGCCGACCGAGTGTCGGAAGTGCGGTCGAGAACTGGAGGGTGTGGATCCCGATCCCCATCGGCACCAGGTCTGGGAGCTGCCCGCGATTCAGCCGACGGTGATCGAGTATCAGCAGCACACCCTGTTGTGCCGGTGTGGATGTACGACCCGCGGGGCCTTGCCGCCGGGGGTGCCGACCGGCCAGGCCGGGCCGCGGCTGATCGCCTTCAGCGGTCTCTTGATGGCCTGCTTCCGGCAGTCGAAGCGACGGGCGGCCCAATTCTTGAGCACGATCCTGAACCAGCCGGCCAGCGCCGCGTGGATGGTGCTCCTGCAGAACCGCTGTGCCGAGGCGGTGAAGCCGGCCTACGACGACCTCGCGGACCAGTTGCCGACACAAGACATTCTGAACATCGACGAATCGCCGACGAAGGAAGGCCCGGCCAAGGCGTGGGTCTGGACCGCCGTCGCCGACACGTTCACCTTCTTTGCCTGTCGCACCAGCCGGGCCGGCGAGGTCTTGAAGGGTTTGCTCGGTGAAGACTACGCCGGCGTGATCCACTGCGACCGGGCCCGGATGTACTGGCAGTTC
>DASXPC010000230.1:0-18093 GCA_036493815.1 Fimbriiglobus sp. | reverse complement strand
CCCCGGACATGCCGGTCACGATCGCGATTTCTACGATCGGCGGAACGATGTCCTACACTGCTATGGTGACGGGATTCGGTTTGCCGTTCACCGTGTATGCCGACTACGCCGGGTTCACCGGAACCGGGGATTTGTCCCAAGTCACTCAAGTGCAGGTTACGTTCAACGACGGCCAGAACTCCCGCGTTGCGAGCGACTACATCATCGACGAGATCAAAACTACGACGGTCCCGGCCCCGCCGGCGTTGTTCCTCATCGCCGCCGCCGTGCCCGTGATGGGGATTCGGCGCTGGATGGTCAAACGGAAGGTTGCCCTCGCGGTATAATGTCGCTGGGATGAGAAATGGATGCACCGGGGGGCTTTGGCTCCCCGGTTCGTTTTTCCGGGACTTCACGTCGGCTTCATACCCTTGGGGTGGACGTTCCCCCCCCCGGCGCGATAATTAATCCGTTCGCACCCGTCGGTCGGTCCTGCCGCCGAACCCGTCCGACCGGTCGGCGGTCTTTCCCCGTAAACTATGTTGGTTCGGCACCATACCCTTATCCCCGGCACCCCCCGGGGCGGATAGACACGATGCTCGACCGCGTACGCAATATCGGAATCATGGCCCACGTGGACGCGGGTAAAACCACGACCACCGAGCGCATCCTCTATTACAGCGGCACGAAGCACAAGATGGGCGACGTGGACGACGGCAACACCACGACCGACTTCGACCCGCTCGAAAAAGCCAAGGGCATCACGATCAACTCGGCCGCCGTGTCGATCGACTGGGGCGACTACACGATCAACATCATCGACACCCCCGGCCACGTCGATTTCACGGCCGAGGTCGAACGGTCGCTCCGCGTATTGGACGGAGCCGTGGGGGTGTTTTGCGCCGTCGGCGGCGTCGAAGTTCAGTCCGAAACGGTCTGGCGGCAGGCCAATAAGTACAAAGTGCCCCGGCTCGCGTACGTCAACAAACTCGACCGCATGGGCGCTGACTTTTGGGCGTGCGTCGACCAGATCCGCACCAAGCTGATGGCCACCCCCGCCGTCATTACCATGCCGGCCGGACAAGACAGCGCGTTCGAAGGGCTCATCGACCTCGTGTCCATGACCTTCATCACCCGGGACGGGACCGACAAAACGAACCGCAAGTTCTTTACGAACCCGATCCCGGAGAAATACCTGGCCGAGGCGCAAAAGCACCGGACGGAGTTGATGGACACCGTCTCCGCCGCGTCCGAAGAGATGACGGAACTGATTCTGGAAGGGAAAGACGTCCCCGTCCCCGTGTTCAAAGCGGCGCTCCGAAAGGGGACGCTGGAAGGACTCTTTACCCCGGTTCACTGTGGCAGTTCGAAGATGTATCAAGGGGTACAGCAACTTCTGGACCTCGTAGTCGAGTGCCTCCCGAATCCGCTCGAACGGCCGCCGGTCGAAGGGATCGAACCGAAAACGAAGGAAACGAAATACCGCAAGCCGGACGCGGCCGAACCGATGTCCGCGCTGGCGTTCAAGACCGTCGCCGAAAGCACCGGCGACCTGGTCTACATCCGCGTGTACTCCGGCGAAATGAAGCCGGGCGAAACTTACACGAACACCACCAACGGCAAGAAGGAGCGGGTCGCGCGCTTCTACCGGATGATGGGCGACAAGCGGATCGAGCTCGAGAAGGCCGGGCCGGGCGATATCGTCGCCGGAATCGGGCTGAAAGAAACGTTTACCGGCAACACCCTCTCCGACCCGGACAACCCGATCGCGCTCGAAGCCATCAGTTTCCCCAAGCCGGTGATCTCGTCCGCTTTGACGTTTTCGAAGAGCCTCGACTCGGGCAAGGTGGGCGAGGCCCTCGGCCGGCTCGTCCGCGACGACCCGACCCTGAAAGCCCACACCGACGAAGAGACGAAGGAAACCATCCTCTCCGGCATGGGCGAATTGCACTTGGAAATTTCGATCGAGAAGTTGAAACGGGCGATCGGGGTCTCGCAGGAAGACCAGAAGTTGATCACGCTCGGCAAGCCGCGTGTCGCCTACCGCCAGCAACTGGCCCGGGAGCGGGACATCGAAACCGTGCTCAAGAAGCAGACGGGCGGGCGAGGCAAGTACGCCGTCATCAACGTCAAATACCGACCGCTCACTCCGGAGATGGTCGAGGAACGGCTCGCCGAAATCGAGGAATACAACGCGACCGCGACCAAAAAGCTTCGGCCCGACCCGAACAACATCTTCTTCGTCAACTCGGTCTCTCAGGGAACGGTGCCGAAGGAGTACATCCCAAGCGTGGAAGACGGGTTCCGCGAGGGGTGCAAGAAAGGGTACAAATACCCGTTCCCGTTCGTGGATGTGGAGGCCGAACTTCACTTCGGCAAATACCACGACGTGGACTCGAGCCAGGACGCTTTCTACATGTGCGCAATCGACGGCTTCCGCGACGCTCAGGAGCAGTGCGGCATCACCCTCCTGGAACCGATCATGAAGGTGGTGGCGATTTCGCCCAAGCAGTACCAGGGGCCGATCACCGGCGACATCAACCGCCGCCGCGGAATCATTGAGGAAACGAGCGAAGACAAGGGCGTGTCGAGCGTCATGGCGAAGATTCCGCTCTCCGAACTCTTCGGTTATACGTCCGACCTCCGCAGCGCCACCGGCGGAACCGCCAGCTTCAGCATGGAGTTCAGCCACTACGCCCCTGTGCGGGAGGAGCTGGCCGACATTCCGAAGAAGGACGTGAGGAAGTAGTGTTGAGTTGGAAGTTCATTGTTAAAGAGCCGCGCACCAAGTAAGCGGCGGATCGCGTATGCCGCCGACTTCGTGCGCGGCTCCTTTGAAACTCAGTTTCGACTCATTACTGTAGTCCGGTTTTCAAATAGCGCGCGACCGGAGGCGGGAACAGCCTCCGGTCGTTCGTTTCGGGATGTGCATTTCCGACTTGCCACGGGACTGAGACAACCGCCTCGCTAACCCCGCACAGTGACGCCGTTGTCTGTTGCGATCAGGACCGTCGGGTTCATGCCCAGAAACAGGCCTGTGCCTAGTACGCCGGGGATTGCGCGGACGGCCGACTCCAATTCTTCCGGCCGGGGGATGGGGGACGTTTCGCAGTCGAGGATCGTGTTGCCGTTGTCGGTCGTATAGCGTTGCGAGTCGTGCATCCGGGGCCGCGGTTTGAGTCCGAGTGCCTGCAGGCGACGGGAGGCCGGCCCGACGCCGAACGGGACCACTTCGACGGGCACAATGCCGCGCGAGCCGAGAACGGGAACTAGTTTTTCCGGTCCGACGAGGATCAAAAATCGGCGGGCCGAGGTCGCCACGATCTTCTCGCGAACGAGCGCCCCGCCGTACCCCTTGATCATGTTTCCGGCAGGATCGACTTCGTCCGCCCCGTCCACGGCCCAGTCGAGGGCATCGACTTCGTCGAAAGTTACCAACGGGATCCCGAGTTGCCGGGCCAGCATTTCCGAATCGCGCGACGTCGGGACGCCGCGTACGCGCAGTCCTGTTCGGACTCGTTCCCCCAGCGCCCGAATGAATGCGGTGGAGGCCTTGCCCGACCCCAGACCGATCACCGCCCCGTCCGTGATGTACTCGAGGGCTTTGTCGGCGATCGCGGTGAGATCACTCGGGTCCGACGGCATGGCACGTTCCAGTGTTGCAGGAAAGTATGGTGCACTCGATGGTAGCCGGTTGACTGCGGATTCGGAAATCTTTTTGCGGAGTATGTCGCCTTCGTGAATTTCGGTCCGGGTATTTTGACACCACTTCCCACCGCGTAGGATAACCCCGCAAAGACGAGGAGATACCATGCCGTCGCGTCGCGAGTTTATCCAGGCCGTGGCCGCTTTGGCCGGGGCGGCAGGCATACCGGATTCAATCCGACGGGCTGGGGCGATCGAGCCGGAGCCCGGAACCTCCGTTCTCGACGCCGAGCACGTCGTCATTCTGATGCAGGAGAACCGGTCGTTCGATCACCTCTACGGTTCGCTCCGCGGCGTCCGCGGGTTTAACGATCCGCGGGCGGTGACGCTGCCGGACGGCCACCCGGTTTGGGTCCAGGCGGATACGGACGGGAAACAATACGTGCCGTTCCGGCTCGACGTGAAGCGGACGAAATCGACGTGGATGGGGTCGCTGCCGCACAGTTGGCCGAACCAGATCGACGCGGCTAACGGCGGCAAGCACGACCGGTGGATCCCGTCGAAGCGGTCGGGCCACAAGGCCTATGCCGCGTTGCCGCTCACGCTCGGCTATTACACCCGCGAAGACCTGCCCGTTTACTATGCACTGGCGGACACGTTCACCGTTTGCGACCAGCACTTCTGCTCATCGCTCACGGGGACGACGCCGAACCGGCTCCACCTGTGGACCGGAACCGTCCGCGAGAAACCTACGCCCGATTCCACCGCCAACGTCCGAAACGAAAACGTCGACTACGGCCGATGGGCGAGTTGGACGACCTTCCCCGAACGGCTCGAAGAGCACGGCGTGTCGTGGAAAATCTATCAAAACGAAATCAGCCTCACGTCCGGCCTCTCCGGCGAACACGACGCGTGGCTGGCGAATTTCTCCGATAACCCGATCGAGTGGTTCCGCCAATACCACGTGCAATTCGCCGCCTCACACCGGCAATACCTGGCGGAGCAAGTTGCCGCCCTCTCGGGCCAGCTCGCCGCGGCGGAGAAGGCCAAGGCCGGCGAAAAGGTCGCCGCCCTGACGACGAAACTCCGCAAGGCGAAAGCGGAAGCGGCGGAGTGGTCGAAAGAGAAATTCGACGCGCTCTCCCCCCGGCAGAAGAGTCTGCACGACCGGGCATTTTCCACCAATAGCGGCGATCCCGCGCACCGCCAATTGGCCGAAATCTCTTACCGCGAGGGGAACGAAAAGCGAACCGTGGCCGTGCCCAAGGGGGACGTGCTATTTCAGTTCCGAAAAGACGTCCGCGACGGAATGCTCCCCACCGTCTCCTGGATCGTGCCCCCGGAACGGTTCTCCGACCACCCGAGTTCGGCCTGGTACGGTGCGTGGTATCTGGCCGAGGTGCTCGACATCCTGACCAAGGACCCGGCCGTGTGGAAGAAGACCGTCTTTATTCTGACGTACGACGAGAACGACGGGTATTTCGACCACGTGCCGCCGTTCGCCCCGCCGGCGCCGAACCGGCCCGAGACCGGCCGCACGACAAAGGGGATTGATACCGCCGTCGAATACGTGACGTTGGCCCAGGACAGGAAGCACAACTCGGCGGCACAGTCCCGCGAGGGTCCGATCGGGCTCGGGTTTCGGGTCCCACTGGTGATCGCGTCCCCGTGGAGTCGCGGCGGGTGGGTGAATTCCCAGGTGTGCGACCACACGTCCGTCCTGCAGTTCCTGGAAAAACTGCTGACGCACAAAACGGGAAAGAAGATCGAAGAAACGAACGTAACCGCTTGGCGGCGGGTCGTCTGCGGGGACCTGCTTTCCGCGTTTCAACCGGCCCCGGTCGCCGGGCAGAAACTGGCGGATTTTCCGTCCCGCGACGAATTCGTCGAGCAAATTCACCGCGCCAAGTATAAGCCGGTTCCGACCCACCCGGCCCCGCTCACGCCGGAGGAAATCGAGCGCGTGCAGAAGTCGCCGGACAAGTCGCGGCTGCCGAGGCAGGAACCGGGCGTTCGGCCGTCCTGCCCGCTCCCTTACCAGCTCGTCGCGGACGGAGCGCTCGGCCCGAACCGGACCTCGTTCGTACTGCATTTCGAAGCGAAAATGGACCAGTTCGGCAACCGCGCGGCAGGATCGCCGTTCACTGCGTACGCCTCGACCAAAGACGGGATGACGATTCGCCGCTACGCCGTCGGGGCGGGCGAAAGCCTCGACGACGCGTGGGATCTCAGCGCCTTCGAAAAGGGGCGGTATAACATCCGCGTGTACGGCCCCAACGGATTTTTCCGCGAATTCATCGGCGAACGCAAAGACCCGCTCGTCCGTGTCACCGTGGAAGGTTCATTCGTCCGCCTCGTCAATCGCGACCGTGCGGCCCAGTCCGTCGCCATTCGGGACCGGTCGTACGGCAAGCCCGACGTCCGGTTCGTACTGGCGGCGGGCGAGGACGTTCGCCTGCCCGTCGGAGACGACGAGCAATTCGGCTGGTACGACATCGGCGTCACGTTGGACGCGTCGCCCGGATTCGCCCGGCGGTTTGCCGGGCGGGTGGAAACCGGCCGGCCGACGTGCAGCGACCCGGCCATGGGTGCATGAAAGCTCAATCCGTCTTCCATTTATCGGCGAACACCTTCTTCAACTTCTCGAGCTTCGGGCGGATGACGTTCTGGCAATACCCGCGATTGGGGTTTTTCGCAAAGTAGTTCAGGTGGTCCGCCTCCGCGGGGTAAAACGCGGTGTACGGGACGATCTGGGTCGCCACGGGTGCGGAAAAAATATGGGCGTCGTCGATCAGCGCCTTGTACTTTTCGGCTAGGCGACGCTGGGTTTCCGTGTGAGTAAAAATCACGGACCGGTACTGCGTGCCGACGTCGTACCCCTGCCGATTGATCGCGGTCGGGTCGTGCGACCGCCAGAACAGTTCGAGCAGCTCTGCATAAGACACCGCCTTCGGGTCGAACGTCACCTGGATCGCCTCGGCGTGCCCGGTCTCGCCGGTGCAGACTTGAAGATAGGTCGGGTCCGGGACCGTCCCGCCACAATAGCCGGGCACGACTTTTGTGACGCCTTTCCTTCGCAGAAAGACGGCTTCAGAGCACCAGAAACAACCGGACGCGAAGGTGGCGAGTTGGGGCCCGTCGTCCTTGGGTCCGCCGGTATCGGCAATGCTCAGGGTCGGGAAGTTTTCGGGTAGCGGGTCGTCGGGGGAATTTGTGACTGCAAGATACACTAAGAGGGCGAGTCCCGCCGGGATCAGCACGTAGGCGAATTTTTTCATGGCGGGCCTCCGGACCCCGAAGGCATGGTAACGCGGGATTGGGCCGGACGCCACGTCTCGGTCGTACTGTCGTTGAAGAACTGAGCCCGCCGGGGCGTTTCGAACCTTTGAACCCGGAGTCTTGGCATGAATCCGCGGCGCGTGGCCCTCGTGACGGGAAGTGGGAAGAAGCGGATCGGTTCGGCGGTGGCCGAGGCGTTGGCCGGCCGTGGGTATGCGATCGCCGTGCATTACCGAAGTTCGGCGGAGGAGGCCGAGGCCACCGCCCTCGGGCTGCGCGGGCTCGGGGTCGAGGCCGCGACATTTGCCGCAGACTTGACGGACGAAAAGGCCGTGCGGAACCTGATCCGCGACATACTCGGCCGGTTCGGCCGGATCGACGTGCTGGTAAACTGTGCCGCGATCTGGCAACGCAAACCGCTCGAAGACGTGACAGCGGCCGACGTACGATTGCACTTCGATACGAATGCTCTCGGCACGTTCCTCTGCTCCCAGCACGCCGGGCTTGCGATGACTGGGCAGGCCGACGGGGGATTGATCGTGAACATCGGCGATTGGGCGGAGGTGCGGCCCTACCTCGGCTACGCCGCCTACTTCCCGAGCAAGGGGGCGGTGACGGCGATCACCCGGAGCCTGGCCGTGGAACTCGGCACCCGTAACCCGGCCGTGCGGGTGAATGCGATCCTGCCCGGCCCGGTGATGCTGCCGTCCGACCTGACCGAGGACGAGAAGTGGCGGGCGATCGACGCGACGCTGGTGAAGCGGGAAGGCAGTCCGCGGAACATCGCCCTTGCCGTGCTCTCGTTCATCGACAACGATTTCGTCACGGGCGTCTGCCTTCCTGTCGACGGCGGCCGCACTGTGTATGCGCCGGAATAATTCCGCCGGCGGGGTTAAAGCTTCGGCCGCTTCAGGTGATGGCCGGTAACCTGCTGGTAGGCATGGCCGACGGCGAGAAGGTCGGTTTCGCCGTAGAGCCGACCCGTGAACGTGACGGCCAACGGCACTTCGGTTTCGACGCCGCCACGGGTTTGTTTCCGGAATCCGTTGGGGCAGACGATTGTCGGATGGCCGGTCAGATTGGTCAGGCTCAATTCCAGGTTCCCACCGCCGATGTAGCAATCGACCTTCTCCAGCATCGTCTCCATCGCCCGCATGAGCAGCGTCCGCGCCCGCTGGGCCTGGACGTACTGCACGGCCGAGACGAACTGGGCGGTGCGGAAAGTGCTCGGCCAGCCGGTGCCGTAGCCTTCTTTGATTCCGTGTACCGAAAGTTCGTCGAATGCGGCCGAGCACTCGACGTCGAGCGTGACGCCGATGGCCTGGATCGGGAAACCGGCCGGTAGTTTCACGGGGACGGTCTGCACGCCGAGAGTTTTGAGGACGTCGAGTTCGGCCTTGGGCGTGTTGTCGAAGACGCCGACTTTGACGTCTTTGAGCGGTTTGGCTGCCGGCCAGGAGAAGGGCCGGTCCACGGCGGCCAGGTCTTTGCCGTCCGCCCCGTGGATGGCGCCGAAAACGAGGGCGCAATCTTCGAGGCTGCGGGCGATGGGGCCGAGCTTGTCCATGCTCCAGGAGAGGGCCATGCAGCCGTAGCGGCTTATGCGGCCGAAGGTGGGGCGGAGGCCCGAAACGTGGCACTGGCGGCAGGGACTGACGATACTGCCGCGGGTTTCGGTGCCGATGGCGAACCCGACCAGGCCGGCCGCCGAGGCCGACGCCGGGCCCGCACTCGATCCGCTCGACCCCTGCTTCGGATCCCACGGGCTACGCGTCTGACCCCCGAACCAGCGATCCCCCATAGCCAGCGCCCCGAGAGTGAGCTTGGCGACCAAAACCGCCCCGGCGGCTTCCAACTTCTTGGCCACCGTTGCCGTCACGTCAAACGTCTGGTCCTTGTAATGCTCGGCCCCCCAGGTCGTCTTGTACCCCGGCACGGCGATCAGGTCTTTCGCCCCCCACGGGATGCCGTGCAACGGGCCGCGGTATTTGCCGGCCGCGATCTCCGCGTCCGCACGCTTGGCCTGTTTCATCGCCAATTCTTCCGTCAGCGACACGACGCAGAGCAGTTTCGGGTCGTACTTTTTCAGGCGATCCAGGTAGAGCTTTGTCAGATCGTAACTCGACACCTTCTTCGTGCGGACGAGCGACGCCAGGCTCGTTAGCGGCAGAAATGCAAGTTCGTCGGACGAATCGGGCTTGGACGGGATGGGCGCACTTATTGCTTCGACGGTGCCACGGGGGGTGCCGGGGGGTACAGGGGCAGCAAGGGGGATAAAGGTCAATGCCGGGGAGACGTCGTTGGTCAGCGGCTGTTTCCGGATTGCGGCGAACCCGCTCACGATGCCGCCCATCCGGCGGGCCACCATCGCCCGTTCGTCGTCCGAAAGCGTGATGCCGGCGATCCACTCGGCGTTCTTCACCATCTCGGCAGTGACGGCCGAGGCCCGGGGCTGTTGGGTAATTTCCGAGGCCAGTGCCCGCTGGAACGTCGTCCCGCCGATGCCGAGTGCGGCCAGGGAGCGGAACAAAGTGCGGCGGTCGTTGTACATGGCAGCGGCTCCGGATGAGGAAGAAGTCGAGTGTAACCGGGGCCGGCGGACGACGCGAGAATTCTCTTTTTGGCGAGCCGGATACGGGAGTGCGTTACAATACACCGATGCCTGCCACCCTGCTGCGCACGCCGCCCCTCGCACCGGCCCGAAACCCGTTCCCGGTGGAGACGATTCTCGCCCCGACTGTTCCGCCCGTTTCCCGGAAGCACAAGATCATCGCCGTCCTGCCGGCGTTCAACGCCGAGAAGACGCTCGCCGCCACGGTGGCCGACATCCCCCCCGGCAGCGTGGACGAAGTGCTGCTCGTGGACGACGGCAGCCGGGATCGCACGGTCGAAATCGCCCGCGACATGGGCCTGACCGTAATCTGCCACCCGCAAAACCGCGGCTACGGCGGGAACCAGAAAACCTGCTACCGCTACGCCCTCGACTACGGGGCCGACGTGGTAGTGATGATCCACCCGGACTACCAGTACGATGCCCGCGTCATCCCGCACGCCGTCGGCATTGTCGAACTCGGCATCTGTGACGTGGTTCTCGGCAACCGCGTGCGGTCCCGCAAAGAAGCCCTCGCCTGCGGCATGCCGTGGTGGAAGTACGTCTCCAACCGTGCCTTAACGGCATTCGAGAACTTCGCCCTCGGCCAAAACCTCGGCGAATTTCACTCGGGGTTCCGTGTGTACCGACGGAGCGTGCTCGAAACCATTCCGTTCGAGACGAACTCGGACGACTTCGTGTTCGACACGCAGTTTCTGGTCCAGGCCGTCCACTTCGGCTTCCGGTTGGGCGACGTGCCGGTGCCGGTGCGGTACTTCGACGAGGCGAGCCAGATCAACTTTCGGCGCAGCACAAAATATGGGCTGCAAACGCTGGCGACGGTGGGAAGGTTTTGGTTGCACAGACTGGGCGTTGGCAGAGACAGACTTTTTGGCGCCGCGTCTCAAACGCGTGCGAATCCGACGGAGGAAACGAGATGACGCGCATTCTTTTCGCGGGTTTAGCCCTCGCCATTACTGCGATTCCCGCCTTCGCCATCCGGGCGATGGCCCCAGAGACGCCGGCCGTGCGGGCCGTGCTGAATCCGATCGTGGTGATCGGCAAGATCACGGCGATCGAGGCCGACCCGGTCCAGGCCGCACCGGTGCCTGGGTCGAAGGAGACGGTTCCGTTCAAACTGGCGGTGCTGAAGATCGAGACGGCATTGTCCGGCGCGGGGGGGGAAACGCATTTGAAGATCGGGTTCCGTGAACCTCCGACAGGCGGGCCGCGCCGGATTCGGCCGCCGGGCGGATTCGGCTTCGCTCCCAAGGTCGGGCTCGAAGGGGTCTTCTTCCTCACGCCGCACCCGTCGGGCGGCTTCGTCGTGATTCCCCCCATGTCCCCGCCCCTCGAAATCACGGGGCCGAAGTACAAGGAGGAATTGGCAGCGGTGAAGAAAGCCCTGACGGTGGTGGAGAAGCCGACCGCCGCCCTCGCGGCCAAGAACCAGCCGGACCGGTATTTCGCCGCCGCGGTCCTGCTGAGCAAGTACGGCACGGCCCCGGCCAACGCAACAAAAGTCGAACGCGAACCGGTCTCGGCCGACGAATCCAAACTGCTGATCGCGGCACTCCTCGAAACCGACTGGACGAAACCGCAACCGTTCGGCGTGCCGGCCCCGTCCATTCTCTTCTGGAAGTTGCAACTGGGTCCCGAAGACGGCTGGAATCCCGCACCGGTAAAGGGGGGAACGAACGTCGCCATCCACTTCAAGACTGAATTGCAAAAGTGGTACGCTGCCCACGGCGAGAAATATCAGGTCAAGAAGTACGTCGAGAAGAAGTAAGGCGATTCTAACAATGGCAATCGTCGCCCGTCTCGTTCGCGCCCGTCGGAGTTTGCCGCATGGCCCGTCGATTTCTTCTGCCCCTCCTGTTGGCGTGTGGCACGTTTGCGTTCGCGGCCGGGGAGCCGCTGGCCCAGCGGCCGGGGAATACGCAAAAGAAGCCTCCGGCCGGGAAGAAAACGGGCGACAAAAAACCGGACCGGGCCAAACCCAAACCCACAACTGCAAAGCCGTCCGACCCGGAACCGGAAGACTCACTCGACACCACGAAACCGACGAACCCGCTCGACCTGGCTCACGGCTTGCGCGAAAAGGGGATGCCCGATCTCGCGATTGAATACCTGGGCACCCTCGATCCGAAATCGCTGCCCGAGGACATTCGGACGGTTCTGCCCCTGGAAATCGCCCGCGCCCGACTCGACGCGGTCCCCCTCGAACCGGAACGCGGGAATCGGGCCGCCTTCCTCGCCCGTGCCAAAACCGAGTTCGACCGATTTCTGCACGATCATCCCAAACACGACAGGGCGCCGGAAGCGGCACTGTCGCTGGCCCGCATTTCGGCCGTGCAGGCCCGGACCCTTCTCGCCCGGGCGATGAGTGCCGAGAACAACGACCGGATGAAAGAGGAATTGGCAACCGCCCGCACCGCGTTCGACGAGGCCGACCGCCGGTTTGCCAAGGCGATCGGGCAGATTGCCGCTCAACTGAAGGCTGGCAAGGTGGAGGGGGTCCGCAAGTACGAACTCACGCGCGACCTGCGCACGGCCGAACTGGAACATGGCATCGTGCTGTTCCGCAAAGCTGATACGTATGCGACGGAAGTCAAGGAACGGGGGAAGACCCTGCTCGCGGCCAAGGCCCGGTTCAAGTCCATGGCCGAGCAATACCTCACCCGTCCGATCGGCTGGGCGGCCCGGGCCTGGGCCGCCGAGTGCGACTACTCCGTGCAAAACAATACCGAGGCCGAGGCTCAGACGGTGCTCATCCGGAATTCGGTCAGTTCGAACTTCGCGGCCCGGGAAGGGTTGCGAATGAGCAGGTTTTTCGAGGTTTTTCACAAGTATCAGGCGGCCCGCACGCCCGCGGAAATCCGCTCGGCTCGCGAATTGGGAGAGAAATGGCTGGGCGAATACAAGTCCGCCGTCCGGCCGACACCCGAGCAGTTCAGCGTGCGGTATTACGTCGCCTTCCTCAAAGTCGAGGAAGCCAAAGCCATTGGGGTCAAGGCCGACCCGAAAACGAAACAAATGGTCGTGAGCCAGACGGCCCTTCGATTGCTGCGCGAGGCGGAGAAAGAACTCCGAACCTTGTCGGACGCGGACAACGATTACGCCGAGCGAGCGGCCCGGCAGCGGACGCGGGCGATCCACCTCATCATCGGCGACGCGGCCAAGCCGCCCGAGGCGTATCCGACGTTCGACGAATGCCAGATGGCGGCCCTCGTCCAGATCGACAAGAGCCTGCACGAGCCGACGGCCGGGGCGAAGGCGGCGAAATTGGCCGCGGCTTCCGCCCTGCTCGAACGCGCCGTCCGCCTCGCCGGCCCCGCCACCGCCCCGCGGGACAAACTCGACGCCCAGGTTCAGCTCGCGTTCGTCTACCTCGCCGGCGACCACTACGCCCAAGCGGCCGCTCTCGGCGAACAGGTCGCCCGCACCACGAAATCGTCCGGCCCCGCTGCCCGGGCCGGGGCGCTGGCCGTGCAGGCTTACCTGCAACTCCCGGCCGACGGCGACGCCGCCAATGCCAGCCGCGAAAAAGCCTATTCCCTCGCGACGTTGCTCGAAGAGAGATTTCCGGACGACCCGTCCACCGATTCGATCCGGATGCTGCACGGGGATTCGTTGCTGAAACAGCAACATCCCGACCGGGCTTATTCCGTCCTGTCCCGCGTCAGTGCGGGGTATCCGGATCAGGCCCGCGCCCGGCTGCTGCAAGGCGTGGCCGCCTTCTGGCTCCTGGGGGACCGCTCTCCCGTTCCGGAAAAGGACCGCCCCAAAATTTACGCAAAAGTCGTCGCGGACATGGCGGCCGTGCCGGCCCCTTCCCCCCAGGCTTCGTCCGACGACGCCCGCACCTACCTCCGCCTCCGCCAGCAACTCGCCAGCCTGCACCTGCTCGCCAATCGTGCGGACGCAGTCCCACCCGTCACCAATGAAATGATTCGCACCGCCGAGGAATTCACATACCTGTCGCTGCCCTTCAAGCGGGTCCACGAGTTTGAGGCGGAGCGTCTCGCGGACATGGCCGTCGTGGCCCGAGCGAAGCCGCTCTACGACGCCCGGAAGTTTACCGCGATGGCCAAGGTTTTGGATCCCGCTCTTATCGAATTGGCCAAATCGCTTTCCTCCCACGGCCCGGCCGTGAAACAGGCCGCCGACCTTGCCGCCAAGACCGGGGCCGACGGCAAGCCGTTATACGAGGCCGGGGAACTCGGCGAACTCGCATCCGCCGCCGACAAACTCGACCACTACCGCCGCGACGCATTGGTGGTGCTGGCCCTGCAGGGTCGCATTCGCGGCGGGCAGGCGGACCAGGCTGCGGAACTCGTCGGCCTGCTGAAGCGACTCGGCGGCAACCTCGAGGCCAACGCCCAAACGCTAGGCAACCTCACCCGCGTGGTCCGCGAGCAGGCCATCGAATTGCGGAAGAAGGGACATGCCGCCGAAGCGGACACGCTCGTCGCCGGAGTCGGCACGCTGATCGACAAGATCGCCGCCGAAAAGGGGCAATCGCCCGCAATGCAAGTGTTTCTCGGCATCGCCCTCAAAGACCTCGGCCGGTACGACCGCGCCGTCGAACTGCTTAAGAGAGCCCCATCACCAACCGAAGCGGACCTGAACGCCGCGTTCGCCTCGTTGAGCGAGGAGAAGAAATCGACCGTTCGACTCTACCGCAACGCCCGGCTGGAACTGGTCCGCGCGTACCGGCTCGGCGGACTGTTCGACCAGGCGGAACAAACACTCGCCGCGGCGGCGGGTACCGACGCGAAGCCGGGTTGGGCGCGACACGTGCTCGAATTCCGCCGCGAATCGAACCTGCTCCTCGAAGCCCGGGCCGCGGCCGAGAGCGACGCGAAGAAGAAAGGGGAATATTGGGGCCGGGCCAAGCAGGGATGGGACCGGCTGGCGAACGAATACGCCGCCGCCCTGCAAGCGATGCGTCGCCGACCACTGCCGGCCGACGATCCGGCGAAGGCGAACGAGGAAAAGAAAAAGCGGGACCAGGTGAAGTCCCTTTACTTCGATCTCTTCGCAGACGCGCTGCAGTGCGTCGTCCACGGAAATATGGACCTCCTGAAGGACAAGCCCGATCAGCTCGGCGTAAGGCTGAAAAAAGTGGCCGAGCAAATGGTGGTGGTGGAAACCCGGAACGCGGATCTTTCCCCGGAAGTGAAGGCCAAGTTCGCGGAAATGCTGGTGGAAACGCCGTATCTCAAAGGACTCTACGAGAAGGCCGGCGGGAAATTGTTCGTGCAAGCCCCCGACGCCGGCGGCCAATAAAGACGCCGCACGCCAGTTTCAGCGGACCAGCGACCGGTAATAGTACGTCGCACTGCACGGTCGGCCGTCCGGGTAAAGGGCGAAGTCGGGGACGTCGCCCACCCGCACCCAACCCAACCGTTCGTACAGCCGGGCCGCGTCGCCGTCGGTGACGGCGTCGAGCACCAGAAGATTCTTGCCGCATTCCCGGGCCGTTTCTTCGGCCGCACGCATAAGCGCCGCGCCCAACCCCTGCCGGCGGGCCCGGCGGTGGACCAGCATCTTCACCAGATCGGCCCGGTACGGCTGATTCTCGGGCAGGTCGAACACCAACTGCACCGTCCCGCAAATTCCGTCCGCGTCCTCGGCGATCAGCAGAGCCCGCTCGCCCGCGGCCACGCCGGCCGCCACTTTACGCCAAAACGCCACCGCCCGTTCTCGCGTCAGCGGATGCATAAAGCTGACCGACGCCCCGGCTTCGACGCAATCGACCAACACGTCGGCAAGGGCTTCGACCTGCGAGTCGTCCACGGCCAAAATCCGTCGAAGCGTCCAGGTGGGTGGGGCCATCGGGCGTCTCACAGGTTTTGGGCGAAATCTCGACCACTTTGACCGCACCCGCTTTGTCGAGAATCGCCCGAAACGCGGCGGCATGCGCGTCGATGGTGATGCGCGATTCCGCTTCGGTCTTCACGAGGCCGACGAACCCGCTGCCGGCCGGCAAGATATTGCCGCCCGACCTCCGAAAATCCTATGAAATCCAAATCCCTTCCTTCCAAACGTCAACGAATTCCCTGCCGCCGGCACCCCGAAACCGCCTACAAACACAGAATCGCCCCACTCCGAGGCCCGTCATGCCCCGCCTGCTCGCGTTGCCTTTGCTCGTCGCCCTCGGCTCAATGACCCTCGCCCAGCAGGGCGGGTTCGACAAGGTCGTTTACGTCGACAAAAAATCGGGCAAGGAGCGGAGCGAGGAGGGGGAGGTCAAGGAGTCGGCGGGCGGTGTGAAGGTGTTCGTCAACGGCAAGGAGAAGCTGTCGCTGTCGCCTGCGGAGGTGGTGCGCGTGGAATACGCGGAGGTGCCGGGAATTGTCGGCGAAGACCGGGGGGCACTCCTTTCGTTGGAGCACGAAAAGGACGCGGCCAAGGCGCGGGCCGGGTTTTTACTGCTGCGGCGGAAGGCGACCGGCGAGCGGAGTCGGAAGTACCTCGATTTTCGGGAACTGCAGGCAGGAACGCGGGTGGTAGACGAAATGGGAACGGGGGACGAGTTTCGCCGGGAGGCGGCCCGGGTGGCGGACGGATGGTTGACGTTCGCCAAGGATTACCCGGGCACGTGGGAGGTCTGGCCGGCGATGCGAACGCGGGCACGGCTCTTGGCCGACCTGGGCGAGTCCGGGAAGGCGGCCGAGGCACTCGACGGATTGGCGAAGACGACGGGGCTGCCGGCGGATTTACGAATCGCGGCGGCGCTGGCCCGGTGCGACGTGTTGTTGCGGGCCGGGGCACCCGCGGCACAATCGGCCGTGAACGCGGTTCTGGCAAACCCGAGTGTACCCTCGGCCGGACCGCTGCGGGACCGGGCGAACGTCTACCGGGCATGGGCGGCAGCCCCGAAGCCGGGCGACCCGCAGGCGAACTCCGCCACCGCCGCCGCCGCCATCCAAACCGCCCTGGACGCCGCCAAAGACCCCGTCGCCCGGGCCATCGGGTTCAACGCCCGCGGCGAACTCTTCCTCGCGTTCGGCCAACTCAAACAGGCCCGCTGGGAGTTCCTCTGGGTCGAAACCGTTTACTTCCAGGACAAGGACGAACTGGCCAAGGCCCTGCGGCGACTCGTCCAGGTGTTCGACAAACTGGGCGACGGCGAACGGGCCGAACAGTATCGCGAAAAACTGAAGAAACTGCGCGGGTGAACCCGGGCCGCCGGCACCGTGTCCTCGGGGGACCATGACCGACGACGAATTCCTCGCCGCGTTCGATTCGTGCACGCTGCCCAAACCGCTCTGGACGCACGAAGCCCACGTCCGGCTCGCCTGGCTCTGCCTCGACCGCATCCCCTTCGACTCCGCCCTCGCCCACGTCCGCACCGGCATCCCCAAGTACAACCATTCCCTCGGCAACACCACCGGCTACCACGACACCGTCACCGTCGCCTTCCTGAAAATCATCGCCGCCAAACGCACCCTCGGCGAATCCTTCGAAGACTTCCGAAACACGAACCCGGACGTCTTCTCCAAAGCCCGGCCGGTCCTCCTGTCCTACTACTCGAAGGCGGTGCTGGAGTCGGAGGAGGCGCGGGCGGGGTTTGTGGAGGCGGATGTGGGAGCGTTGCCGGAAGAAGTGTGATAATGTCGTCAACGGCGTTGGTCGATAGAACCGAAGCTGCAAAGGGAGATGCCTAATTTGCAGGGCGGAATGCAGAACAACTGGTAATTCATCGGCATATCTCGGAAGGCATAACGAACAATCAGCCTGCCTCTGCCGAGACGACCGAATTGCCGGATTCTCCGGAACAACCTGACCAACAGGCTCCTTTCCGCATCCTAGTTCCTCCGTAAACCATCTGGAAACAGCGTTGGGTGATACCGAGCTTTCGGCGAGACGATTTTCTGCGCTATATTGAATTCAGGGAGATGTCCGCATCCTGACTTCGGGTCATAAGCCATGTTTGAATTTGTCGATATGGCTGGAAGGACCAGTTCAGTTCACGTCGTCGAACCGTCCGAATTTCGATACCGAGTGGCCAATTCGGTCCAGATTATTGACAAGTACTCCTGCCGCGCGAAGAACGGCCCTGCGTACCGTACACCGACCGCTGGACCCGAACTTAATTTGGTGGCGGAGTACGTCCGGAGTCGCTTGCCGTCTCCACCCAGAGGGCAAGCCCTTACCGTATTTTTGGAACCAGAGATCGAATCGGGCTTTCCCGACGCCGTCGCCGTGTACTGGCTGGTATCCACCGCACAGCGTTGGTCCCCCGAGCGAACGAGATTGACGCCGATAGACATCCGCATCGCCCACTTCTTGGCGACGATGGGCCGTTCGACGAGAGATTTCCTTTGCAACTTTTTTTTCTCGGGCTTAGGAAAATCGCTAGAGCGATTGGTGACCGCAGGCATGGTGCGCAGGAGCGGTCAGTACTGGTTGCTCCGCCCGCTTCACTGCATCTACGCAGTCAGGCGGTTGGTCGCCATCGAGGCGAAGGTTTCCCATTGGCGAGGTGGTTTGATGCAAGCGGCTCAGAACCGGTGGTTCGCGTCGGAGTCTTATTTACTACTGCCGGAGATGCCGAAGCAATTTTGCCGCAATGAGATAGAGGATTTGGG
>DASXPC010000229.1:0-13790 GCA_036493815.1 Fimbriiglobus sp. | reverse complement strand
AGCGACGCTTCGCAGAAGCGTCGCTACGTGACAAAATTAACCCAACTCGACTTCTATCCGCGTCCGGTCTTCGAGTGAATTTTCCTCTTCGCTTTCGGTCTTCAGAACCAGTTTTTCCCTTTTCCGTAGCTCGCCCACATGCTCCGGAAACTCGGCCGCATCGAAAACGCCGAGTAGGGGGCCGGGGAGGGAGATTTCGACCGGCGAGCCTTTTTCGGGCACCAGAACCGGCCGGGGAGCCCCGGCCCGGGCGACTGCGAACCGACCCGTTTCAACGTCGAGGTGCAGTACGGATATCGCTACGACGGGCGGGTCGTCGAGAGCGAGGGCGATCAATTCCTGGTTCACACTCGCAAGGAGTTTGCCCGGGTTGAAGTGGGCGAACCGATCGACGACGGTCCGCAGGAAGACGGGGAGCATAGCCCCGGCCGGCGTGGCCGGGCCGGCCGTGTCAGCCAGCACGATGTGAACCGTCAAACCCGTCCGAGTTATTTCCCACCAATCAGTGCCGGTCGGGTGTCCGGAGGCGTGGTGGACGACAACCTGCACCCCGGGGCCGACGTCGGGCACGGGTGGTTGGGCCGCTTGGACGAGCGATTTCGCCAGCGCAAAATCCCGATCGGTGCGGGTGAGGGTGGTCCGAAGTCGGGCATTCGCCCGCCGGGCCTCGGCAGAAAGTTCGGACTGTTCGTACGCGGTCATGCCGGGCGTCCTTGTCCTGGAATGCGAATCGCTTTATAGTCCACGGGGCGGCCCCGCCGCCAGACCGACTCGGACCGCAGGGAGCGATACCGTGCCGATTCCGATGGAACTCCGCCGGATCATCATCAACGAAGTGGACGACCAGCAGGTGATCGTCCTGCGCGAAGTGGACGGCGACCGGAGTTTTCCGATCGTGATCGGCCTGTTCGAGGCGACCAGCATCGACCGTCGGGTGCGCGGGATCGCCTCGCCACGGCCGCTGACGCACGACCTGATCGTCAGTGCGGTCGACCTGCTCGGGGCGGAAGTGCGGGACGTGGTGATCAACGACTTGAAAGACCAGACGTACTACGCGAAGCTGCGGTTGCGGAAGGACGGAGAGCTGATCGAGATCGATTGCCGGCCGAGTGACGCGGTCGCGATTGCAGTTACAGCGAAGGTCCCGCTTTATGTGAGCGAAGACGTTCTGGGCGAGGTCGCGGACGAATGAGCGAGTTCGCCTCGGTCCCCTGTACCGTGTGCGGGTGCGTCTGCGACGACCTCCGCGTTTCGACGGCAGGCGATCGGATTGTTTCGGCCGCGAACGCGTGCGGGTTGGCCACTCCGTGGTTTCTTGGGCAGAATTCTTCACGCCCACCGGCGGCGGAAATCGACGGGGTTCCGACCGAACCCGACGCGGCCTATGCCCGGGCCGCCGCGATTCTTCAACGGGCAAGGAACCCACTCATCTACGGTCTCGGCCGATGTTCGACGGCCGGGCTGCGCGCCGCCGCGGCACTCGCCGACCGACTCGGGGCCACCATCGACACCACCGACCACGCCCCCTCAATCGTAGCCATGCAGCAGGTGGGCGAATCGACCTGTACGCTAGGCGAAGTCAAACAGCGGGCCGACCTGGTGATATTCTGGGGGTGCGACCCACTCCGCACGCATCCCCGGCTCGTCGAGCGATACTGTCCGCCGCGCCCCGGCCGAACTTTCGTCGTGGTGGACGAGGCGGAAACGGAAACTACGAAAGCCGTGGACGAGTTTGTGCGGGTGACACCGGGCCGACACTGGGAAGCGCTATGGGAACTGCGGGTGCTGGCGACTTCGAAATCCTCGGCCGCTTCAGGTGGTGGGTCGAATGGAATGGCCGCGATCCGGAACCTGTTCGGTCGGATGAAAAGCTGCAAATTCGGCATCGTATTCTACGGGCCACGCCTGGCCGCGGGGCCGAACGCCCACCGCGTGGTCGAAGCCCTGTTCCAACTTGTAGCCGATCTGAATCGGCAGTCCCGATTCTATGCCCGGTGGATGGGGCCGCTCGGCGACGTGGCCGGGGCCGGCGACCTCCTCACCTGGCAGTTCGGCTATCCGTTCGGCATAAACCTCGCCGCCGGTTTCCCACGCTACAACCCCGGCGAATTCACCGGACCGGACGTGTTGGCCCGCAACGAAGTCGATGCCTGCCTGCTCGCCGGCAGCGAGTCGGTCCGGGAATTTCCCGACATCGCACGCGACCGCCTGCGAACAATTCCCATGATCCTGCTCGACCCGGCGGATGCGGACCCGGTCGTGCCGGCGGCCGTGAAATTCACCACTGCCACCTTCGGCATCCACTGCCCCGGCACCGCACACCGTATGGACAACGTCACAATGCCACTGCCAACTCTGCTATCGACTTCCTATCCCGACGACGGGGAGGTGTTGAACGAATTGCTGAAGCGGATCGCTTGACCGGGACGGACAAGTTATGAAAGTGCGGTCTTTGCGGTTTCCTCTGCAGGAAGGCTAATGAGGCAGGGTATGATTTGATGAGGGATAAGTCGCCGATGACTGCCGCCACGCCAATTCCGGACGCATCCATCGACCTGCACGTCGGGCAGGGGGTGGTATTGTTCGACGGGCAATGTCCGCTCTGCCGACGATCGGTGGATATTCTGAAGCGACTCGACTGGCTCGGACGGCTCGCATTCCAGGACTGCCGGGACGAGGCCCGTTGGCCGCCGTCGGCACATCCGCTGGTCATGACTCGGCTTCTGGAAGAAATGCACGTCGTGACTCCCGATCGTAAGCGGGCATTCGCCGGCTACGCGGCCTTTCGCTGGATGGCCTGGCGGTTACCCGTCGCGTGGCTTGTCGCACCCTTCCTGTACATTCCCGGCATCCCGTGGCTCGGCAACAAAATCTACCTCTGGGTGGCCAAGCGTCGGATGAACCTGGTGCCGTGTCACGACGGGATCTGCCAGCTTCCGACGAGGCGGTAGGATCGTCATATCTTGCCCAGTTTTACCCGTTTGCTAGGCTTCTCCCGTTCTTCCCGCTCAACCGGTCTAACCGATTCTGCCGATTCTATTGTTGACACGGACGTCGCTCCGGGGGCAGGGACGCCCCCATTTCCGACCGGAGACCGACCATGAGGTGGGTGGTATGGGCGAGTCTGTTGACCGTTTCCTCAACGGGCGTCTCCCTCGGGGATGGGCCGGCGGTCGAAACGATACGGATGCATACGGCCGGGCAGCCGGATCGATTGCTCAAAGTCGTCAAGAGCGAGCGGTTGTCGGACGGCCACCTTCTGGTGGAAGTCAAAGACGTGAATTCGGGAGTCACATATCTTTTGCTGGACCCCTCGTTTGCCGGTCAATTGAAGTCCGTACAACATCCGCCTTCCGTGGTATCCGTCAACCCGCCGGTTGCCGTGGCACCGCCGCAAAGCAACGGGATCGTGCAAACACCTCGAGGAATACTGGGGAGGGTTCCCGCCGAGCCAACACTGGCCGCGATACCGCAAGCACGTTTCGCATCCCCGCTCCCGTTTGAGCTTCCCCCGACTTTGGTCGCGTCGGTTCCCGCGATAAATCCGATCCCCGAGGTGACGCCGAAACTTACACCAACTCTTCCGGCTCCTCCTCCCGCGCGGCCGCTCAATCGCGGGGTATTACTGCCCGAACTCCCAACGCCTCCGCTGCAACCGGTTTCGATGGCGCCGATTGAGAGGATCCGGCCCTACGTTTCGAATTCCTTGAACGCCGTTACGCCTCGACTCGGGACGGAACCGCCGGAAGTTCGGATGGCGCGTGAGATCGCACCGTGGGTGGCCGACTTGACCCACGCGATTCGGCCGACGGTGCGGATGGATGCGGCCACAGCCCTCGCCGAAGGGCGGTACGGCTGGCGGGACGAAGTGAAAGCCTATCTGGCGCGAACGGCGAAGTCCGACCCCGCCGCCGTCGTTCGGGCCCACTGCATCTCACTACTTTCCACGCTCGGATACGCGGAGTTGGATTACCGCAACTTCCTCGCGTCGTGCGCCACGGACCGGAGTGCGGACGTGCGCGTGGCCGCGACTATTGCCCTGGCCCGTTTGGAACCGCGGTAGGCGTTTCCTCGTCGTCGTCCTCGCTGATGTGGAATTGGTGGAGGAACCGGTGGGTAATTGGGGCGAGGATTACGGCAACCAGCGACAGAAACGCGATCCCGCTGTACAGTGCGAAGAACGCTCCAAAGAGCTTACCGGCGGTCGTCTCCATTCGGTCCACCGGCCCCATGCCGGTCAAGATCATGGACGCGTTGTAGAGCGAATCAATCCAGCTAAGCTTGCCAATGAAGTGATAACCCGCCGTACCCATGCCGAGCGAAAACGCGACAATTCCGAGTGTGAGGACGAAGCATTTCCAGACACGGAGAGCAAACCGCCCGAACGGGGCGAGCGGTTCGTTCATTCTTTCGAATCGAATCATTGGGAAATACCGAAGCCGGTCATTTGACCCAATGGATCCGGACGAAATCGCGAAGTGAAGTTCGTTTGCGTGTGGGGTCGGGCTGCCAGTCGGTTTTTTCGTAGGTGCCGAATAAGCGGTCCCACCAATCGACTCCGATGCCGAAATTCTTCCGCCACTGCTGCTTGACGTGGTGAACGGTATGAACGGGCATGCTCATCCAGAAGACGAGTTCGGGACGCTCGTGTTGAATCTGGTGGGCATACGCGGCAAAGATGGCATATCCGACCGCTCCGACAAACGCCCCGATGCCCGCGGCGAGGGAGCCGAAATACCACCCGGCCGCGACCGCGGCCAAGCCGAGCGGGATGGCCCCGGCCGCGTAATAGACGAATTCCCACAGGAACCCGTCAGTCGCATTGTCTTTGTGGTGGGCGGTGTGGACCTTCCCGAGCACGACGCGCCAGTGCATGAGCACGTGTACCGCGTATTCGATGAACGAGGAAAGGACGGCGAAGGCAACCGCACAGCTTGCGGCCACAACGAAATCCGTACTCATGGCTCATACTCCCCAACGCCAACAAACACATTCGTCTTTTCATTGAAACAACTTGATTTTTCGCTGTCAAGAATGTCGCAATTCGGCAACTGATTTGACCGATCGCGGGCTTAAGTAACCGCGCGGACAGGTTGCACCGGCCGCACGGCTGCGATCCCCCACCCGACTCCCGCCGACTCCTCGAACGAGACTTGTCCCCGGACCGCACCTCTGGCATATTAATTCACTAACCGGAAAAGGTTACCGATTTCACCCATCCGCCGGACGGCACGCTCGTCGGTACGGATAGGACGATTGTAACAACTTTGAGCGACACCTTGGGAGATCGCACGATGGCTTCTCGCTTCCCGTTCGCGTCCCTGCACCGGTGGCTTTCTCCGAACCCGTCGGCCCGTCGTATCCCCACCCGACGCCGGCTCCGTCTCGAATATCTCGAAGCCCGCGAAGTGCCGTCCGTCACGCTGAACCACATAACCGACACGCAAATCTTTTCGGACCGCCCGCTGTTCATCCCGGTCACGCCGAGCAACACCCCGGACGGGCCGGTTTCCGTGATGACGACCACTGGCAACGCCAACCTTCTAGCCCAGACCGTGACCGGCGGAAGGAGTGTCCGGTTCGACGTGACCGGGACCGACGCCAACGGCAACGCATTCTCCGGGTCGATCACGATCCGGCTGTTTGAGGACGAGGCACCACTCGCCACGGCCAACATCGTCACCCTCGTGCAAGACCATTATTACGACGGCAAACTCTTCCACCGCGTGATTCCGCAATTCATCATCCAGGGGGGGTCGCCGAACGGCGACGGCGTCGGCGGTTCGACACTTGTCTCCGACGTTTCCGACGAATTTAACACGGCTTACACTTTCGCCAGCCGGGGCATCGTCGCCATGGCCAACGCCATGGACGACAACAATAACGCCCAGTTCTTCATTACCGACCCCTCGGTCGACATCAACACCCGGCCGAACTACCTGAACTTCAACCACACGATTGTCGGCATCATGACGTCCGGGTTCGACGTCTATCAAAAAATCATCAACACGCAGACCAGCGGTACGACCCCGACTCACCCGGTTACGATCACTTCGGCCACCCTCTTCACGGATACCGTGAACAACGTCATCGAGCTGATGCCCCAAGCCGGGTTTAGCGGGTCGGCCAATATCCAGGTTTCTGCCACCGACGGAGTCGGGGCACCGGCACTTGATACCTTCACCCTGAATGCGGCGACGTATACCGTGAACGACGCGGCGTTCCTCGGGCCGGTTGCGAACCAGACCGTGACGGCCGGAAAGTCTGTCACCTTCAGTCTGCCCTTTACGAACCCGGAAGCCGGCGACACGATTACGTTCGGCGTCGGAACGCCGGCCTCGGCGACCGCCGCGGCCGACATTTCAAACGCCCCCGCATCGGTGACCGTGAGCATCAACCAGGCGACCGGCCAGGTGACGTTGACGCCGGTGACCGGCTTCACCGGTTCCGTCGATCTGCTGCTCGGCGTGTGGGACAATCAAGTCCGACGCGGCAACAGTCTCACCGACGAATACGACACGCAGAAAATTACCCTCTCCGTCACCGCCGGACCCACCGCGACCACAACGATGCTAGCGACGTCGCTTTCGTCCATCGGCTTGGGCCGATCGGTGCTCTTGACCGCCACCGTTGCCGGCCCTGCCAAGCCCGCGGGAACCGTGCAATTCTTCGACGGGGCCACGCCCCTTTCCACCGTCACCGTGGTGGACGGCCGGGCCCTGTTCTTCGCCACGCCAACCGTGATCGGCACGTCGGTATTCCAGGCGAAATTCACCCCGGCCGACGGAACGCAATCAGCAAGCGATTCGACCGTTCAGAACGTCACCGTGACGGCGGCCAGTACCGCGCCCATCGCCATCACCGCCACGGGGTCCGCCGCAGGGTCTCCCCCGAGTGTCGTGGTCAAGGACGGCAGTGGCACGACGCTGTTCACCCTCACCCCGTTCGACCTTTCGTTCACCGGCGGCGTCCGGGTCGCGGTGGGCGACGTGAATAACGACGGACAAGACGACGTCGTGACCGTGCCGGCGTTCGGCGGCGTTCCGGAAATCAAAGCCTTCGACGGCCGGACCGGGGCCCAAATCCTCGACGTGGCCGTGTTCGAAAACACATTCCACGGCGGGTTGTACGTGGACGTCGGCGACGTGCTGGGCAAGGGATATTCCCAAATCCTGGTCGGGGCCGGGAAGACCGGCGGACCGCGCGTCACCCTTTTCGACGCTGTTCAGAACAAGCCGGCACTGAATTATTTCGCATACGATTCGACCCTCCGCGGCGGCGTGACGGTGGACGTGGCGGACCTCCGGGCCGGCGGCCAAAACCAGATCGTGACCGGAGCGGGTGCCGGCGGCGGGCCCGTCGTGGCCTTGTGGAACGGATACCCGGCCCCCGTCATCAACGGCCAGACGCCGGTGAAATTCGGCCAGTTCTTTGGTGGAGATCCGACCAATACGGCCGGCATACGCACCGGTGAAGGTACCCTTAAATCGGACGGCCGAAGAGACATCCTCGTCGGGCCGATGGAACCCGATACGTCCATCCTCAACCTGACCTTCGATCCTTACGCTCTCGGCGTGTTCGTAGGTTAACCGCGTGAGCAACCTCCCGCCCCGTTCGATGACCGTTCCCGAATTCCGGGCGTCGAAAGCTCGCGGACAAAAACTCGCTGTCGTCACCGCCTACGACTATCCCTCGGCGGTGCTCGCCGACGCCGCCGGCGTCGACTGCATTCTCGTCGGTGATTCCGTCGGCATGGTGGTTCAGGGCCACTCGACCTCATTGCCCGTCACATTAGGCCAGATTGTCTATCACACCCGTTGCGTCGTTCGAGGGACGAAGCATACACTCGTCGTCGCCGACCTGCCGTTCATGAGCTACCAGGTTTCCCCCCGGCAAGCGGTGCGAAGCGCGGGGAAGTTGATCCAGGCCGGTGCTCATGCAGTCAAACTCGAAGGCGGCGAGCGGATGGCCGACGCCGTGGCGGCCTGCGTGAAGGCCGACATCCCCGTGATGGGGCACGTGGGCCTGACGCCGCAATCGGTCAACGCCCTGGGCGGGTTCAAGGTGCAGAAGGACGTGGCAAAAGTGGTAGCCGACGCCAAAGCCGTGGCCGAAGCCGGGGCGTTCGCCCTGGTAATCGAATGCGTGCCCAACACCCTCGGGGCCGACGTGACGGCCGCGGTGCCCATCCCCACCATCGGCATCGGGGCGGGGCCGGGATGCGACGGGCAAGTCCTCGTTTGGCACGACATTCTGGGGCTATATGACGGCCTTCGGCCGAAGTTCGCCAAACGATATGCTGAGTTGGGCGAAGCGACCAAGGCGGCCCTGGTGGCATTCGCTGCCGAGGTGCGGGCGGGGACGTTCCCGGGGGCTGTGCACGGGTTTGTGTGACAAGTCTTGACTGAAATGCTTGTCTTAAAGATAAGCCGACAAAAGTTTGAAAAGGCGCGCTTTCACCCGACGGAAAAGTATTTGTCGCAGTGGGTAAATGATTAAGATCAATTCATATTGGATAAACGCTACAGAAATATGTTAACGCCATCCAGTCGTATAAATGCATAATGTAAATAGCAACTACATATGCCAATTGTGACCGTATTATTCCAATTCGTAGTAATACAATTTTGTATTAGGAATTTGCGTCCACCCTTGTGTATCGCAGTTAGGTGGCAGGGAGGAAGCAACGACCAGTTTAGCCCCGACCCGACGGAAGATGTCCAGCACCGACTGACGTCCGGCCTCGTCCAAGGCCCAAAATGCGTCCTTGTCAGTCTGAAACGTACCCGGAACGTATCCGACTTCGGCCACGATCAAAACTTGTGCCGTGTACGCCCAGTCGGAATCGCCGGGCGTGCCTATCAGGCCGACAGGCGTCCGGGGCGGCAAACCGATCCGACGGATTTCGTCAGCCACCGCCCACCGCCAGTCGCGGACGCTCCCCCCTTGAGAAATCACGTGGTAGGCAGCATCCACCAAACGGGGTGCCGCGCCGGCCGCGCTGGCCACAATCAATAAGTAGACGACGCGATCGGCCCATTTTTCCCCGCGAGTCGCAACGAGCATAATCATGCATAGCGACAGCAATAGTAATGAACCCGCCACATGTCGCTCATCAATATACACGGCCACGTAAACAACGATATATAGAAGACTGATGATCCAGACGGGTGATGTCGCCCGGCCAACTTTCGTCCAGGCGGCCGGGCTTTTCATTTTCCAATAGGTAAATATCAGTATTATTGCCAATACGGGCATCAGGTAAGTTCTGAGAATGAGATATTTAGCCAAAAGAAAACTATTTTTTGCGATCACAATGATTTGGCGGGACAGCTCGAACCGCACTTTCACACCCTGATACCAATACGACGGGTCGGTCCACGGCGGGTAAGTTGTGGCGAACGGGGTCGCGAATTCGTAAATCGCCGGGTTCTCGTGAATCAGCCGCGTCGGGTGAACGGGGACACCCTGCCCCGGTTCGCCGCCCTGCCAGTGAAATGCGTTGTGCACTTTGTTCACGTACCAGGCGTAATTCAACCGGCCGGTTTCGCCGAATGTGAAACGATCGCAGTGAATGGATTCGAGTATAACCAGCGGCGCCGCAACGACTCCCAATGTTGCGGCACTCAACCAAAGCATTTTCTTCCGGCCACGAAGAGCGGGATGGCAGACGGCTACGCCTAGAATGATGAGCCCGATGGGAAATAATATCGCCTTGACCCAATACCCCATTCCCAGCATAAAGCCGAACAAAATGTAGCGGCGGGGTTTTGCCGTGGCGGATTCCAGCGATAGTAAGACGGACACGTCGAAAAGCAACATCGCCAACACCCAGTTATCCGGACTGAGGCGGGCCACTATGTTGAGGCTGAAACAAGCCCAGACAAATGCCGCATAGGCTGCAACCACGAAATGTTGCTGCGGGAGAAAGGACCACCCCGGCGGCGCGCACGTAGAAAGACTGAGTCTGCGAGCTGCCAGGTGTCTGAGTAGTATTTCGAACGCGCCCACAGTTAAAAGAAATATCAGAAAATTGACACTGCGGGCTACCACGAATTGGCCGGCAGGGTCGTCGACGAATGGACGGAAGGGAAGCGAGAGGAGTAACGGGTAAAGCGGGCTCCAATATCCGTTAACCGCCTTACCAAGATCACCGTCCGCGATGGCGTTGGCCATATCCATATAGCCGATCGTGTCCCCCGTCATGATACTTCCGCGGCCGGCCCACGCGTCGAATGCTCCCAACGCAAGCACGAGTGGAATGCGGACACGGTACAAGAAATGAATAATCATGAATTCTCTCACCGGTTGCGCATCGTTAGTTCAGGACGAACTGTCATCTCCACGATTGGAGCAGTCAAATCTCAGTTTCTATATAGAGCATTCCGCCGGAATGGCAGGTCATGACGTGTTGGAAAGGTTATTGCGGGGCAGTCGGATTGTTAAGGAAAATCGATAGACAAAAAACGGGACCGCCGTCCCTGGCGGTCCCATCGCCGTCCCTGGCGTGCTTCCTTATTGCCGGCCCTTGTAGACCGACACTTCGCTCGGCCGGGGCATCGCATCCAGATTCCGCCGGTCCTGATCCAGTTCTTCCCGCAGTTTCTTGGTCGCGTCCTGCGGGTTCTGATCCGACACTTCGCCCGGCGTCACCAGCATGGCCGGCGGCACCGGCTTCGGGGCCGGGACCGTCACCGGCTCGGCCGTCGCCTTCGCCCCCGGGACGATCGGTTTCTTCCCGTCCGTGCCGAGCATTTTGGCCATCGGCCCGACCGGCGTCACGTGCAGGCAACCGGCCCCGGAGAGGGCGGCCGCGGCGGCGATCAGAAGCAACCGGTTCATGGCCGCCCCCCCCCGCGGCGGGCGGTCGTGGAGCGGTCGTCGGCCGGCTTCGGGCTCGCGACCGTCAGCGGGTTCACCCCGGCCCCGGTGCCGAGTTTGGAATCGAGTTCGGCCTCCGCATTCCGCGGGCCGGTTTTCACGCCGAGCCGGGCGACCCGGGCCTGATACATGGCGAACGCCTGCTTTTCCAACTCCTCGGCCACGTCGATCAGTTTTTCGTTTTTGGTATTCGTCGCTACGTCCCGGAGCCGGGTGCAGACTTCGAGCCGCCGCAGGTAAGCCATCTGTTCGGCCCGGACGGCGTCGGCCAGCTCGGCCGGCGGCAGCGGAGCCACAATCACCGGCGGGCCGGACGGGGCTTTCGCGTCGGGTCCGTCTTTTTTGCCCCACGGATTGAGTCGGGCGAAAAAGGACGGCTTATCGTCCGGTTTGGCGGTCGTGGAAGTTGGATCGGCTGCGATTCCCGCCCCCGCCCAACATGCGGCGGTCATTGCGGTCAGCCCCAAAACCCGAATGCGCTGCATGAGAATCCCCCCCCAAACCACGCGGATTTCCCTGGCGTATCGGCCCCCCGGCCGACCCGCCTACCGCGCAGGCGTTCCAACACGGATAGCCTTATGCCAAGTTTTTCGGGCGTGTCTAGCCCGATTGTTGGAGTATGACGAGTCGATTGCTTGTGGGACACGTTTCCAACGTGTCCGAATCCTTACTTCCCCACATGGACACGTTGGAAACGTGTCCCACAAGGTCGTGCTATTCGAGAGAAGTGGCCCGCTCAATCCACCCGCCGCCCAATACCCGCGTGCCGGCGTAGAGAGTGACCGCCTGTCCCGGCGTCACGGCCGATTGCGGCTCGGCAAACCGGACCGTCGCCCCGCCGTCGGGTGTTGCAGTCACCACCGCTTCGGCTCCACTGTGGCGGTAACGAATCTTCGCCGTGCATTCCGTCGGCACCGCGGGCGGGTCGATCAGCCAGTTCATCCGACTTGCTTCGAGGCCGGGCGAGAACAGGTCTTCCGCGTCGCCCACGACCACGGTATTCGTGCTCGGTACGATTTCCAACACGAACCGCTTCCCGCTAGCCGCGACGCCCAAACCCTTCCGCTGACCGACGGTGAACCGGTCGATGCCGTCGTGTGCGCCCAGCACTTTGCCGCCCTTCTCGACGATCTGACCGGCCGTGGCCAGTTCCGGCCGACGGGTTCGCACCACTTCGGTGTGATCGCCGCCCGGCACGAAGCAAATCTCTACACTGTCCGGCTTGTCGGCCACCGCATCCAATCCCGCCTCGCGGGCCAGTTCCCGGATCGCCGGCTTCGCGTAGTTACCGATGGGGAAGAGCAAGTGCGGCAACACTTCCCGCTGAATACCGTGCAGCACGTACGACTGGTCCTTGTCCGGGTCGATCCCCTTGTGCAACTCCGGTCCGTTCGGGCCCGGCAACATGCGGGCATAGTGCCCCGTGGCGATGTGTTCCGCCCCGAGCGACTTCGCGAACTTCCAGAGTTCGCCGAATTTCAGCCAGGTGTTGCAGACCACGCACGGGTTCGGCGTGCGGCCCTTCAAATACTCGTCCGCGAAGTAATCGATGATCCGGCCGAATTCCCGCTCGAAATCGAGGGCATAAAACGGGATGTCGAACTTATCCGCCACTCGCCGGGCGTCGGTGGCATCAATGGCGGAGCAGCAGCCCTTCTTGTGGTCCTTGCGGCCCGGCGTGTGGTCCCCCGGGTGCTCGACGCCGGTGCGCATGAACAGCCCGACCACGTCGTAGCCCTGCCGCTTGAGCAAGACCGCCGCCGCGGAGCTATCCACACCGCCACTCATCGCCAGCACGACCCGGGTGGGCATGTGAAATTCCTCCGATCCGTTTAGTATAGTGTGTCGTCAGACGCGAGTTGGTTCACGATACATCTGCCGATTAGCTTGTAAGACAGGATTGAGGGGCCAAAAAATGGGGAGCAAGTCGGGCCGAGTCTGCGAAGCCCGACGGCGTGAGAGAGGGTGGCGGGTCTCACTCGGCCCGAACTGCAAAGCTTGACAGGGACTCGAACGGGGTATGGCAAATGCGGGTACCAGGCCCCCACGGAAGGCGGCCCTTACGGCCGTAGTGGCCGTTCTTTTTGGCGGACCCGCGACACATTCTCAGGATTTGCACAAACCGTTCAGCAACAAATACAATTCCGGCCCATGAGACATTCACGCAGGCCGGTTCATTTTTTCGACGTTAAGGGACAATGAGAGATCACCAGCGGCACTAGTACCTGCACACCGGCTAAGCGACAATCATCCAAAATGGAGACTCGCCGATGGTCCTGCTCATATGTTTCACCGCAGCCTTGGTTCTCACCGCCCCACCGCCGAAGCCGGGAGCCAGCACCGGTCGAATTTCGATTTGGATTGACGACAAATTCGAGCACTTCAAGCCGGACGGGGGAGATGTTACCCCCATCTCCCTGCCAAAAGAGTTTGTTCTGCTTCAGGAAGGCTTTACCATTGCACCCGACCGAAAGAACGCCATCCAACTTGAACGTTCCGGCTCGAATCGGGCCGCTGGAATTACCAAGAGTAGGCTTGTAGTAACGCCGCTTACGGGTGATAGAAAACCATTCGCACTGGAGGGATATGTTGTCATCGGACGAATCTTTTCTGCAGACGGCTCGAAGCTCTATATAATCGGCGGCAAAGGCGATCAACTGGATGTGGAAAAAGTGAAGACGCCGGACGTTTATGTTCTAGATCTTTCTTCGAAGAAGGTGAAGCCAATATTGCTTCCCAAGAAACACAGAATCGAGGCAGCCTCTCCCGACGGAAAGACATTTGTACTTGTTTACCGCCCTTCCACTTGCGCGATTCGGTCTGAGTGGTTATAGCGGGGGGCATGGCGGACGCGGGCGCGAATCCGGGGTGTGCGAATTGCGAGGCGTTGCGTCGCGAGTTCGACGCCT
>DASXPC010000228.1:0-22416 GCA_036493815.1 Fimbriiglobus sp. | reverse complement strand
CGTAATTTAGGCCGGGATCTTTGTGATCCACGTCGATCCGAAGAATGGACGACAGGAGATCGGAAATGTCCTGCCCCGTGTGGTGCCGGTCCGGCGGGTTCGGCTGAGCGGCATCGCCGGTCGAAATGTACAGATACCCGTCCGGCCCGAAGTGAATGTCACCGCCGTTGTGCTCCCCCTGCACCCAAGTGATCAATACCTCTTCACTCTCGGGAATCACCTTTGGCGGGTCCGTGTTCGTCACCTTAAACCGCGACACACGCGTGCCGTCGGGCAAGTTGTGGTCGGGGTCGAAATCCCCGACTTTTGGTCCCTTCTTCCCCTTCATCGTGTAACAAACGAAACATTCCCGCTTCTGCTCGAACTTCGGGTGAAACGTTAGCCCGTAAACGAATTCGAACTCCTTGGCCCGCGGGTTCCTGGAGATGTACTTGAGATCCCTCTTCAGATTGAAGAAGACATCGGCCTTCGCGTTCTTCGCATTCGGGAACGATTGGATCACACCCTCCTGTTCGCCGACAAACAGCCGATCGGTTCCCGGGGCACTAGTGATGAGCAGGGGATGTTTGAACTTAAGGTTCGGGAACGCGATGACTGTCCGGTACGGCGGGGGCGGCTCCGGCTGACCGACAACCTTGGACGTGGTCCACGGTACCCGCGCCGCTTCCGCCGTGGTCGTAGGTTGTTCTCCTGCAGTACATCCGGCCAAGATGAAAAGGACGGTCGGGGCCACGAGGGCACGGTTCATAGTCAGATCCGCCGAAAGAGAGGAAGCGTCATATTACCCGTGGATTTGCCGACCGGCGACCGGGAAAGGCCTATCTCGGAAAAGCGCAAGGCTCCTCTTACTACCCAATTCGAGGTATACGTGTTTGACTCGGGTTGTCGATTTGGGTCGGAGTGTCAAATCGGCATGCCGATTGCTGGTCGCCTGCCATCGCCCGGACAAAATTCGCCCCGGAGATTTGACATGACTCGTTTCGCTTACCGATTCGGTTCCCTCGCCTTACTGTGCAGCGTTTTCGCCGTCCCCTCCAATGCCCAATCCCCATCCCCGCAGCCGCCGGCTTCGACCCTGCCCCCCGATCACATTCAACCGATCCGGGCCAAACAGGTCCTCGGCAGCAAGGTCTCATTGACCAGCGACTTCAGCGTAGGCACGGTCGACGACATCGTTTTCGACGACGGCGGCAGTATCGAATACGTAATCGTCGACAAGGACAACAAACTCGTCACCGTTCCCTGGTCCGCCGTGAAATTCAACTTTGAAAAACAAACAGCCACCATCAACCTGACTCCACAGCAATACCAGGTGATTCCGACGTACACAATTCGGACGTACCCGAACTTCTACGACAACACGTATCGCACCCGCGTCTACAAATGGTACGGCCTGACCCCGGGCCAACTTCGGCGAATCGATCGACGGCGATAACCCGCTTCCGCCGGTGACGGCCAATAGCCGTCACCGGCCAGGAACGATTGCGAAGGGGGGGACTTGAACCCCCACGGCCTTTCGGCCACGGGATCCTAAGTCCCGTGCGTCTGCCAATTCCGCCACCTTCGCAGCCTTTTTTCCCATTTTTCGCCTTTAACGACTACACCCACAACTACACTTGGGGTGCAGTCGATGATCACTACCACCTTCGAATCGAAGAACGTATCGAAACCCTTCTCGCTCTAGCTGCACCAGACCGGCCAGTGGTCCAAAAAAATTCGGGGTCGGTTTCATTACTTCGGCTCCAACGCGGATGCAGCGGCAAAAGAATACTATCGGGTCAGAGATGACTTGGAAGCCGGCCGGTTGCCGAAGCCGAAAGACCCCGACGCCGCGACGGTCGGCCGGCTGCCAAACCCCCGCCGGCTGCCGCTTCGTCGAACGCATCCTCACCGTCGTCCAGACGCTGCGACTTCAGAAGCGAAACGCCCTGGAGTTTCTCGGGCAGTGCCTCGCCGCCCACCGGCTCGGACAACCTACCCCGAAACTGTGCAGGGCCAGATGAACGGTTACGAAAATTGAAGTTTGATGTGTACGATTTCCGATACCAGCTTTAACCTGAGTTGGCGGGTTCTACGCCGCTGTCACGGCTTGGGAAGACCATTGCGTCTCTCCATTGCGAGTCCGTGACAATGTTCCATCTGACTCTTCTTGTCGGGCTAATACTGGGTCAGCCCCCGGCCGAGACTCCGTCGACTGTCAATGACATTCCGCCGTCGGCGCAGAACGGTTCGGAATCCCCGCCCGCCGAACGCGGACTGCTGATGACGCTGTTCGACCGCACTCCGGCCGGCGCCTGGCTGGACGAGCGGAAAATCACCGTCGGCGGTTGGACTGATCTTTCCTTCACGCCAAGTTCCGCACGCGGCAGCCAACTGCCGATGGGCTTCAATTACAGGGCGAACGACTTCCTTCTCCAGCAGAACTGGCTACGCATCGATCGCGCCGTCGATACTGACTCCGACCGTCCGACGTACGGGTTCCACAGCGACTGGATTTTACCCGGCAGTGATTACCGATTCACCCTCGACCGCGGCCTGTGGGACAGTCAGACCGGGCGGTACGGCATCGACCCGGTGCAGTTCTACGGCGAGGCGTACCTCCCCGGCATCGGCCGGGGAATGGACGTGAAGATCGGGCGGTTCTTCGCACCATATGGTGTGGAGAGTATTGCCGCTCCCGATTCGCCGCTCCCTTCGCGGTCGTACTCGTTCATTTACAACCCGTTCACGCAGACCGGGCTGCTGACCGCAATAAAACTCAACGACACTTGGAGCATCAAGAACGGGATCGTCATGGGGAACGACGTGTTCTTCGACCCGGCGGCGTCGCCCTACTACGTCGGTGGGATAAAGTGGGCACCGAAAGACGGCCCGACCACCGTCGAATTCGTGACCATCCTGGGGAGTGGGCGGTTCGACCAGGCGGAACAGTTCCACAATCCACAAGTATTCGATCTCGTCGTCAGCCACAAACTGACCGAGAAGTTGACTTGGTCGATGGAAGGGATTTATGGATTTACCGACAATGTGCCGGACATCGGCTTTGCCAATTGGTTCGGGGTGATCAACTACTTGTCGTACCAGTTCTCCGACAAGTTGACCGGAACGACGCGGCTGGAGTTCTTCGACGACTGCCAAGGTCAGCGAACGGGGACAAGCGGTTTATACACCTCCATCTCCGGTGGCATGACCTACAAGCCAAAATCGTGGCTCTGGGTCCGGCCGGAGCTTCGCCTCGACCACAACGACAATCGCCCGTTTGCAGGCGATCCCGTTCTGTTCACAGCCGCACTGGATGTGATGGTGAAATGGTAAAAGGGAAACGGAGGGAACAGGCTGTCACGACGGCCCCTCCGCCCCCAACAGTCCGGCTTTCGCCAAACTGCCGGTCGGTTGCCCAGTCAGTCGGTGGCGTGTCGTTACCAAAACCGACGGGCAAGTTCGAAGTTAACTACGAGGACGTTCACAAACGATTCACCGCCTATAAGCCAGCCAGCGGCTCGAACGCGGCTTGTTTGAGAATTGCTTCCACAGCACCGCGAATCTGGGCCGGGCTGGAACCTGTCTTCGTGGCCCATGCCGCGACGACGCGATCGAGTTGCCCCTCGGCGTTGGCCAGCGTGATATGCGGGTCCAGTCCCGACCCGGAGGCCGTGATCGCATCCGCGGGAATGAGGGACTTCTCCGAACGGGATTTCAGTGTCTCTTCAACCCGCTCCCGCAGTTTCGGGTTATTGGCCCCCCAGTTCGACCCGCCGGACTCCGCCGCGTTATATTCGGCGGCGGACGGACGGGGCCAGAACCATTCTTTGCCCTTGAATTCCTGGGCCACGAGCCGGGACCCCACGGGTTTGCCGTCCGAACTGGCGATCAGGCTTCCGTTCGCTTTTCGTCGGGAACGAGTCGAACGGCATCCCGGCGTGGCGACCGAAGTCTATCTCGAAGTTCGAATCGGCCGGACGGCGTTGTAGTCCCAAGAATCTCAGGGGCCGCGGGCGGTCTTGAACGCCCTGTACGCTACCGGAACGATATAAGGTTGATCCATGGGGGCGAGACGAAGGTCAGCAAGTGGAACATGCCCGCTTGGTAAGTCCGGCAATTGACACGGATCGCTTTTTTGGGGCCGGAACCACTCGACACCTCTCCTCCGATCAAGCGGCGTAAATCTTCTAATTCGTTGAAAGGTTTCCGGGCGGCCGTGACATCTAGTTGAGACGCTACGGCCTTCTTACCCCGTTTCCCAAACTGAACGAATCAAAAACAGCATTACCTTCCGTCTCTATGAGTCGGTCGGGCGTGTAATTTCTTCCACCGGTCACGGCGGCTCGACCGGGAGGAGGCGGTTCGCCGCGTGTGGGTTCCTTTCCCCATTTCACCAGCGTTTCCGTCCGCCAAAAGGTCGTTTGGTTCCCAAAATTCTGCCTTCTCCTCCCAGGACTCAAACGTTCTTCCGCCCAAAGGACAATGACCCATGAATGCTTGGAAACTCGTCACTTACTGGGGCAGTCTTCGCAGCGGGGATCCGGATGCGGCCGACGCCGCGTTTCACGCGGGACACGTGAACGACGTACTCCGACTGAACATTGCGCCACTTTTTCCGATACTGGTCGCGTCCGACTCCAGCGGCGTATGGGTTGCAAACGAACAGGGCGGGATCGCCCTCCCCTTAAGCTGGGATTGGGACACGCCCCTCCATCTGAATTGCCTGTCACAAGGGATTTATTCCGATCAGCACGTTTACGCCGCCGGCGACGCCTTATATGAGACGGACACGACGTCGGCCGTTCCGCTATTGAAATGGCGGCTCATCAAGGTCCAGACCGACGGCGAGCACCCGTTGAAACCGGGGACCATTCGGCGCGTCGTCGTCATCCGCGAACGCAGCAAACTCGTACTGGCCTGCGACGGGGGCATCTTCTGGGCCAACATCCCCTCCACGGCCGGGGGAACTTACTCCTTCCGTAAGGCCCCGTTCCTGCCCGGAATGCGCTACAGCGGCCTTACCCAGGGAACGGAGAACCGGGTCGTCGCCGGCGCTTGGGGTTCCGACCTGAACGCGCACTTCGGGATTTTCGTCGGAGACTGGGTAGCCCCGTCGGGGGATTTGATCTTCCAGAGATCTACGATTACCGGTTCGATCAACCAGAGGATGATGTTACGGACCGAAATCGGGGCCTGTGCCGGCGACCGAAACCAGCTCTATGCGGTTTGCGGCGGAGGGGGCGGACTGACACCTCAACTCGACGGGGCCGGGAATCCCACCCTGGACGGTTTCGGCGACGTGCAGTGGAACGGAGACGACTTGATCCTGCGCGTCCTCCGCTCAACGGACGGTGGCATGTCTTGGAAAGTAACCGGCAGCACTATTACTGGCTCGACCGACAAGCTCTTCGGAGGTCCCACGGACGTTATTGGACACACCCAGGGGGGTTATAACCTTTGCGTGGCCGTTTCGCCGTTCGATCCGAAACTCGTGGCCGTCGGCGTCGGCGGGTTCGCCATTTCGAAAAACGGCGGTAACGACTGGGAGGTCTTTCCCGAGAGCTTCTCTCCCCACCTTCACACCGACATTCACGGCCTCCTGTTCGACCCGACCGATCCCTCCCACGTGCGCCTTTACGTCTGTAGCGACGGTGGGCTGGCGTCTACGCCCGACCTGGGCAAGACGTTCGCTTCCGGCTCCAACCGCCAGTTCCCCAATTTCCAGTTCTTTCGCTATGCCGCCAGCTTCCAGAATTCCGGCCTCGGCGGGGGAAGTCAGCAGGACAACGGCAACATCTACACGACACTCTACGTCAACCCCGCCCCCTGGATTGACCTCGACGGCGGCGACGGAGTGCTCATGATGTTTCCCGCGTCCGGCCACCTCATCCGGCACAACAACACGCTCGCGATCGAGAATCCGCCGGGTACGAGTGTGGAATATGGCAGCAAGCCCCGCATCGCCGCCTGGGACGATACTAAACGGACATTCAAAGACCTCAAACTCTTCCCGACGGACCCGCTCTCCCGCGGCGTGATCCCGGTCGATGCGACCGGGGACGGTTTAGTCAACCAAAACGCCGGGAACGACAACATCATCGAAGTCGTCGACCTTCCTGCCTTTACTAATGCGGCCGGCAACCCGATGCTTGCGGTCGCGGCCGAGGCCGAGACGGTCTTCGGCCTGTTCCAGGACGGCAGCGGAAACTTCGTCTGGAACCAACTCGCGGTGGTGCCGCACCAACCCAGCAAAGACGGCATGGGGAACGAGCTGCCCTACTTCGCCACCGCCTCCGCTTCCCACGACGGCAACGCAATCCTCGTCGGCATGAACAACGGCAAGGTCTTCCGCCTCGACGCCCCCTCCTTTGCCGCCACCGACCTGACGATCCCCACGAACACAAGCGGTCTGGTCCGCTTCGCGGCCACCGACTCGCGCCTCTTCGCCATCGCGGGCGCACAAGTCTTCCGTTTCGACGGCACCAACTGGTCGGACGTCACGACCATGACGCCCGCCCCGACCTCGTCCTTCACGGCCCTCACGGCCGACCGCTCCAACCCCACGCCCAACTTGTTTGTCGCCGACACGACGAAAGTTTGGACCAGCCCCGATGAGGGGAAAAATTGGTTCGACATAACCCGCGGCCTGCCGCAGATCCCTCAAATCACCGACCTCCGCTTCGTCACCGAGAGTAGCGGTGCCGCCTTTCTCTACCTGTCCACTTTTGGATGGTCGGCCTTCCGAAACCTACTTAACTTCGATGAAGTCTTGAAGACCGTAACCGTAACCGGCCACATGGACATCGTGGACCGGGTCGCGTTCGGACACGACATCTGGGCCCACCCGGCGATCGCGAACACGCTTCAGCTCGGCCCCCTTCATCCGTTCGAAGAGGCCGAATACTTTGAAGACGACGGGGACGAAGTCCGTGTGGAACTCAAGTTGAAGTTCGAATGGCACATTGACTTCTCCGTCGTGGTGAAATTCGACGCCACTCTTATCGCGAAGGACGAGGACAATGCCGTGGACGACCACCAATCCGGCACCTTTACGGTCCCGTTCAGTAGTACAGTGCAACAAATCATCGACCTGGCCAGCGATGAATTGTGGCCCGACCGCGCTCACATCGAAATCAACGTGGCGAACCCGTGACCGGGGCGAGTAACAGTCGAAGATTTCGTTGGTCACGGACGAAATCTGTTTCCAGGATTTACTCTGCGGATCATGGGATTTGCAGAAATGCCGATGCATTCGACTTTGCTGCACGCATCTGACGCGACGGAGCAGCGGCGGCGGATGGCTGCGGTCCGAATAGAAGCCCGCCGATCGGCGCGGGCCGTCGGCAGGAAACCCGACCTCGCCCGCGGGTTCCTACGGTCCAGTGGACTGTTCCGGTGACGCCGGGTGTCATTAGGTTTTGCGAACCTCAATTAGTCTCTGGGCTGCGAAGCCAGTTCGTCTACATTAGCTTGCCGACCTCTTGTGGCTGTTTCACGAATCGGCACCCGAGTTTCAAACGGGGTGGTTCGTCGAATCACTCTTCACCCAGACGCTCTTACTCCTGGTGATCCGGACTTCGGGGAACCCTTTCCGCAGCCGTCCGAGCCCCTGGCTGCTCGGGACCGTTCACACGGCGTGTGGACTGGCTGCGATCCTGCCGTTCATACCGATCGCCCGTGCACTCGGATTTCAGCAGCTCCCGTGGGCGTTCACACCGTTTCTCCTGGCGGTCGCAGCGGCGTACTTGCTTGCTGTGGAGTTCGTCAAGCAGCGATTCTTCCGCGCCATCGATGCCGGATGAGCAGTGGCAATCCTCTATACCACAAACCGGACCGGAAACCCTCTGAAGTCCCACGCCGCAGGGCAATCCTTCAACCCGACAAGTGCCCGATCAATGTCGGCCAGTGTTGCAACTGGCCGAGGTTGAGAATTCGGAATTGTTACCCGCCCGGGAACGTGTGTGTCTTCCCGGGCAGGCAGATCAACCTGGTAGTCCCCGGCGTCATCGCCCCCGCCGGTGGTCGCAATGCCTTGCCCCCGATAGCGAGTGACCAACTATAATATCCGAGTGAAGGACGGTCGCATTCGAAGGGAGCTATGCTCACTTCGCTCTGAATGATACAGGGGTGGGCATTACGGCCGTGCCGGCTTCTTACCGGAAGTCCCGTTCGACTTGGTGGCATCGTAGACACGTTTGCGTCAATTCCGTGTACGCGAGCATGACCCCGTCGAAGTTCTTTTCCCCGGCCCGCCGGCCGATTCGCTTCGCCGCCCGCTGAAACACCTTCATCTGGAATTGGTACTCGTCGGTTTTGTCGGCATTGAGCCACTCGGCGAGTTGGCTCAAAGCGACGAGCTTGTCGGCGGCCGTCTTGATCTTGTCCCGGTCGTTCAACGCCAAGCCGGTCAGGATCTGCTGGGTATACTTCAGCTTGTCGTCCATGATCTTTTTGCGGTTCGGGAGTTGAACCGTCATCGGCGGCTGCCCCTGGGCAGTTGGCGGCGATCCCTTACCCTTGTCGTCCGCCACGGCGGCCTGCCAGGTAGCGACGGCCGCACACCCAACGACGGCGACGGCGATCAGCAAGCGACTGTTGGTCTTCATGATTCGACCCTCGGGAATAATGAAACTCTCGGACTACGGCAGTTCAGCCTGCCGGTTACTTCTTGGGAACAACCGAATAGAACTCCCGCGCCCGGGCCAGGAGTTGGTCCACGGAGGTGTGGGACGGGTCAATCACGACCCGACCAATAACCCGGCGGGCGAGGTCGGGGTGGAGGCGTTCGAGGTTGGCGAATAGTTCGTTCATGGCCCCACTCTCGCCTGTGCCGTGCCCGAACATCAGGACGTGATCCGCCCCTCGCAGACTGTCGGCGACGGCATCGTAAAACTCCTTTCGGATCGGGCGGTGTTTGCCGTCAGTCCGAAACTGGTGGATCTCCCTGCCGTGACCCTCCCGGTCGTGCGGGGTGACACGGACCGGCTTCGACTCGTGCATCTCGGTGTGGAAGATCCGGGCACAAGAGTGGTCGACCACGACCAGCCAGTGGCGTCCGTCCGCGGCCGGAGTCACTTTGGACGGCAGTTCGGTCTGTTCGAGAAAATCCCGGATTCGTTTGACGTCCGGCAGCGATACGACGTCGCGGCTCGCGTGGTCGGGAAGGTGTAATGTCCACCCATGCCGAATGACCGTCAACTGCCCGTTGTGCCCGGCCGTCACTTCCGCCACGGCATCTAGAACCCGCCGGACGTCGCCCCATTTCAGGTTGTGGGCCATTGGGTGTCGGAAGATTGCCTTGTACGTTCGAAGGTGAGGGCCGGACAAGGGCGGAGTAATCGCGTGTTGTGCCAGGATCGACATGACTGTTCGTCCTCTACGGGTAGGACTCACCACAACCGCAACGCCCGTGCCAAATGCATTTCACCGTGGATTCGCAAGATAAAGACGGGTGAAGTGTGTCAGGTTCGCACAAGGGAAGCGGCGGCCTTGGCACTCGACCCCTACAGCCGACTCGCTTATCGACTCAGTTGCATCCGGGAAGCGGTCGGAGCGACGTTGAATTGGGAGAACCTTCAAGACTAGTTCGACAAGGAGTTCTGGAGGATTAAGGTTTTCAAGGATTGCGAATCATACTCGGCAATATCTGGCAGGTTTATTCACCGCCCGAAACGGGGAGGAATATGGTGGCCCAACTACCCATTCGAGCCGGGGATTGGGACGGATTCGCCGTGGCCGTGGTAACCGACGTTTGAGATGGTCCCGCCGGGTCGTGCCACTTTGGTGCAGGCCTCGAACGTTCGGCCGGGCAACCGATGCCGCGCGGCCGATGGGCGAGCGACGGACTGATGGCTAACTGTTGCGGGCTGCGGTCCGGGCGCAGGTGACGCAGTTCCGAGCGTAGGGGATGGTTTCGAGTCGGTCCGCGGCAATGGTGTGTCCACACTTTTCACAGCGGCCGAACGTCCCCCGGTCTATCCGGTCGAGGGCGCCATTCACCTCCGCGAGAGTTTGACCCTCTATCCCGATTAACGTCAGTTCGACGTCCTGCGCCGCCGCCCGGGTCGCACCATCGGTCGGTTCGACAGCCGCCAACCCCTCGATTGGGCGCAGCGCCTCAGTCTGCAAAGTGGACACTTCTCCACTGAGGCGGGCCGCCAATTCCCGAAGTTGTCGCTGATATTGTTGCACCTTTGCAGCGGTCATAAGAACCTCGTCGGTAAGAATGTGTCTCGCAAAAACGAGCCCGGCCCTCACCACCTCATCGAATCGTGACGGTGGCCGGCCGGGGTCACTTGGCGTCGCAGACCGTAATCTTCTTCGGTTTCGCCCCGGGTTTCATAGGCAGGTGGACGCTACCCCTCAAGTCATTCCCGGTTATCGTCGCATCGCGGCGAGGAATGGGAAAGCAAGGAACATGCCGTCCCGATCGTCTTTCGGGAAAATCGCGGGCACACGACATCTCGTGCCCTTTTTCTGGCTGACGGATTCCGACGATTCGTTCGGAAGGGGGTGTTCTGGCACACCTCGTTCCACATGTGTGCGATTTCGTAGCAGGGGTGAAAGTGGCTAGCGTTTCAACAGGACCATGAGGAGCAACTGCGAAGAAGACGACAGGGCGACTTCGCCGCGCAAGCAATGACACGTGGTAGGCCATCGTACGTCCGGACCACGACCAGTGTGAGCGCCGCATGCGGATCGCTCTCTGCGACCAGCCGGCCGGTCAGCTCCGGTAAGGGTGGGAAAACAGAGAGGAATCGCCAACGACGGGAGTCGGGCGAGAGGCGGTGGAAGAAGTCGTCCAGCGACGGCCGGTCTTCCGGTCGCGCCGGCCGGACGTGGGCGGTCGTGCCGTCGCGGAGGATGAGTCGGCCGCTCTCTCGAGCGTCCTGATACGGCAGCGGCACGAATCGCGGGTGGACGGTTCGGTTCATCTGATATCCCTCCAACGTCCTCGTCATGTGCGAGATTACAAGAACCGATTCTGCAGCGACCAGAGTGAGGAAGGTGTGTCAGAACCGCCCACTGTCGGGTTGCAAAGGATGATAATCGTAACGGAGGGGACGGGTCAACCATCCGGATGCTCCATTAATAGCATGGCTCAACTAACACCACCTCGTCCAAGGAGGCGAGACATTTCAAGGGAAAGTTGATTCGGCACGCGATCTGCAATTCGACCCTCGACCAAATTCGAATACCGGTCTGGCCACTTGAGGGTTGTCGAGGACCGAAACAAAGTGAATTGGTTTTGGGATTGACCGGCTTGCCTCAATATCACACCCGATTGAACAAGGAATACAACGATGACTACTGTCGAATCGTTCTTCGAAGCTTGGCAAGGCGACCGTCAGAAGATGAAGTCGCAGGCTCCCGCCGTGGCCACGGCCTTCGGTGCGTTTCACCAGGTTATTATGAAGGAGGGCACCCTTTCGGTACGGGAGAAGGAACTGATCGCCTTGGCCATTGGCTTGGCGGATCGTTGCACCCCGTGCATTAACCTGCACGTGCAGGGCTGCCTCAAGGCGGGGGCCACGCGCGAGCAGGTTCTGGAAGCGGCGGGCGTGGCCGTCCTGATGCAGGGCGGGCCGGCGTTCACACACCTGCCGGAGGTTCTTGCCGCCCTCGAACACCTGGAAGCCAAGCCCAAAGTGTAAATGCCACCGGGCCGGCCTGAATAACCGGGCGCAACCCTAGACGAACCCGAAGCACACGATCCTGTCTTTCGGCGACCAGTTGTGGGTCCGATATGCAGGTGAGAATCGACCTGGCTCGGTATCTGGCGTATGCCCGGCCGCATCGCGTACGAATAAGACCCTTCGTTAACAACCAGAAGGAGACACAACATGTCCGTCGAGTTACAAGAGGAAGTCGGTGGGAAGATTCTGATCCTGACCCTGAGTGACAAGCTCGCCAAGGAGGATTACGCCCACGAAGGCTGCTTACGCGGAGCAAGAACTACTTGACAAGCTGATCGAGCACGGCGAGTACATTCGGGAGTACGGTGAAGAAATGCCCGCGATCCGGGAGTGGCGGTGGGAGAAATAACACGCATGGCCCTCCCCAATGGGCACGAGGCGAAGAACCGGGCCGGCCGCATCACCGCGGTCCGCGGCCCGGTCGTCGAGGCCGAATTTCCGGAGGAGAATCTTCCCGCCATCTACGAGGCCCTACGCCTCCGCGCCGACCAGCGGGAGGTCGTGCTGGAGGTATCGCACCATATCAGCCCCACCGGTATCCGGGCAATCGTCCTCGGACACGCCGAAGGCTTGGCACGAGGGATGACTGCGGAGCGGACCAACGGACCGGTGCGGGTGCCGGTCGGCCCGGCCACCCTCGGCCGGCTCTTCAACGTTCTTGGCGACCCGCTCGACGGACTTCCCGTCCCGAATGGGGATCGGCACCCGATTCATGCCCCGTCACCCCTGCTCGCCGCGCAGCGGCGGCAGGTCGAGTTCCTCCAAATTGGAATCAAAGTCATCGATCTTCTCGCCCCCCTCGCCCGTGGCGGGAAGGCCGGGCTCATCGGCGGGGCCGGCGTCGGGAAGACCATCCTCCTCCAGGAACTCATCCGCACCATGACCGACCAGCGGGACGGGGTCGCCGTCTTCGCCGGCGTCGGGGAGCGGACCCGCGAAGGGAACGACCTCTGGCTCGAAATGCAACAGACCGGGGTCATCGACCGGACAATCCTCGTCTTCGGCCAGATGAACGAAGCCCCGGGCTGCCGCTATCGCGTGGCGCTCTCGGCGCTGACAATGGCGGAGTATTTTCGCGACACCGAGCACCGGGACGTAATGTTCCTGGTCGATAACGTGTTCCGCTACGTCCAAGCCGGCTCCGAGGTGTCGGGACTCCTCGGCCGGCTCCCGTCAGAGGTCGGCTACCAGCCGACTCTGGCGGACGACCTCGCGGCGCTCGAAGAGCGGGTCGCGGCGGCTGACGGCGCGGCGATCACCTCGGTGCAGGCGGTCTACGTCCCGGCCGACGACCTGACCGACCCGGCCGTCGCCCAGACCTTCGCTCATCTCGACGCGAGCATCGTCCTCGCCCGGTCGATGGCCGCCCGCGGCCTCTACCCGGCGGTCGATCCCCTCACATCCACCTCCCGCCTCCTCGACCCCGCCCACCTCGGCGAGCGGCACTACCGGGTGGCACTCAGCGTCCGCGAAACCATCGCCCGCTACCGGGAACTGGAAGACATCATCGCCATGCTCGGCATGGAAGAACTTTCCGCCGAGGATCAGCGCGTCGTCAAGCGCGCCCGCCGGTTGGAGCGCTTCCTGACCCAGCCGATGTTCGTGACCGAGACTTTCACCGGCATCAAGGGCCGGCACGTCCGCCTCGACGACACCATCGGCGGATGCGAAGCGATCCTTGCCGGTAAGTTCGACGCGACCGACGAGGCCAAGCTCTACATGATCGGACCGGTTGCGGAGATCAAGGCGTGACCCTCGAACTGCAAATATTGGTGCCCGACGCGGTGGTGCTTGCCGCCCGCGTCACCGCCGTCCAGGCTGCCGACGCGAGCGGCCGGTTCGGACTACGGCCGGGGCACGAGCCGTTCGTCACCGTTCTCGTTCCGGCGTTGCTCGTATATTCCGACGAGGGCGGGCGCGAGCGGTTCGCTGCGGTTGACGGCGGGGTGCTTCTCCTCGAAGGCAACCGCGTCTCGGTTGTGACTCGGGAAGCCGTGCTTGCCGACCGGCTCGAAGACGTGGCCGAGAAGGCCGCCACGATCCTCGACACTCGGCGCCGCCAAGAGCGACACGCCCAGGACGAGTTCGATGAACTCCGGACCGCCCTGACAAAGCAACTGGCCCGCGTAGCAAAAGTGACATGACTTCCCCGACCAACAACGGCGACAAGTTCGTACGCGAGGTCGGGCGTCAAGCCGACCGTCGCCGGGACGCCCGCGGCCGTAGCGTCTGGCAGGGCCTCGGTCAGGTCGGGACCGTCGGTTGGATGGTCGCCCTGCCCGCGGTCGGCGGGGCGTTTCTCGGCCGCTGGGCAGACGGGCGATACGAAACGGGAATCTTTTGGACACTCTCACTCCTGACGCTCGGCCTCGCAATCGGCTGTGTGGCGGCATGGCGGGCCATGAACCGGGAGTTGCACCAATGAACTGGGCAGTGGCGGCAGGGACGGGGTTCGGTCTAGGACTCGCCTACTTCGGCGGGCTGTTGTTGAGTGTCCGTAGTCTCCGCCCCGGTAGTTGGAAACGGCTCGCCGCCGGCCGGACGGCGCGGCTCGGGTTGGCGGCGGCCACGTTCTACGGCTTGCTTAAGTCGGGCGGCCCCGTCGCCCTGGCCGCCGGACTGGGGGGAATGTCCCTCGCCCGATGGCATCTGGTGCGATCAAACGGAGGGCCAGCCGATGGTCGGTGAGGGCATTGTTCCCTCCGTCCTGTTCCGGGTCGGTCCGGTGGAGGTCACGGCGACTGTGGCCTACACCTTGGCCGCGTCGGTCGTCGTCGTCGGGTTCGCCCTACTCGCACGAGCGGGACTTCGCAAGGGGTCGAACGGGTGGAGCGTTGTCGCGCAGTTCGTCGTCGAACACCTGGAAGGGGTAATGCGAGAGATGTTCGGTCGCGACCCCCGGCCGTTTGTCCCGCTCGTGGTGACGCTCGCACTCTTCGTCGGCGTCGCAAACCTGCTCGGCCTCGTTCCCGGTATGAAGTCTCCCACGGCCGACTTTTCGACCACCGCCGCCCTCGCCGTGGTGGTCTTCCTGGCAGTCCCGGTGTATGGCATCCGCACGAAGGGGCTCAAGGGTTACCTCAAGCATTACCTGGAGCCGAGTCCGTTCCTATTGCCACTGGAGATCGTCAGCGAGTTGTCCCGAACCGTCGCCCTCTCCGTGCGGCTGTTCGGAAATATCGTTAGTGAAGAGCTGATCATCGCTGTACTCTTGGCAATCGCCGGGCTGCTGGTCCCGGTGCCGATCATGATGCTGGCCGTTCTTACCGGCGTGGTGCAAGCGTACATTTTTGCCGTGTTGACCGTGGTCTATCTTTCGGCCGCCGTCCGGGCGAAGGAGTAAGGAGGATATCGTGGACACTCATACCATTCTTGCCGTCGTGGCGATGGTCGTCGCCGGGCTCGCCGTTGCCATCGGGTCGATCGGCACGGCCCTCGCCCAGGGGCGGTCGGTCGATTCCGCTTTGGACGCGATGGCCCGCCAGCCCGACCTGGCCGAGCGGATCAGTCGCACTCTGTTCATTGGCCTCGCCATGATCGAGTCGCTGGCCATCTACTGCCTCGTCGTTGCTCTGATTCTCTTGTTCGCCAATCCGTTCACCAGCAAGTAGGCGGGGCTGCCGTGACGTTCAACCCGTGGACGTTTCTCTTCGAAATTCTGAATTTCCTCGTGCTGGCGTACGTCCTGCACCGGCTGCTCTACCGCCCGCTCCGCGAAGCGATCGACCGGCGGCAGGCGGAGAACGAAAAAGCCCGGACCGACGCGGAGGCCGCCCGGAAAGAGGCCGACGCCGCCCGGTCCGAGCTCGCCGCAAAACTCGCCGCGTCGGACAAGGAACGCCAGGAGCTGCTCCACAAGGCCGCCGAAGAGGCGGAGGCCGAAAAGACGAAGCGATTGGCCGAGACCGCCGCCGCCGCGAAGGCCGTCCGCGAACAGGCCCGGCACGACGCGGAACAACTCCGCCAGGACACACTGGCCGGGATCGAAGGCGAAGTCGGACAAATGGCCGTCGGTCTGGCGGGACGGTTGTTGTCCGAAGTGAGCGGGACGTCACTCAACGCGGAACTCGTGCGGCGCCTCGTAGAGGCCATTCGGGGGGTGAACGGCGACGAGCGAGACCGCGTCCGACGAGACGCCGGGACCGGCGGAGCCGTGGTCGAGTCCGCGGCACCACTCGACGAAGTACTTCAGAAGAACCTGACCGCCGCGCTCCACGACATGCTCGGGCACCCCTGCGAGGTTAAGGTCGAGGTGAAGCCTGCGCTTGTCGGCGGGGCGCTCGCACGAGTCGGCGGACACGTCTGGGACGCGACGGTAGCGGCCCAACTCACCGCGGCAAATACCGCGGTCAGGGGGGGCGGCAATGGCAAAACTGGCTGAATCACTTGGTGAGCGGCTCCGGGGCAGACTGAACTCGGTCGGCTGGGAAGTCCGCCGACGGGAAGTCGGGCACGTCGTCCGGGTCGGCGACGGAGTCGCGTACCTGCACGGAATGCCGTCGGTTAAGTACGGAGAGTTGCTGGAGTGTCGCGGCGGCTTGTCCGCGCTGGCCTTCGACCTCCGTCCGACTGAAGTCGGGGCGCTCTTCCTCGGCCCGGCGGACAAGGTGGCGGCAGGCGACGAAGTTCGGCTCACCGGCCGGGTGGCGAGCGTCCCGGTCGGAGCGGGACTTCTCGGTCGGGTAATCGACCCGCTCGGCGTTCCACTCGACGGCGGCGGGCCGCTCCGCTCGGACGCGGTCTGGCCGGTCGAGCGCGAGGCCCCGGGCGTCGCCGACCGCCAACCGGTCACAGAGCCTCTGCACACCGGCACGAAGGTCATCGACGCACTCCTCCCGATCGGCCGCGGCCAGCGGGAATTGATCCTCGGCGACCGGGCGACCGGCAAGACGACCATCGCCCTCGACGCGATCCTCGCCCAGCGCGGCACCGGCGTGAAGTGCATCTACGTCTCAATCGGCGAGCGGAAGGCTTCGCTCGCGGAAGTCGTGGACGCGCTCGCCGCACAAGGAGCTCTCGAATACACGGCGGTCGTAGCCGCGACCGCCGACGACGCCCCGGGACTTCAGTACCTCGCGCCGTTTTCGGCCTGCACGGTCGGCGAGTACCTCATGCGTGACGGCGGGCACGTCCTGATCGTCTACGACGACCTCACCAAGCACGCCGACGCCTACCGCCGCGTGTGTCTGCTGCTCGGCCGGCCACCAGGCCGCGAGGCTTACCCGGCCGACGTGTTCTACCTCCACGCCCGGCTCCTCGAACGCGCCTCCAAACTGCACGACCGGCTTGGCAGCGGGAGCCTTACGGCCCTCCCCATCGCGACGACCCAGGCCGGGAACGTCGCGGCCTACATCCCGACAAACCTGATTTCGATTACGGACGGGCAGATCTACCTCAACACCCGGCTGTTCAACGAGGGCCAGCGGCCGGCGGTGGACGTGGGCTTAAGCGTCTCCCGCGTCGGCGGGAAAGCCCAACCGCCGGGCCTCCGGCACGTGGTCGGTGACCTGAAACTCCTCTACTCCCAGCTTCCGGAGCTCGAATCCTTCACCCGCTTCGGGGCCGAGTTGGAGGCCGAAACCCGGCAGCGGCTTGGGAAAGGTCAACGGCTTCGCGAGGCGTTCAAGCAAGGGCCGCACGCCCCGCGGCAACTCGGGCAACTCGTGGCCGGTCTGTTTGCCGTTCGGGACGGCTTGCTCGACACGGTCCCGGTGGAGCGAATCGATGCGTTCCTCGCCGCCCTCTCGCGGCGATTGGAGGACAGCGAGCCACAGTTGCTCACCGAGTTGGGAAAACCCGACAAGATGACGCCGGACACGGAGTCGCGACTCCGGGCGGCGATCACAGCCGAGCGAAGTGCGTTCGCACCGCCCGCGGGAGGAGAGTCGTGAGTCTGCAATCGACCCACGACCGGCGGCACGCCGTCGAGGCCGTGCGGGACGTGGTCTCCGCGATGCGCGCGACCGCGGCCGGGCGGATCTCTGCGGCCCAACGGGCAATGGCCGCGGCCCGGCAGTACCGGGAAGTTGTTCTCCGCGGCCTAAGCGCGGCCGGACAGATCGCAACCCTCCCCGCTCCCCGATCCGGACCGGCGGCGGTCCTGCTCATCGTGTTAACGTCCGAGCAACCGTTGTGCGGCGGTTTCAACCACGCGATCATCGAAAGAGCCATCGCGGCTCATCGCGACCTCGGCCGCAGCGGAAGAGTCCAACTCGTCTCGGTCGGGCACCGCGGCAGCCGGGCGATAGCGGCCCGCGGGCTCGTCCCAGACCAGATCGAACCCGGCGCGACCTCCCTTGCCGGCCTCCGCGACCTCGTCCGCCGCCTGTCCGCCCGTGCGGACCACGAATACGTCTCGGGGGCGATCACGGCGGTCGACGTCGTCTACGCCCGTTACCGCTCGGTCAGCGAGCAGGAACCGACCGTCGAGCGGGTTCTGCCGTTCGATCCCTCGGTGTTGCCGCCCGCCCACTCGCCGAACGCCTACTGCCGTTACCTCGCCGACCCGCAACTCGTCGCCGGGCTGGTGAGCCAGTTCGCCTACATCGCCCTCTACCGCGCCGCCGCCGAGTCGTACGCAAGCGAGCAGGCGAGCCGTCTGGTGGCGATGGACGGGGCCACCCGAAACACCGGGCGGATGGTGGACGACCTGACCGCGCTCGAGCGTCGCGAGCGGCAGCACGAAATCACCCGCCAGATGCTCGAACTCACCGCGAGCCGCCTCGCCGGCGGGAAATGAACTCGACCTTGACCCGGGAAAACGCGTCAAAGTAACGGGAACGTCCGATGAAGCCGAGATCATAAAAATGATTCTGGTACATATGAAAGTGGTCACGAAATTCGTCGAGGAGCGAACGGGGCATCGCCCATTCGCAGGAGCATTCAACTTATGGAACCACTGATTCTGCTCGGTTGCATCGTCGGCTGGGTCGTCTTGCAAATTTGGGTGCTTCCAAAAATGGGAGTTCGGACTTGAATGTCAGAGTCCTGTCAGCCGCGGTCGCGGCTGTGCACTCCAACAGCAATCGATTCACGGCCGCCAGAAAAGGACGGGGAATAGGTCATGCCAATCGATCATCGACCCGAATGGATTGCACGCGCGTTCGGGGTCGTCAAGAAACTTGTAATCGTCATCCTCGCGATCGCTGCCCTCGGATTATTTCTGGCCTGGATGGGTGGGGCGTTCCATGAGAAGGTGCCGCCCGGGGTCGTGCCGGTCGAACGTCCCAAGTCGGCCGGACGCACTCTCGTTACGGCGGAGCGAACCGTCGGTATGGAAACCGTGACGGCGGTCGGGTCCGTTCAACCCCGCCGCAAGACGGAGGTGGCCAGCCAGTTGTTGGCCTCAGTCCGGGAGATCAAGCCGCGGCCTGGGGATCGGGTCAAAGTCGGTGAAGTACTCGTCGTACTCGATGATCGTGAACTTCTTGCCCGGCAACGGGAGGCGGCCGCTGCGTTCGCGGCCGCCGAAGCCGATCTCGTCACCCGCCGATCGAATTACCAGCGGATCAAAGCCTTGGGTGGTTCGGTGAGCGCCGAAGAGCTCAACAACGTGGAGGGGGCCTTCCGGGTTGCCGAAACGCAGGTGAATCGGGCGAAAGCAACCATCGGCCGGATCGAAGTTCAGATCACCTACACGAAGATCGTTGCCAACGCGGATGGTCTGGTTTCGGATCGGTTCGTCGAGCCGGGTGACGTGGCGACGCCGGGGAAGCCCCTGCTCACCGTCTACGACCCGAACGACCTCGAACTTCAGGTGAACGTGCCGGAAAGTTTGGCGTCGGGGATCACGGTCGGACAGAAGCTCGATATCCGCATCGACGCGAACAAACTGGTCGCGGCCGCCGCCGTTCGAGAAATCGTGCCACTTGCCCAGCAGGCCAGTCGGTCGGTTCTAGTAAAGATTGCTCTACCGCAGACCACGTCCAATCCCGTCCTGCCGGGCATGTACGGCCGGGCCGCGATTCCCGTCGGTCAAGCCGAACGGGTCTGGCTGCCAAAGACGGCCGTCCTGCAACGGGGACAACTCGATCTGGTTGAGGTGGCAGAAAGTGATGGGACTCTATCCCGTCGCTTCGTTCGAGTGGGTCGTGTTTCCGGCGGTAAGGTTGAAATCCTTTCCGGGGTATCGCCCGGCGAACAGATTGCCTTGCCGAACCAGTGAGTCGCATACGGCTTTTTATGGAACTATCGGCATGAGTACCAAACCCCCCGACGGCGGCATCGTTTCCCGCTTGATAGCAGCTTTTCTTCACGGCAACCTGTCCGTGCTCATCATCCTCGTCATGCTCGCGGGTGGAGCCGCGGCCCTGATTCTCACCCCGCGGGAGGAAGAGCCGCAGATCGTCGTGCCAATCGCAGACGTGTACGTGCGGATGCCCGGTGCGAGTGCCGAGGAGGTCGAACAACTGGTTTCGTCGAAGCTGGAGCGATTGCTTTCTCAGATCGACGGCGTGGAGTACGTGTACTCGATGTCCCGTCCCGGCGAGGCGGTCGTGACCGTACGGTTTTACGTCGGGGAGAAACGCGAGAACAGCCTCGTCAAAATTTACAACAAGATCTCGATGAATACGGACGTAGTCCCCCCCGGAGTCACCGGCTGGGTGGTGAAACCGATTGAGATCGACGACGTTCCCTTCGTCAACGTCACTCTTTGGAGCAAGACGTCCGACGACTTCACGCTCCGTCGCGTCGCCGAACAGGTGGAAGTGGCTCTTCAAGTCGTACCCGAAACGGCACGGACCGAAATTGTTGGCGGGCGGAAACGGCAATTTCGAATTCAACTCGATCCGGAACGAATGGCGTCGCGTCAAGTGACTTCACTCGATGTCGACCGGGTACTGCGCGGGGCGAACGTAAACGTGCAAGCGGGAGCACTCGTCACGGATAACCGGGAATTCTCGGTGGAAAGCGGCCCGTTCGTGCAAACCACCCGGGAAGCGGACACGCTGATTGTGGGCGTATTCGCCGGAAGTCCGGTCTATCTGCGGGACGTTGCCACCGTCTCGGACGGTCCCGAAGACCCGGCGAATTACACACGGATCAGTTTCGGCCCGGGGGAGAAGGGCGAAAAGCCGAGCGGGATGGACTACCCCGCGGTCACGGTCGGTGTGGCTATGAGGAAGGGCAGTAACGCCGTTGCCGTGGCTCACGCCCTCGAAGCGAAGGTAAACCAACTCCGGCAGGATATTATCCCGAACGACATCGAAGTGCGGATCACTCGAAACAACGGTGAAACCGCCGACGAAAAGGTCACCGAATTGATCCGCGAACTCGGCCTGGCCATCATCATCGTTTCCGCACTGGTCATGTTTTCTCTCGGCTGGCGGGAAGCGGTCGTCGTCGTCACGGCCGTGCCGTTGACGTTTGCGCTTACGCTGCTGGTGAACTATCTCGCGGGTTATTCGATCAACCGTGTCACCCTCTTCGCCCTCATCTTGGCCCTCGGACTGGTAGTGGACGATCCGATCGTGGACGTGGAAAACATTTTTCGCCATTTCGGACTGCGAAAAAAGCCGCCGAAGGAAGCGGTTCTCGAAGCCGTGAACGAAGTCCGGCCTCCCATAATCGTGGCGACGCTCGTGGTACTCCCAATCACGTGGCCAACTTCATTGTAAACCGTGCAAAGAAACCCCTGGATACTTCGTCATTTGTAATTATTACATAGAAATTAGCCACATGAGGGGGAGTAATGGTCTCTTTCCTGCCCATGCTGTTCATCACCGGCATGATGGGGCCGTACATGCAACCGATGGCACTTAACGTGCCGGTCGCGATGTTCATGTCGATGGTCGTGGCGTTCACCGTGACTCCATGGCTTAGTTACCATGTGCTCAAAGGGGTGTACGGAAAGGGTGGGCATGAACCAGTCGATCCGCACAAGACTTTCACCTATCGCGTATACAAAGCGGTCCTGATGCCGTTTCTGAACTCCCGCCTCGCCGCTTGGGCACTCATCGGCTTCACTATGCTGTTATTGATTTCCTCGATGGCGTTGCCGGCGATCGGACTCGTTCCGCTCAAAATGCTTCCGTTCGATAACAAGAACGAGTTCCAGATGTTGGTCGATTTGCCCGAAGGTTCGACGGTTGAGGAAACCGACGCTGCCCTTAATGCACTCGCGATCGAGGTGAGAAGCGCACCCGAGGTAAAAGAGGTACTCAGCTATGCCGGCACGTCTTCGCCGATGGATTTCAATGGAATGGTCCGCCATTACTATCTGCGACAGGAACCGCATCGCGGCGACTTACGGGTCAACCTGATCCCGAAGGAAGAGCGGCGATACCAGAGCCATGCCATCGTTCTTCGATTGCGGAAGAACCTCCAGGCTGTCGCCGACAATTACAAGGCGAGACTAAAGATTGTGGAAGTACCTCCCGGTCCACCGGTACTCAGCACGCTTGTTGCCGAAGTGTATCCGAAGTCCGGGCAAAGTGACGCGACCTTCAGGGCCGATACACGGCACGTCCGAAAACTCTTCGCGGAGTCGAAAGACGTCGTTGACGTGGACGACACGTTCGAGGCTAACCGGTCGCATTATGTTTTCCGTGTAGATAAGGAGAAGGCGTCAATTACCGGTGTCAGCACGGAAGACATTGCTAACAGCCTGTTGAACAACTCTTGAACATCCCCGCCGGTGGCGCTACACTCGGCCGTCCGAATCGTGCGTCTGACGGAGGGCCTCCGGATGGCGATGGGCAAGCGGTCCGACGAGCCGGTGCAGGGGGAGTTGTTCGTC